>JBIKVI010000062.1:0-18133 GCA_044356935.1 Silvanigrellaceae bacterium | reverse complement strand
AAGGCGTCGACCAAATCAGCCTGATCGGGGCTGAGAACAGCGTGTTCCAAGGCTTCTTCCTCGCTCGCAAGGTGACCTGGGCCCATTCGTTTGCGTAACTTCACACCCACCTCATGATAACCGCCTGTTGGGCACTGTCACGAGGCGGGCTGCTGATTCCAGGAGCCCGACCCTTGCGACCGATGACCGGCACGAGCCTCCCCCAATTGCCAGCCCCACTTGTACAGGCTAGAGTCGCGCGTTCGGTACGCTCAGGAGCCTAGCAGTTCACAAAAACTGCTCACTCTCCGGGCAATTACTTTGCTTTGAACCGTTTCTACACGAGAGACTTCCATGACTATTCTGTCCCTTCCTTCCTCGGCCCGTGGCGCGCTCCGCGCTGTCGGAGCCTTTGCAGTATCCGCCGCCGTCTCGTTCCATGCTTTTGCCCAAGAAGCAGGCGGACCCGTGGTGACTCCTGGCTCAACTCCGGGTGCCTCTGGCGGCCAGCCTCCCGGCTGGATCAACTTCGTCCTCCTGGGCGGCATGATTCTGTTCATGTGGCTGTTCGTTATTCGCCCCAACGCGAAGCGTCAGAAAGAGCATAAAAAGTTCATCGATTCCCTCACCCCTGGCAAGGAAGTCATCACTTCCAGTGGCCTCATCGGGAAAGTCACTTCGGTTTCGGATACCATCGTGACCGTCGACCTCGGCAGCACAACCGTGCGCGTGCTCAAAAGCGCGGTTTCGGGCGAGCTTGGCCGTCCAACGGCCGGAGCTCCCGTTACAGCGTCCACCTGACGAGTTCGTTTCCCGAGTGTCCAGAGTTTCTAGTTGCGGGGCCCCGCAGACAGTGGGGTGACCCGTCGACCGTCGCTTCCTACCCACGGGTGTCGTCGAATGAGTGGATTGCGCGCGTACTTTAGTAACCTCCCCGTCCTCTGGTGGGTGAAGGCTTCACTCACCGTGCTCGCCGTGCTCTTCGGCGCGCTCTTCACCATTCCCACCTTCCTGGGCGACCCCGCCGAATGGCAGCGAGTGGCCGAAGGACCCGACAAGGGCAAACCGGAGGATGGACTCCGGCGTTTCGTGGAAAATTCCCTTCCTGCGAGCCGCATCAATTTGGGGCTCGACCTCAAAGGTGGCCTCCACCTCCTCTTCGAGGTCGATGTCGAGCAATCGGTGCGCGACTCCATTTCGAGAGCCGTCGCCCGCGCCCGCGAGAACGCGGACAAAGAGGGCCTGAAGGTTTCCGATGTGAAGGTGGGCGTCGACTACGTGACCACCGTGCAGCTCGGCGACACGGCCAAGCGCGCTGCGTTCGAGAAGCACGTCACCGACCAAACCTACCTCGTGGTGGCCGATGCGCTCGAGGGGAACACGCTTCGATTCGCGCCCAACAGGGCACGAATCGCTGACTACGAGAAGCTCGTCCTGACTCAGGCCATCAATACCATCCGCAACCGCATCGACCAATTCGGTGTCGCGGAGCCCGGAATCTTCCAGCAGGGCGAAAAGCGAATCGTCGTCCAGTTGCCAGGCACCCAGGATCTCGAGCGGGCCAAACAGCTCATTGGCAACACCGCGCAGCTCGACTTCCGACTCGTGCGGGGAGACGTGTCCCAGGACAGCCTTGAAGGCCTCCTGAAGGAGGCGCGTCTCGCGCTCAAGGTCGCAGAGGAGGACACGAGCCCCGACTCGCTGCGCAAGCTCTCCCAGTGGATGCGCGACGAAAAGAAGATCCCCACCGACACCACGGTCATGCTCCAACGCGTCTACGAAACCGAAGGCGTCAAGAGCCGGCTCACGAGCACGGTTCCCTACCTCCTGAGCTCCGACGCCAAGCTGACGGGCGACCTCCTCGAGAGCGCTGAAGCCGTGCAATCGGCGGAGAATTTCATTCCACAGACGGTCGTTTCGATGAACTTCAACCCCCAGGGTTCGAAGCTTTTCGGCGATCTCACCACGGAAGCCGCGGGCAAGGCGCCAAATCAAATCGCCATCATCCTCGACGACAACGTCAACAGCGCGCCCTCGGTGAACGGCCCCATCCTCGGCGGCCGCGCGCAAATCACCATGGGCCGGCGGGCTTCCCCTGAAATGCAAGCACGCGAAGCGCAGGACCTCGCGCTCGTGCTCCGCTCGGGAGCCCTGCCCGCGGCCGTCAAGGTCATTGAAGAGCGCCAGGTCGGGCCGAGCGAAGGCGAAGAGAACATCCGCAAGGGCGTCATTTCCAGTGGCATCGCTGCCGTCATCGTCGTGGTGTTCATGTGGTTCGTTTACGGCCTGTCGGGCATGGTGGCCAACGCCGCCATGTTGCTCAACGTGCTTCTCATCCTCGCATTCATGGCGGCCTTCGGCGCCACCCTCACGCTGCCGGGAATCGCGGGTATCGTGCTCACCATGGCCGTGGCAGTGGATGGCAACGTCATCATCAACGAACGCATCCGCGAGGAAGTCCGGGCTGGAAACTCCCCCAAGTCGGCTTTCTACAAAGGATACAACCACTCCTTCGGCACCCTCGTGGATGCGCACGTCACGTCGGCCGTGGCGGCCTTCGTGCTCCTGATCTACGGCAACGCCGCGGTGAAGGGTTTCGCCGTGACGCTCCTCGCGGGCATCATCGCGACACTCTTCACGTCTTACTACGTCACCGAGGTGGTTGGTCAGTGGCTCGTCGAGAAGACCCGCGTCCGCCGGTTCATGTAGCCGCCTCCGCTTCCAACGCGCACATCAGGCCGCCCCGAGAAGGTAACAAGGCATCATGAAATTCAAGTTCGGCAACGTCGAGTTCTTCCCGCCCCAGTGGCAGTTCGACTTCATGAAGTTCAAGAAGATCTCCATCGGCATCTCGGTGGCGCTCGTCGTCGCGTCGTTGGCCGTGCTCCTCATCCGCGGCGTCAACTACTCCATCGACTTCCTAGGCGGTTCCGAGGTCGCCGTGGAGGTGCGCAAGGAGGGTGTGGTCCGGCAGGACGTGGCCGATGTCGCGGCGAAAGCCGGCGTGGGCGACGTGGAGGTCACCACCTTCAGCGCACTCGCCGCCGACACGCGCAACGAGTTCGTGCTTCGCCTGCAGCACGAAAAGGGCAAACCGGAAACCGAGACCACCGCCCGCGTCGATAAGCTTATCGGTGCCCTGCGTGCCAATTTCGGGAATGACGCCATCCAAATCATGAGCGTCTCGAACATCTCCGGCAAAATAGGCGCCGAAGAGGAGCGCAAGGGATACCTGGCCTTGCTCTTCGCGTGCGCGGGCATTCTCATCTACATCGCGGTGCGCTTCGACCCGCGCTTTGGCCCGGGAGCGGTCCTGTGCCTCGTCCACGACGTCGTCATCGCCCTGGGCGTCATGACTGCCCTTGGCAAGCCCTTCTCCACCTCTTCCATCGCGGCGTTCCTCACCATCATCGGTTACTCCATCAACGATACGGTCATCGTTTACGACCGCATCCGCGAAGTGCAAACCATCCATCCGAAGATGCCGATTGGCGACATCATCAACGTCTCCATCTCTCAAACCATGAACCGCACCGTCCTGACGGCCTCCACGGGTTTGGCCGGGCTCCTCGTTCTCGCCACCATCGGTGGGGGTGCCATCGAGGACTTCGCGCTCACGATGTTCATCGGCATCGTCGTGGGAACCTATTCGTCCATCTACGTCGCCGCGCCCCTGACCATCGTCATGGAAGGCTGGCTCAAGAAGATGGGCTGGCAGCCCAAGGACCCATCGCTCAAGGCGAAGGCGGCCAAGGATCCGAACTACATTCCACCCGTGGTCCTCAAGAAGAGGTCCTGATCGGGGAACCATGATAGAGACGCCCGAAGAAACCTTCGCGCCCGCGCGCCCCCCTGCGCGTGCGCACCTCGCCGAAGCTCGACGCACCGTGGCCCTTACGTCGCGATTCCGCTGGCTCCTTCGCGACGAAAAAGCCCTCACCCCAGAGGAGTTCCTGGAGCGCAGGGCGGGGCGGCTCATCGAAGGCGCTCGCCCGGGCGCTTTCGATAGCGCGGAGTTGCTCAAGGGTTTGCCAACACCGTTCCTTCTCAAGGGCGTGCAGGAAGCTTCCGAGCGCATCGTGCGCGCTCTCGACCTCGGCACTCCTGTTGTCGTCTTCGGCGATTACGACGTCGACGGCACGACCTCGGCGGCCATGCTGCGCCGCTTCTTCGCGGAAATCGGCCACACCGTGGATGTCTACATCCCCGAGCGGCTCGTGGAAGGTTACGGCCTCAATCCCACCGGCGTGCGCAACATCGCCGAAAAATACGCTCGCTACCGGGAGTCAGGTCTCGGCGTCCTCATCGTTACGGTGGACAACGGCATCGCGGCCGTGGAGGCGTGCCGCCTCGCGCGCGACCTCGGCATGGACGTCATCGTCACCGACCACCACGATCTCCCGCCCACGCTCCCCGAGGCGTCGGTCATCGTGAACCCTAAGCAACCCGGATGCACGTTTCCTTACCGCATGCTCGCTGGCGTGGGGGTCGCCTTCTACGTCATGGCGGGTGTTCGGGCGTTGCTGCGCGAACGCGGGCACCCGCGCGCCGCCAAAGTCAACTTGCGCCGCTACCTCGACTTCGTGGCCCTAGGCACCATCGCCGACCTCGCTCCACTCGACGGCGTGAACCACGTCTTGTGCCGCGTGGGTCTGGAGGTCATGTACGAGCACGTCATCTCGGGCTCTCGTCCGGGAGTAGGCGCGCTCCTGCGTTTGGCCGGGTGGAATTCCGAGGTTGGTCGCATCGACGCCAGCGACGTTGGATTCAAGATAGGCCCACGCCTCAACGCGGCCGGGCGTTTGGGCAACGCCTTGGCAACCGAGGAACTCCTCGCCACCGAGTCGAAGCAGCGCGCCGAAGAGCTCGCTGAGTGCCTCCACATGGAAAACGCGGAACGCCAGCGACTCGAAAAGGAAATCACGGCCCAGGCAATGGCTCAGGTGGCGCGCATCGGCGCTACCGCCGGAGGAAACGATTCCCTCGCACGCGCGCATCTGCCTTCCGCTTTCGTGTTGCATCAAGATGAGTGGCACACGGGAGTGGTGGGCATCGTGGCGTCACGCGTGCTCGAGCGCTTTTACCGCCCGACGCTGGTTCTGGGCACCCAAGGGGGCAAGGCCAAGGGAAGTGGCCGCTCGACCCATGCCTTCGATCTCTTCGCGGCTCTCGACGAGGTGCGCCACGAGTTCGCCGCGTTCGGCGGCCATTTCCACGCGGTGGGCATGTCGCTCGAACACGCCAAAATCGGCTGGTTGCGCGATCATCTCACGCAACGCGCGCGCGAGCGGATCCCTGACACGGAACTGCGGCAGCCATTGGAAATCGACGGAGTGGCGCCGTTCGCGACGCTGGGTCGTGAGTTCCTCGAGGCCCTCGTGTGGCTCGAACCCTACGGAGTCCGGAATCCCCGCCCCAAATGGTTGATCCCCAACGCCCAACTCGGGCATATTAAGCGGGTTGGAAAAGCCGTCGACTCGAACCACGCCCGCGTGACCTTCGTCGACGCCTCGCAGGAGCAGGCTGTCATCGCGTTCGGCATGGCCGACGAACTCGAAACGGCGGCCCGCTCGAGCCGCTTTTTCCAGCTCGTGGTCGAAGGGCGCCTTCAACTTTTTCGGGGCGTGTGGAAGCCGGAGCTCCGGCTCGTCGACTTCGCCCCGGTGGAAGGTGGACCTCATGACGCAACCGTTCGGTGAGCCCTGGTACGCTCCCTCCCGCAAGAAGGGTGGAGCCACGCAATCGCAGGGGCAAGGCTCCTCCCCAAAGCCACCCATGGCGGCGCTCGGCGTCCTGCGAGCTCTCGTGCGCTTGGGCAATGGCTTAGCGGCTCTCCTCCTCGCCGTGGGCGGAGGATACTGCATCGGACGCGCGCTGGAACCCCAGGCTGAGTCCGGTGCCAACGCTCTCTTCGCACTCGGCGCGACCGTGCTCATGCTCGGCGCCCTTGCGCTAGTCCTTCGTCAGCTTGGTAAGACCCTGGGTTCGGCCAGCGAGAAGTTCGCGGGCGACAATCCTCTCTCACTCGCGCTGGCCGCGTTGCGCGGAGACATCAGCATCGAGGAGACGCGTAAGGGCGTGCCCGCCCCTGAAATGGCGCTCCATCAATTCGTGCAGCAGGTTCGAGCCTACGCCACAGAGAAATCCTACCAAAAAAATCGACAGGACGCGGGAGGAGGGGCGCAGGCCCACAACCCTCTCGTGGCCGAACCGGTGGATCTCCTCAAGCGCCGTTGGAATGAGGTGCTCGACTCGCTAGGTGAGTTCGAGATTTTCCTGGCCAACGATCCCCAGGGCATGATCGCGAAACTCGTGTCTAAGTATCCCAACCAGGTGATGGACGTCTCGCAAATCTTCCGCGACGTGGCGGAGAGCTTCGACAACACCTGGCGCCGCAAGGGCATCAACATCGAAGCGGCCATCGTTACGCCGCTGCGGGCCAACACCAACGAAGCGCTCCTGCGACGCCTTCTCGTTGGTCCATGGCGCTCGTGCGCCTACTTCGCGCGTCGGGGAGGAGGCGTCCTGTTCTCCGCCAAGAGCATGGAGGGGCGCGTCGTAGCGCGCTGGGAGTGCGAAGGATTGTCGATTCCCGATGACTACCTCGCGTTCGCGCGCCAGAGCGATCGGACCGTGAACGAGCGCATCGAAAGGGGACTCCAGGTCCTTTCCCCCGATCCCAACAGCCCCAACACGCTCCATGCGCTGGTGAGTTTCATCACATGGGTCGACCTCGCGCAGACGGTTGCCGCCGACTTCGCCTTCAAGCACACGAACGATGGTTTCGTCGTTGAGTTGCGACTGAAGTGAACGAGGCGGCGAAGTCTCAGTCCGATGTGGGGCATCCTGCCGTGGATGTCGGTACCCGGACGGCGGCGACCCTCGCGGCCGTTGAAATCGGTTTGGGCAGCGTGCTCCATGGCCTGCGGCTACCGTTTTCGGGGTTCGTCCTTTCCCTCAACCAGGGCTTCTTCCTCGCGCGCGTCGCCTTCACCACCGCGCGCGACCCTTCGGCAAAGAGCTTGCCCGCCACGGTGTCGTCTCTCGTCGCTCTCCTCAAGGCGCTTTCGCCCGCGGGCAAGCGCCTCACACCCATGCTGGGGATTTCAGCGCAGGGACTCCTCTTCAACTTCGGGACGCTCGTGGCCGGACGCACGGTGTTCGGCATCGCACTCGGGGCGGTGCTCGCTGCGCTCTGGGGTTTCGTGCAGCCATTGATCATCTACTGGGCCATCTTCGGAACACGCATGCTCCGGGTCGCCGAGGAGCTCGCCAAAGACGTCGCAAAAGTCGTTCCCTTGGAGCCGCGACACCTCGTGTGGGCAGCCGCGGGCGTCGTTGCTCTCAAGGTCTTGCTCGCGCTTGTTACGGTGGCATTGGCAAAGTGGGCCTCTCCCGAAGCCGTCCTTCGCTACGAGGCCAGGCTCGTGAAGGCGGGGCGGGCGCGGCGGAATCGGCTGGTTCCCGCCCTGGAAGAGGGCGCCGAAAAGGCGCGCGAAGGAACGGCGTTCGTGCGCGCAGGCCCGGCCGCGCGCGGAGCGTTACGCGATTTGACCACCCCTCTCTATGTCGTATCGCTTGGCATCGGCTTGGGATTCCTCCTCTTCATCGATTCCGATGCCGTGGGTGCTATTTGGATGGGTGCGCGTTTCCTTGCCATAGGATTCCTCGTGTTCTTCCTCGTGCGCGTGCTCCCGGTGGAGCGGCTCGCCGCGCGGCTCGAAACCACCCCGGCCTTGGCGGGTTGGGCCCGACGCCTGCGAGGAACCATCGTGTTGCTCAAGGAGATGTGACGATGCCCATTCCCTGGCGACTTATCCTCGCGCACCCTGCGGCGAAGGGACGCGTGGTTTTTTTCGGGATCGTCGTCGCGCTCACCGCGTGCGTCTCGCGCCAAGGCGACTCCCCGCCCCCCCCATTCCAAGCTTCACCAACACTGTTGCCTTCCCTCGACGCGCGGGAGGGTGCGGAACCACCCGCGTTCGCGCAGGTGCGCGCCACGTTCGCCGCCGCGCGCCAGTCGCGTTACGTTCATGACGCGCGCATCGACGAGGCCGGTGGGGTGTTCGAACTCGATTGCTCGGGGTTCATGGAGCACGTGCTCTCCAAAGGAACTCCGGCCGCCTTGGACGAAATGCGTCGAGGACTCGAACTTGAAAACGACATCCCGCGCCGCCGACCGCTCGCTCGCCACTTCGTGCGCTATCTCGAGGCCCTCGCTGCGGGCCGGGTGAGTGCCACGGCGTGGGAGTCCGTCGAACGCGTGGTCGATTTGCGTCGCGGCGACGTCATCGCGTGGCTGAGGCCCGAGGATGCGCGAACGCGCAACACCGGCCACGTCATGATGGCCACAGCCTCGCCGCGACCCGCCCCGGGACTTCCAGGCGCATGGATAGTCGCTATCGTCGACTCGACCTCCACACGCCATGGACCGGGGGATTCACGCGCGCCCGCGGGGGCCACCGGCCTGGGGGTGGGCGAAATCCTCCTCGTGGCGCAGGAAGGCGGCCAACCGACGGCCTACCGCTGGAGCCCAAACAGTCGACGGGAACGCGTCACGACCATCGCCATGGGCCGCCCCCTGCGCTGACATCGAGAAACGGAGCGACGAAACCATGCACCACTCCTCGTTCTTGCAGGATCTGGCTATCGTGCTGGCCGTGGCCGGGCTTGTGACCTTGCTGTTCAATCGGCTTCGCCAGCCCGTTGTGCTGGGATACATCATCGCCGGCTTCCTTATCGGCCCTCACACGCCACCCTTCCCGCTCATCCGAGGCGAGGAAACCGTCCATATGCTCGCGGAGCTGGGGATCGTGTTCCTCATGTTCGCGCTAGGCCTCGAATTCAGCTTCCGCAAACTCTCCAAGGTGGGCGCTCCGGCCATCCTCGCAGCCACGCTCGAAATCGTCGTGATGGTGGCTGCGGGCTATGGCATCGGCAAGGTGTTCGGCTGGAGCGAAATGGACAGCCTGTTCCTCGGCGGCATCCTGGCCATCTCTTCCACCACCATCATCCTCAAGGCGCTGCGCGATTTGCGCGCCACACGGGAACCCTACGCCCAGCTCATCTTCGGCATCCTTGTCGTAGAGGATCTCTTGGGCATCCTCATCATTGCAATTCTTTCCACCGTGGCCACGACCGGGACACTCAGCGTGGCTTCCGCCTTCGACACGCTCTGGACGCTGTTGGTTTTCCTTGTGACTCTCTTCGTGGGAGGAATCCTCCTAGTCCCCCGCCTGCTCGCTTACGTGGCTCGCTTCCGTAACGGCGAGATGATGCTCGTCACAGCGTTGGCACTGTGCTTTGGCGTCTCGCTCCTCGCCTACAAGCTCGAGTACAGCGTCGCCCTCGGCGCGTTCCTCATCGGCGCCATCATCGCAGAGACAAAGGAAGCCCGGCAAATCGAAGGCCTCACTTCGTCGCTGCGCGATCTTTTCGGAGCCGTGTTCTTCGTGGCGGTAGGCATGCTCATTGACCCGCGGGTCCTCGTGGAGAACTGGGCAGTCATCCTCGTCATCTCGGCCGTGGTCATCGTCGGGAAGGTCATCTCGTGCGCTTTGGGCGTATTCGCCTCCGGCGCCGACAGGGCCACATCGCTCAAGGTGGGCATGGGACTTTCGCAGATAGGCGAGTTCTCTTTCATCATCGCCTCGTTGGGCATCGCCAAGGGCGTTACGAGCGAGCGCCTTTACCCAATCGCGGTCACGGTGTCCGCGATCACGACCCTCACGACGCCCTACCTCATCCGCGCCTCAGATCCCCTACACGGGCTCCTGGAACGCTCACTCCCGCAACGCTTCATCGAGGCCTCCGACGCCTACGCCAGGGCGCTCGAGAGCGCCCGCAGCCGAGCACCGAGGCTGCTCACTGACGCCTACCTCCGGCGTGGTTTCATCCAGTTTGGGCTCAACATCGCACTTATCTCCGCTCTTTTCCTGGGCGCGCGGGCCGCCTCAGACGCACTTCCTGCGGGGGTGCGCTTCTCGGATTTCTGGTCGGATTGGGGTGACGCCATCGTCTGGACATCCGCGTTGGTCATCACGATGCCCCTTCAGGTCGCGACCGTGCGTCGCATCCTGCGCACCGCGCGTTACGTTGGTGATACCCTCGTGCGCGCTCCGGACACCGCGGGCGAAGTCCGGTCCCCGCCCGGCGCGCGCGAGCGCCTCGGCCAATTGTTGCTGCCGACGTTGCTTTTGGGGTTCGGGCTCGCCTTCCTCGTGGGACTGAACCTGGCGTTTGGCGCCGCGTTCCTTCCGCCGCTCGGCGTGGTTCTAGTGCTCGGCGCTGTCCTTGCGCTCCTCGCCATCGCTTTCCGATCGCATGCCATTGGCTTTTACAAGCGCCTGCAAGAGCGATTCGAGGCGACGCTCGCGGCCGACCACGATCACAGCCACGATCACGATCAAAATCACGATCATAGCCAAGATCACAGCCACGATCATAGCCACGATCATAGCCACGATCACAGCCACGATCACAGCCACGATCACAGCCACGATCACAGCCACGATCACAAACAGAGGGCGGATGCTCCCGGATCCGAGCGCCACGAAGGTTCCCGCACGGTGCCCGACCGGGTCTCGAAGCTCCCGGTATCCGCAACACCACGAATCCTCAACGTTCTCGGTGGACCCGCTGCCATCGCTCGGCTTTCGCTCGATGAGGCCCCTCACCTCTCGGGTCGCTTCATCAAGGACACCGAGCTGCGAAAGGTAACGGGCGCGAGCATCGTGGCCATCGAGCGCGACGGGGCGAGCATCGTCAACCCCCTTCCCGACGAGCTCCTCTTCGAGGGTGACGTCGTGCATCTCTTCGGCCGTCCCGAGCAGCTCGAGGCCGCGCGGACGTGGCTCACGGGAACGAAAGCCGACACAGACTGATGGCACCGTGAAGCCGGGGGATTACCTCGAGGATCCCAAACTTTCCTTGCGTCGACGGGCCGACGCCACGCTTCGCGCTCCTCGTCTCAAGAGGTAACATCGAAGCATGAAACACACCCCAAGCGACGCCCCGTTCCCGAAGGCTCACTCCACTCCTGGCACCTTCGAGCGATCCCTCGATGCCCTGCGCAGACGCGCCTTGGCCATGTCGATAACCGGAGCGATGCTCGGCTTCGCATGCCAGGGCTGCACCTTGCGGGTCTTCAACAAAACCTCGTCCCCTGCCACCTCACCGCTAGCCGCCCCCGATGGGGGGCGGTTCCGGGCCTGCGTCGCCTTGCAGGGCAACGGCGTCAAGTTCCCGAGCCACGTGGGGGCTTTCGTGGCGCTCCTCGAGCAGGATGTCGTGCCCGAGGTCGTCATTGGCGGTTCGTCGGGGTCCATCGTGGGCAGCATCCTGCGCGGCCTCCTGGGCAATCCCTCGCTAAAGCTCACGACGGTGACTCGAGCCAAGGCCGCACTCTCGGAAGCGCAAAAAGCCGCGCTCGTCCTTGCGGCTTCGCCTGACGTCATCGACTCGTTCCTTTTCTTGCCTGCACTCAATCGGGGAGGCGCCCTCTCCCGATCCATACTCCACTTGGTTTATGCGCTGGGCTTCGGAAACTCGCTCGGCGTGGGACCGGAGTCCGTCGTCATGAGCCTCGAGGCCGTCGTCGGCCAGGCCGTACTCATCGTCGACTTCTTTTCGCAACAGGATTTCCGGAGCGTCGTGACTCTTCCGACGTACGAGCAGCGCGCGCGTGAAATGCGCCGACTCTGGTACGCGTTTTCAGGAGTCACCATCACCGACGGGAAGGAGCTGGTCGCATCGCTTTTCACGCCCGCAGACTCCCCCTCAGCGACGCCGCGTAGAATTGCCATCGCGCGGCGTTGGTTCGAGATGTTCCGCGAGGACCCCTCTTACACCCAGCAGCAGGATTCCGTGGAAGCGTGGGAGGAGTTCAATGAGCGCCTCAAGGCGTTCCTCGGGCTGGCGGACAAAGATCCCCTCGGGTTTGGTCGGCGCTTCTGGGACTCCGTGAGCGAAGGCGACGTGCCTTTCATTGGGAAAGCCGACTTCTTCAACGCCTGGTTCCCCCTCGTCGACCCAAAGCTCGCGCAGAACGCCTGGCTGGGCTATCGCCGCGAGGCCGCGATGCGTGAGGGCCCCGCGAGACCCGGTGAAGACACACTTTTCTTGCCCGAAGGAATGGTGATCCATTCGACGTTCCGCTCCGCGGATCGGGTCGCTGGTTCGGCACGGTGGAAGGAACGCTCCGGACTCGAGAACCTCTTCCAGGCCTATATCATCCCCAAGTCGCTGCAGCCTGCCTTCGTCGAACGCCTCCGTGCGAGTGAAGACGATCCCTCGAAGGCGTTCATGCCCTACAGGAAGGGAGACACCTTCGGCTCCTTCTTGCCGTCTACCAATATCCTTGTCCTCGCCCCCCGATCCGCATCGATTCCGTATCCGACCACCGGGCAAGTTCCGCGCGGCCTCGCCTTCGCCATCAAGGCGAGCGCCGGGGAGCCGGGCCCCTTCCGTCGCGACGCCCTCGACGTTTCGTTGATGGACGTGTCCGACGCCCTCGTGCGCGCCTCGTTTCGCGGAGCCAACGAAGGAACCGAGTTCCCTTGGAACGTCGTCTCGTTCGGTGGATGGGCAGAGTCCAATGCCATGACGGCCATCTCTCACCTCCCGGAGTGCGAGATGGCTGATCTTCTCGTCACGTCAGGTAAGCCTGGCGAAGGCAATGCGTTCCAGCGCGCCGCCCTCAGGGCTGCCATGTACCCCATCGACTACGCGCGCGCGCTCAGACTCGAGAAGTCGCGCCAGCAAGACGCAAGTACCCTCGCCGAGCACGCCCGGCTTGACGCAGCACTCGCTTACGCGCGCACCCTCCGAGGCAGGCTCGATTCCGGCATCGTACGTAACGACATCAACTTCGACGCGCCGAACGCGCATCCCAACGCCAGGCGGCGCAAGGACGTGAACTCCGCAATCGGCAAGAACCGAATGGCGCTCATGCTTGCGGGCTACCAGCGGACAATGGCCTCCCTCCGGGTCGACGCGCCCAGCGTGCCGCGCGCGGAGTTCTCCGTATGGGATCAGGACCTCGCCGACGAATCCGACAGCCTTCTCACGACCGGCGACGCGCGCCTCCCGGGAATCCTCCAGAATCGGCTCTACCCGAACAAGGAAACACGACCGCGCGACGAGGAAGATGGCGCCGCGAAAGCCGATTGACGGCTGCGAGCCAGCTCCTGAATCCGGAATCCGTTTCCACGCCTGGAAAGACTTTCCAAGCACCCTGACGCCAAATTCGTTGCCGTCACTGGCTCGGCGCGTTATTCCTGGAAACAGGTTGGAACCAAATTCGGGTCCATCCCCCCCCCAGGAGGTGACAAATGAAATCATGGAAAACCGCAGGCGCACTCGCCGTCTTAGCAACCGTGTCGGGCATCGCGAGCGAGTCATCCGCATGGGCGGGCTCCGTGCGCCCTGCGCCCGCGACAGAACTCCCCGACGACTCCGCCATCTTGCGTTACGATCTCTCGCATGCCGTGGCCATGGGCAGGCTCACCGCTGGCGGCGGCACGACCCCCATCGAAGGTAACGTAAACGAGGAGGATGGCGCTCTCGTCATCGCCCTACCGGGCTTCGGCTTCGGACTCGTGCGCGGCAGCGATCGCACCGCGCGGGCGAACCTGCGCGCGGCAATCCCCACCGACACTTTGCCCGGGACGTACCCCGCAACGCTCGAGGCCACCGTCGAGTTCCGCGCGCACAAGGCGCTCGGTTCGTCTCTCGTGGTCTCTTTGAACGCGGCGTTCCTGGCGACTCCTGGGGAACCAGCCAAGCTCGCCTGGGACGCGGGCGACTTCCTCTCGGCGGCGCACGTGCAGAGGCTCACGCATGTCGTGAACCTCGATGAGGCCTCGACCCGCGCGCGCTTTTGCGGCGCGGGGGCGGGTCGAGGCGTGCTGACTGTGGATCTCGCCTTCGGCGGGGAACGCACGGAAACCTCGCGCGGCGAGTTCCTTGTCACTCCCGCACTTGGCGACGATCTCGTGGTCGTGGTGAAGCCCGGCGCGGTGCGCTATTGCGACTGAGTCGCATCTTCTCGACGGGGCGCATGAGCAAGCCGAAAGGCCCAAGCAGCAATTCGCAAGGACGTCAGCCCAGGATTCCCACCGATGAAAGCTCGGCGCGCAGGGCGACGGAGGTCAACCTCACGCCGCTCTCGCGCGCGAAAGCCTCGATGACCTCGTCCTCCTGTCCGCCACAGGCTTGCCATGCCTTAACGAGCGCGAGGCGCGCCTCGGGGTCGAGGACCTTACCGGCGACGGCGCGCGCTGCATGCGCCTCGTGTGCGGCCACGACTTCGAGGGCCTCGGCAGCGATCATCCATTCTTCGTTGGTGGGAACCACTGCCACTGCGGTCCCTGCTCCCTCGCGTGACACGATCCGTTCGCCCCGCGCCGGCGAGGAGTTGCGCACCGCATCGAGCTCGACACCTAGGAACTCGAGCCCCTCGCAGACTCCCGCGCGGATGGCCGCGGCGTTCTCACCGATGCCGCCAGTGAACACCAAGGCATCGAGTCCGCCGAGCGCGGCGGCGTACGAGCCTACGTATTTCTTCACTCGGTAACAGAACATCGCCAAGGCCAGCTTATGCCTTTCATAGCCTAGAGCGGCTTTCTCGAGGACGGTGCGGACGTCGGAGGTGTCTTCGGTGACGCCGCGAAAACCGCTGTACTTGTTCAAGATGCGATCGAGCTCCTCTGCCGTCATCCCCTCGAGTCCGAGGAGGCTCAGCAGGACGCCGGGATCGATGTCGCCGCTGCGCGTGCCCATCATGAGGCCCTCGAGCGGCGTGAATCCCATGGAGGTGTCCACGCTGCGGCCGTCGCGCACGGCGCATATGCTCGAACCATTGCCGAGGTGGCACACGATGACCCGCGACGCGGGCCGGTGAGCCTCGCGAGCCATGGCGAGGTAACGGCGCGACACGTACTGGTGGCTCGTGCCGTGGAAGCCGTAACGACGGATGGCGTGGCGCTCGTAGAGGACATGGGGAAGCGGGTAGAGGAAAGCCTCGCGCGGAAGCGTGGCGTGGAACGCGGTGTCGAACACGGCCACCTGCCTCGCGGCAGGGAAGAGCTTCTCGCAGGCCGACAGCCCCGCGAGGTTCACTGGATTGTGCAAGGGAGCAAAGCGCGAGCACTTCTCTATTTGCGCCCTGACCTCACGCGTGACGAGCGTTGGCGCTTGGAAACGGTCGGCGCCGTGGACGATGCGATGCCCGACGACACCCACGTCGGCGCGCGAGCCGAGCACCCCATCTTCGCGCGCGAGGATAGCGCGCAGGATGGATCGCAAAGCGACGTCGTGGTCGGCCACGTCGAGGGTCTCGACCCGGGGCGCCTTACCCTCGAGGCGAGGCGTGTAGGTGAAGCGCGCGTCAACGCTCCCGATGCTCTCAACGAGCCCTTCGGCCAAGGGATCGGCGAGCGCGCCTCCATGGGTGCCGAACAGTCGGAACTTCACAGAGGAGCTGCCGGCGTTCACCACGAGGACGGCGCTCATCAGGCGACCTCGCTGACTTCCACGCGGCGTACGATGGTCACGCGGATCTGGCCGGGGAATTGGACGTCGGACACGAGTTTCTTGCAGATGTCCTGGGCGAGGACTTCCATGTTGTCCTGACGCACGCGACGGTTGTCGACGAACACGTGGATCTCTCGACCGGCGTGCATGATGACATTGCCCATAACGCCACGTCCCGAAAAGCTCGTGACGACCTCGTTGATGTTGGCGAGGCGCATTTGGTAGCCCTCCTCCATATCGACGCGCGCACCGGGCCGGGCGCCCGACATGGCATCAGCGGCCTTGAGGATGAAGGCGTGGGGCGTCTCGACGACCTTGTCGTCATGGTGGGCAAGGACGGTGTCGACGACGTTCTCGGCCTCCCCGAAGCGCGTCGCGTAGTCGCCGCTGATGACCGCGTGGCTGCCCTCGATTTTCCAATCGAGGACTTTTCCGATGTCGTGCAGGAGGCCCGAACGTTTGGCGAGCATGGAATCGACGCCCACCTCGTCGGCGAGCATTCCGGCGAGCCTGGCCACCTCCATCGAATGGAAATACTGGTTCTGACGATGGCTCGTTCGGTAGTTGAGCGAGCCGATGAGCTTGAGGATTTCGGGATGCATATCGGCTGGCAAGCCTAGGTTTCGAAGGGCTTCCTCGCCTAGCTTGAGGACGAATCGATCGATGTGCTTGCGCTGTTTGGCGACGACAGCGCGGATCTTGTCGGGATTCTGCACGTTGCGCTTGACGATTTCGTCGAGCGAAAGACGAATGACCTCCTTGTCGACGCCCGCGCCGCCACTGATTTTCAACGTGGGTCCCGATTTGTCATCGGCGGCGTTCGACGAAGAGACGAGCGCTTCCACGACGGTTTCGGTCCCCTCGGTCAGCATCGCGAGCACCGGCGAGCCATCGGCCAAGATGCGTTCGGCCACCGCCTTGTTGGGCGTCTCGACCGAGAAGGGTATCTTTGGCCACACGAACGTGGGGTTGTAACGCACGTAAACGTTGGAGAGCGCATCTTTCGCGTGGCGACGGGCCTCGGCCTTCAGCTCCTCCTGCTGCTCGAGGAGCCAGCGCGAGATTCCGAGCTTTTCGGCGCTGAGCACGTCTTCGCGCGCACCAGCCGCCCATTCCTCCCGATCGACGCCAAGCTTCGAGACGAGGGCTCGCTCGAATTCACGGTTCGCGGCCTCCACGGAGACCCGAGCCTCCTGCAAGCGCGCGCGCTCGGCCTCCTGCTCAGCGCGGCGCTCCTCCAGGGCCTTTTCCGCTTCGCCCTGGGAATTTTGACGCAAATCGAGCTCGCTCTGGCGATCGTTGAGGTCTGTTTCGTTGTCTTCCTGGAGGGCGAGCCCAAGGGCCGTTTCCTCCTCGATGCGGCGTCGCTCCTCCTCGAACTGCTCGCGTGCCGCGCGCGCTGCCTCCTCGAGGATGATGCGGCGCCGGCGTTCGGCGCTGCGGCGCACGCCATCGGCGTTGTCGTGCGCCACCTTGTGAAGCGCGGCGGTCCGAGCGGCCATTCGGACGCCATACCAGGCCCCGAAGCCCGCGCACAGGAGGCTGAAGGCCGCTCCAAGGACCAAAGGCGATTCTGCCATGATGAACTTTCCTCTTCGGGGTCGATGCATTACCCCTCTTTCCCAGTACGCTAGCAGATTTCGACCGAGGCAGCGACCTCGCGAACCCGAGAGGACCGCATCTATGCCCCCTCAATACGACGACACCCTCTCTGCCTTGCGCTTGCCCGATCGCGACGACGTGGCCGAGGTTGCGCGACGGGCTGGAGAGCTGAGCCTGCGATTCTTCCGCGGGGAACTCGACGTCACCGAGAAACCCGACGACGCCGGCCTCGTGACGCAGGCCGACGTGGCCTGCGAGGAATTGGTCAAGGCCTGGATCGCAGGGCGGTTTCCCGAGCACCGGGTCCTGGGCGAAGAATCGGGTTGGACCCTGCCAGCGGGGGAATCACGGAGCGAAACCACATCTCCGACGGCCGTATGGATCATCGATCCTATCGACGGCACGACGAATTTCTCCAATGGTAACCCATACTACTGCGTCAGCGTCGCCTGCGCTGTGCTCCAGCCCGACGGCGCGGCCACGGTCATCGCGGGCGCCATCTGCCACCCGCATACGGGCGATCTCTATACCGCCGTCCGCGGACGCGGCACCCGCTGCAACGATGTCCCGGTTCGCGTGAATTCCAACGTCGCGTTCGGACGCGCTTCGTTCTGCACTGGTTTCTCGTCGCTCAAGGGCGAGGCTCTCGATCCGGTGTCGCGCGCCATGGTGTCGATCCAATCTCGAAGCGTGGGTCTGCGGATCAACGGCGCTGCCGCACTGGACTTAGCCTACGTGTCGCGGGGCATATCGCACGGATTCTTCGAGACCTCGCTCAAGCCCTGGGACCTCGCAGCCGGATCGCTGCTCGTGTCCGAAGCGGGCGGAAAGGTCACCAACCTCGCAGGTGCCCCCTTCGACGTGTTGCGACACAGCGACATTTTGTGCGCTAATCCGAGCCTCCACGCTGAGCTGCTCTTGGAACTGCATACTGGGCCACTTTAAAAAAATTGCCGATCTCTTCGTTTTCGTCGCTCGCTCGCCTCATGTATTTCCAGATACATTGCGGCTCATCTCG
>JBIKVI010000307.1:0-5361 GCA_044356935.1 Silvanigrellaceae bacterium | reverse complement strand
GGTCATTTTTGAAGGGGGCCTGGAATTTAAACGTTAATGGCCGCATGCGGAGGAGCTCCACGTGCGGCCAACAGAAGTCGAAATTTGAGTTCAAAAACGGAAATCCAATCCTCTTCTCACACCCGCCGGCATGTGCTCGATATCGTCCTCCCGCAGCGCGCCCTCCGCGAAAGCCCTGAGGCGCCGTGCGAACGACTCCTCGTCGTCGGGTTGAATTTGGGCGTGAGGTCGAACACCTCTTCCTTCAATGAGCTCGCCTCGCTTGCCGAGGTCGAACTGCCGAGCGGTGGAGAGCCTCAGGGCGATGCCCGTGCCCGGGAGCCTGATTGTTACCGGTGAGCCTGTCCCCCCTTTCGTCGAGGCACCAACGATGCGAACGTTTCCTTTCTGACCATCAAAGAAGCTCAAGAAATTCTCCGCGGCCGAGAACTCGGCTCCGGAGGTGAGCACGACCCATTTGCGATCTGCGAGCGCGGTTTCGCGCGCGCGTCGGCAGGCGTCGGCGTCCCAGCCGTGTCGGGCGAGGTAGCCTCGGCTCTGGGCCTCGCGAGCGCGCGCGTTTTCGCCGTACGAGACCGTCCACGTCTCGTCGATATCCACGAAGTCGAGATTCCCCATCATGCCTAGGGAATCGAGCCTGACGATAGAGTCGTGTTCGGAGTCTTTCACCGCGATGGCTGCAGGCCACCGATTCGATCGGTAGGCGCGACGTGTCACACGCTCGTCGGTTCGTTCGCCTCCGATGCGACAGGCGAGTTCCAGGGCGTGACGCGTGTTTCCTCCGGGATTGCCGCGCACATCGATGATCCAAGGAAGGGCACTCTTTTCGAGGGGGGACTGTGGTTTTTCCGCGCGTGCGGTGAGCCAAGCCAGGGCGTCGCCCAACACCGGGTCCTGGTCCGCCAGCAGGAAGTCGCGCACCCGGAGGATGTGGCGTCGGTCGTGTGTTACGCAGGCCCCGACCGAGGCATTGCCGCCTTCGAACGACTCGGCACATCCAAAGGCATCCCAGGAAGACAGAGAGGGGAGGGCACTTCGCCACTCGAGGGGAGCCGCGATGGACTGCGCCGGCGCGTACGAAACCACCAGGCGGACGCGCCTTCCCGAATGGAGATCCCACGCTTCGACGGATGCGTCGTCGCGATCGCGTCCGTCGAGCATGCGACGCGTCAGGGCGCGCTGCGCCGAGCCGAGAAGGGAGGCGTCGGAGGTATGGCCCACCTCGCCCTCGCGAACGATGGCGCGTTGGAGGGAGCGGACTTCACTCCCGCCGAGTCGGAAAATAGCCAACGCGCGGTTGGTTCCGTCGTCGAGGGGGACGATGGAAAAGAAGCGCCCCCGGATGGGCGAGGGCACAGAAACCAACGCTGCGCCGAGCGCCTTCGGACAGAAGTCAGCACCTTCGCATGCCGAAACGACGGGAGACGCTCTCGAGTCGAGGGCATTGCCGAACGTGATGCCCGCATGGAAGTCGTCGAGCGCGTCGATACGCGCGGTGAGCGACGCCGCTAGCTCGGAGTAGCGCCGAGGGCAAGTCGACCTGGCTTGGGCAGGCGAAAAAACGCCGACGGGCAAGTTGCTAGGCGCGCGCTGGCCCAGCGCGATGAGAGCTTCAGCGAGGATGAAGTCGACGCAGACCTGGTCGGCGGAGAAGCGTCCGTCGAGCAGGGAGAGCCTTTTTTGTGTTTCGTCGTCGGACACAATCGTCGTGGCTCTAGCGGGTGAGCGTGGGTCGTCATGGGAGGCGTCATGCGAGTCGCATCCGGTGACGTGCCCCGCCATAAAGACGCACGCGAGCAGGGCAGACGAGGCTTTGATTGGCATCATGGGGCAGGACTCCGCACGAGAGAGGTGAATGTGGGGTGGCTGTTTCCGCGGTGCGTGAGGGTCCTCGCGCGCCGCGCTCCAGAGCGCCCCGCGAGGGCGAGCGGGATCCCCAGGCGGACGCAAAGTCCTTTGAATCCTTGCAACGAGTACCCGCATTCCCGCGCGGCAGCTGTTACGTTGATGGGGTGGCGGGCGATGGCCCCGAGGACGAGGCGACGCGCATAGTCGTCGACGAGAGGGGCGATGCCGCCGGGAGGAATCGGTTGCATCCGCGCGCACGCGGTGGGTCCGAGCCTTGGGACGTAGTCGGCGGGGTCGAGTTCCGTCTCCTCTCCCGACAGCACGCAGAGCCTTTCGATTTCGGATCGCAGCTGGCGGACGTTGCCCGGCCAGGGATTCGCCATCAGGGAGGTGAGCAGGCGCGATCCGGCTCGCTTGACCTTCCCGGTGCGGAGCGCCTGTTCGACGAGGAACCCGGCGACAAGCTCGGGGATGTCCTCGAGTCGTTCCCGCAAGGGTGGAATCTCGACGACGAGGACCGCTAGCCGATAGGCGAAATCCTCACGGAAAAGACCCGCGGCGACATGCCGGGAAATGTCGCGGTGAGTTGCCGCTAGAATGCGCACGTTGGAATGGCGCGGCGTCGTTGAACCCACGGGGGTGAACCACCCGTCGTCGAGAAATCGAAGGAGCTGGATCTGCATCCCAGGACTCACATCCCCCACCTCGTCGAGGAACAGCGTGCCGCCGCGGGCCGCCTCCACAAGACCCGTTTTTGCGCCATTAGCTCCCGTGAAGGCACCCTCCTCGTGCCCAAAGAGCAGTGCGGCAAGCAGGGTGTCTGGAAGCGCCCCGCAGTTCACGGCGACGAAGGGCCCGTGAGCGCGGGGTGAGCCGCCATGGATCGCGCGGGCGACGAGTTCCTTTCCCGTCCCATTTTCCCCGAGCACGAGCACCGGGGTGGAGGAAGGGGCTATGCGCCGAATGGCGTCGTTTAGCAGCCGCATGCCCTGCGATGAGCCGATGAGCGTCGTGTCCTGTCGTCCTTGCATCCGAGAGCCCTCCTTTTGGGTTGCCGTAACGATTGCAGGGAGCGTGCCCCGAGAGGGATATCGATGACTTCAGCAATGTCGGTTTGTTAACGCGACGAGCACGAGCGCGTTCCTGTGCAAGAACCCATCACCCAAACGCTCGTTTGAAACCTTCCTCCGGACACACGCGTGTCGAGGACGATGACTTGAGAGGTTCAACGAGCAAGGGGTAGACTCCTCTCCCCGAAGTCCGCGCTTTCGCCCACTGGCGATTTTGCGTCGCTGCGTCTCGGCCGGAGTTGCCCTTTGGTGAACGATAGAACCCAAGCCCACACCCAGGCCCACACTCAAACCCACTCCCGTAGTCGTTTGGCACATGACTTTCTTGGCGACGCCCTCGAACCTCCTTTCGACGCCACCGCGCTGCGCAAAGGCATGCTGCGCACGTTGCTCTTTTCGCGTCTGCGCGTGCGCGCCCTCATTGTCGCACTTGGCACGGTGAGCACGTTCGTCGGACTGCTCGCGCCTTGGTACCAAAAGACCTTCGTCGACGGTCTCCTCGGGGAGGGCGGGGGAAGTGGACTCGCCATGGCCGTCGCCGACACAGGGGCACTGGTCATGGCCATGCTCTTTGCTTTCGGAACAATGTTCGCATCGCAGGCACTCCTTGCGGTCACGCGCCTCCTGTGCGTGCGTGAAAGCACTTTGGCCCAGCGTTGGGTGTCGTCGGCCCTCTACGAGCACACCTTGGCCCTGGATTCGCGCGCGCGCGGTGCCAAAACCGTTGGAGAGAGCGTGTCGCTCTACGCACAAGACGTCCAGGCGGCCTGCAACGTGCTCGATGACGTCGTTCCCAACACAATCGCCTCGCTTGTTCCGTTGGTTGCCGCGCCCTTGGCCATGGGCCTCGTTCTCGACGTTCCCCTGTGGCCCCCCGTTCTCGTAAGCGCCCTTTCCGTGGGGACATGCCTGCTGCTGTCTCGTCGGCAGGCGCGGCTGTTCGGACTCATGAAGGTCTACGCGGAACGCAGGCTTTCGCTTGTGAACGAATGGCTCCAAAACGTTCGCGCCGTCCGGGTTCTCGGCTGGATGGAGTTCTTCGAGGCGCGCATATTCAAGGCCCGCGCCGAGGAGAGCGTCAACCGCCTCGCCATGGTCACCAACGGCTCGACCATGAACTCCATCGCCCAAGTCGCTCCCTTCCTCGTGAACGTTGCTGGCGTCGTAGGCTTCCTCGCCGCCACCACCCGCACGCCTACACCGGGCGATATTTTTTCGTTGTTGTGGATCTTCGGCGTCTTCCTCGTGCGGCCCATTCGGATGCTGCCTTGGGCCATCGTCGTGGCCGTGGATGCGCAAACCTCGTGCCGGAGACTCGAAGCCTACTTCGCGCTCTCCACGGAACCGGGTGAGGGCACGCAAGACGAGTCGACGGCGGGCCGCGCGCAGCCGACGGAGGACGCCCTCGTCGTGGAAGGCCTCACGCTCAAGGCGGGCGAGAGGCATCTTCTCTACGACGTGAACCTGCGCATCGCCCAAGGCGAGCTCGTAGCACTCGTAGGCGAGGTGGGCGCCGGAAAAACATTGCTTCTGCAGTCGCTCCTGCGCGAGACTTCGGCCACTTTCCGCCGCTACGAAATTGCGGGGCACGATGTTTTGAGCAGCCCCGTGGCGCGCGTGCGTCGCCACTTCGGTTACGTTCCTCAAGACTCTTTCGTCATGAGCGCGTCGCTGCGAGACAACGTGAGCTTTGAGTACGGCAGCGCCAACGCCAATGAGGATGCCGTGCTGGAGTCCCTGAGCCTAGCCGACTTCGCGCCAGCACGGGAGCGGCTCGAGGAAGGTCTCGAATCCGAGATAGGGGAGCGGGGCGTGAACCTCTCCGGAGGGCAACGCCAACGCGTGAACCTCGCGCGCGCTCACTTCCACGGGCGCGACATCGTGCTGCTCGACGACGCCCTGTCCGCTTTGGACGTTGATACGGAAGCGCGCGTGCGACATCGGTTGCTCCAAGGCGCTTGGCGCGGCAAGGCGCGCGTGCTCGTAACGCATCGGCTCTCCATCCTTCCCTACTGCGATCGCGTCGTGTTCCTCGAAGGTGGTGTCATCAAGGCCGAGGGCACTTTCGCGGAGTTGTTGCAAAACTCCGACGTCGTGCGTGCGTTCGTGAAGTCGCTCGAACGCGCAGAACGCACGGGGCCCGAAGCTCTGGCTCAAAGGGGTGGGAAGCCATGAACGTCGCCAAGGATGCGGGCACTCCACGCCCGTCGCGCTCCGGTTTCTTCGAGGAGGAGGTTTACTTCTCGGGCAAGTACGCAAAACAGGTCTTCGAGACCATCCGTTTCGCCTACGGGAAGTACGCCATGCCCATGGCCGCGCTCCTCGTCGTGGGTGTGTTCGCGCGCGCGCTCCTGCTGCTCAACGCCAACGTCATGGGGTATTGGGCGGATTCCCTCTGCGAGGGCGGCGCCGGTTGCAAGGCCGTTCCTAAGCCGCTGGCCGA
>JBIKVI010000061.1:0-18331 GCA_044356935.1 Silvanigrellaceae bacterium | reverse complement strand
GTCAGCATCCTCCATTGCCCTCAAGAGGGCCCGCGCCCATGCTTGCGCAGAATCATCCGCGAGAGCGGTCACGAAGCCCTCCGGGAGGCGCGCATGGGTAAAGTGGTCGTCCACGGCGGTTCCCGCCCTATAGACCACTGGGGTTCCACAAAAGGCCGCCTCAAGTGGGGGAAGACCGAAGCCCTCTGCCCGACTGGGGTGCGCACAAACGTCTGCGAGCGTGTAGAGGACGCCCAAAAGAGCGTCGGAAAGCTCTGGGAGACCCAACATCTGAAGCCCGGGAAACACTGTCGAAAGAGCGAGGGAATGCTGCTCGGTTCGCGAAAGTCGCTGGGTGTCTTTGGCACCTAGGCCCACACGGAAGAACCAAGCCCCTTCGCGCAACGACCCTTGCAGGAGGCCCACAGCCTCCTCCGCCGTCTCCCATGCCTTGTACTTTTGGTAGCGCCCCACACCAACGACCCAGCGCGCGCGCGCGAGGCGTTCGAAGAATTCCCGCTGTGACGCTTCCTCGGCCTGAGGGAACAACAGGGAAAGGAAACGCAGCCGCGCCTGTACGCGATCCTCACCCATCACCTTGGCATAGGAGCCGAATACGGGTTCGATGCCATTGCCGACGACGTCCACCGGGCGCTGCCGTTTGGGTGCGAGGTCGGCGAGCTCCTTCGCCGAGTGAGGCGACACGGTCAGCACGTGAGGGAATGAGCTCAGGGTGCGCTTGACCATCCCACAGAACTGCGCGCGAAAGAGCAACCCCATGCTCGCCTTTTGGGTAAAGGGAATGGTGTCGTGCACAACTTGAACGATGCGGTTCCGCCAGCGGGCGCGCCCAAAGGGCCAGAGCAGGGGACGATCGAAGTTTCCAGGCGCGACCCAAAAGAAATGCTCATCGGTCTTGTGGGCGATCTCCGCGACCACTCGCGAGGGCCATAACCAAATGGGGCGATCAGACTTGCGCGACAGTGCACCCGGGCCGCCACTCCAGTAGGACACCAGGTCGGGATACCTTTGCACCAGCCCGATAATCCAGGCGTGTGGTTCGTGCTTTCCGACGAGCAAGATGCGCACGGGCCTGGGAAAGGGCTGGCTCTCCAGGACGTGAGCGAGCCCGCCCGCCAGTCCAGCAACGAAGCGCGCAACCCCCGAATTCACGCCCCTCTCCGCGGTGCGCGTGTCGAGGACGATCCAAGTCGGCGCCCTGGGTGCCGCACGTCCCGCAGTGGCGGGATCCGACGGCAACACCGACATCCCGGGCGCAGTGAACGCTTCGGGTGCGAGCGACGAGGAAGAAGACAGGGAATCAATGAGCGAGTCGGATGTCATGCGGCGGTGCCTCCGGGACGGCACGCCAGGATAACATCCCCTCGCCAGTGAGGGAAAAATCCTCCCCAAGTCGTTGCCTGAAGAGCAACGACTTCTCAGACCTTGCGAGGACCGGAGTGGAGCGTCGCCGCCTCGATGCGCGCCAAAGCTCGCGCTTCGTCGTGCGCCGCGGCTTGAGGATCGACTGATGGGTCTTTTCCGGCGCGCACCAACTGGGCCCGCGAGAGCGCCTTTTCGGCGCGAGAAACGTCAATAGCCTCCGCGTCCTCCGCCAAGTCTACAAGCAAGGTGACGACGTTATCGTGAACGTCGGCCACGCCGCCGGCAATGGACATGAAGGAGGTCGTTTGACCTTTGTTGTAATAGAGGACTCCGGTTCCAACCTGACACACGAGAGCCGCGTGCCCAGGAAGGATGCCCAGTCGTCCGAGGGTGCTCGGGAAGTAGACCTCGTCGCACACGAGGTCCACGAGCTTGCGCGTGGGCGTGAGAACGATGAGCTTCACTTCATTGGCACCGACTTTGTCAGCCATAACCACATTCCTCTCGGTTCACTTAGGCGTTGGCGGTCAGGCGCTTGGCCTTTTCCACGGCCTCTTCGATGGTGCCGACCATGAGGAAGGCGGCCTCAGGCAGGTGGTCCCACTTGCCTTCGCAGATTTCCTTGAAACCCTTGATGGTGTCTTGGATCTGCACGTAGCGGCCAGGGTTACCCGTGAACTGCTCCGCCACATGGAAGGGCTGGGACAGGAAACGCTCGATGCGGCGAGCGCGACCCACTGCCTGCTTGTCCTCTTCGGAGAGCTCGTCCATCCCGAGGATGGCGATGATGTCCTGCAGTTCCTTGTAGCGTTGCAGAATCTGCTGGACGCGGCGAGCGACGTTGTAATGCTCGTCTCCCACGACTTGCGGGTCGAGGATGCGGCTCGTGGAGTTCAAAGGGTGAACCGCGGGGTAAATGCCCTTTTCCGAAATCGAGCGGTCGAGGTTCGTCGTCGCATCGAGGTGAGCGAACGCAGTGGCGGGTGCGGGGTCCGTGTAGTCATCGGCGGGCACGTAAATGGCCTGGACCGAAGTGATGGAGCCGTTATTGGTCGAGGTGATGCGCTCCTGGAGCTCGCCCATTTCGGTGGCGAGGTTGGGCTGATAGCCCACTGCCGAGGGAATTCGGCCAAGGAGGGCAGACACTTCCGCACCGGCCTGCGTAAAGCGGAAAATGTTGTCGACGAAGAAGAGGACGTCCTGGTTCTGCTCATCGCGGAAATACTCGGCCAGCGAAAGGCCCGTCAGCGCAACGCGAGCGCGCGCGCCCGGTGGTTCGTTCATCTGGCCGAAGACCAGACCCACCTTGTCGAGAACGCCCGAATCCTTCATCTCGTGGTAGAGGTCGTTCCCTTCACGGGTCCGCTCGCCCACGCCTGCGAACACCGACGTTCCGCCGTGCTTCTTAGCGATGTTGTTGATGAGCTCGAGGATGAGGACCGTCTTGCCCACGCCCGCACCGCCGAACAGGCCGATCTTCCCGCCCTTCTGGTAGGGGGCGAGTAGGTCGACGACTTTGATGCCCACTTCAAGCATCTCGACCTTAGTCGACTGGCGCGTAAACTCGGGCGCCTTGCGGTGAATGGGGTAGCTCTTTGACGCGGTAACGGGGCCAGCACCGTCGATGGGTTCGCCCACGACGTTGAGGATGCGGCCAAGGACCTCCTTGCCAACGGGCACGGTGATCTGCGAGCCCGTGTCGTTCACAGCATTCCCGCGGCACAGGCCGTCGGTGGAGTCCATGGCGATTGCGCGCACGACGGACTCGCCAAGGTGCTGGGCCACCTCGAGCGTGAGGTTGCCTTGCTCGTTGCTGATCATGGGGTTCGTGGTTTTCAGCGCGTTGAAGATGGGCGGCAGATCGCCCTTCTCAAACTGGACGTCCACGACGGGGCCCATGACCTGGAGGATTTTTCCGACCTTCATGACTAACGACTCCAAATACGGTTGAAGACTTTTCTTAGAGCGCCTCAGCGCCGCTGATGATTTCGATGAGTTCCGTGGTGATGGCCGCCTGGCGGGCCCGCTGATAGGTGATCTGAAGCTTGCGCTCGAGGTCCTTTGCGTTGCGCGTGGCGTTGTCCATGGCGGTCATGCGAGCTCCGTGCTCGCTCGCCACGGACTCGAGCAGCGACTGGTAGAAACGGATGGCGAGGTATCGCGGCAGCACAGCCTCAATGAGGGCTTCGACACTCGGTTCGAAGATGGGTTCAGCCACAGTCGCGTCCGTCACAGCAGCCGGAGGCTCTATGGGCAGCACGGTTTCCGACGACGGAACCTGGGTGAGGGCCGATTGGAAGCGACTGAAGCACAGCACGAGACCACCGAGAGTGCTGGACTCGTAGAGCGCCTCGAAGGCGCGGGCCACGCGCGACGCCACTTCGAAGGTCGGCTTGTCGAAAGGCGTGGTTATGAGGGTCAGACCCTTGTCGCCTCCCAGAACTTCGGGGTTGGCCAGAGCATCTTCGAGACTGGCCAACCGGGGTACCAGATTCTTGCCCCACTTTCGAGCAATAATTTGGAAAGCCTTTTTCCCGATACACACGACCTTCACGGTTTTACCGCCGGCCTCGAGTTCCTCAATCGTGCGCAGTGCCTGCTTGGCGACGTTGGCGTTGTAGCCTCCGCAAAGGCCGCGCTCCGACGAGATGACAACGAGGGTCACCGCGGTGGACTCGTTGACGGCCAGCAATGGATGCTTGCCGCTCTCGCCGAGAACCTGCAGCAATCGCCCGGCCATCTGCGACAGCCCCTGGGAGTAGGGGCGCGCTTGCACAACGGCGGTAGTCGCTCTTCCGAGCTTCGCCGTGGACACGAGCTTCATGGCTTTGGTGATCTGCTGGGTGCTCTTGACGCTCTTTATGCGATTTTTGAGGTCCTTGAGGTTAGCCGGCATTCGGGTCGAACCTCTTGCTGAAGGCCTCCAGGCCCGCCTTGATTTTGGCCTGGAGTTCGTTGCTCATCTTCTTGCCATTGGCCACTTCCGCAAGCTCAGCTTTGTGGTTGAGATCGAAGTATTGCAGCATTTGGCGCTCGAACGACAAGACGTGTCGGACTTCCACGTTGTCCATGTAGCCGCTGGTTGCCGCGTAAATGACAAGCACCTGCTTTTCGACCGGATAGGGTGCGTACTGCTTCTGCTTGAGCAGCTCCATGAGCCGTTGGCCGCGGTTGAGCTGCCGGCGGGTGACCGCGTCGAGGTCGGAGCCGAACTGCGCAAACGCAGCCATTTCGCGGTACTGAGCCAACTCAAGGCGAAGGTTGCCGGCGACTTGCTTCATTGCGCCGATCTGCGCCGACCCCCCAACGCGCGACACGGAGATACCTGCGTTCACAGCCGGACGAAGACCGGAGTTGAAGAGGTCGGCCTCCAGGAAGATCTGCCCATCGGTAATTGAAATCACATTAGTCGGGACGTAGGCCGACACGTCGCCCGCCTGCGTCTCGATGATGGGGAATGCAGTCAGTGAGCCCGCGCCCAATTCGTCGTTGAGCTTACATGCGCGCTCAAGGAGACGGGAGTGCACATAGAACACGTCACCTGGATAGGCTTCGCGACCAGGCGGACGCCTAAGCAAAAGCGAAAGTTCGCGATATGCCATAGCATGCTTAGTCAAGTCGTCGTAAAAGATGACGGCGTGCTGGCCGTTATCACGGAAATACTCGCCCATCGTACAGCCCGTGTAGGGAGCGAGGAACTGAAGCGGAGCCGACTCCGAAGCTCCCGCGACGACGACGATGGTGTACGCCAGCGCATCGTGCTTACGGAGCTTCTCAACGACCTGCGCCACCGTGGAATACTTCTGGCCGATGGCCACGTAGATGCACGTGACTCCCTTGCCCTTCTGATTGATGATCGTGTCAATGGCGACCGCGGTCTTGCCCGTCTGACGGTCGCCAATGATGAGTTCGCGCTGGCCACGACCGATGGGAATCATGGCGTCGATGGATTTGATGCCCGTTTGAAGGGGCTCGTGCACCGATTTACGGGCCATGATGCCAGGCGCCTTCACTTCGACGACGCGGGTTTCTTTGGTGTCGACAGCACCGAGGCCATCGACGGGCTCACCCAGAGCGTTCACGACGCGCCCGACCAGGGCTGGGCCCACGGGAACACGGTTGATTTCGCCCGTACGCTTAACGATCATGCCTTCGCGCACGGTCTCGGGGTTACCGAAGATCGCCACGCCGACGTTGTCTTCTTCGAGGTTGAGGACCAGACCCTTGATGCCGTTCTCGAACAACACAGTCTCGGACATCATGACCTTGTCGAGACCGTAGACGCGGGCAATACCGTCGGCGACGGACACGACCGTCCCGGTTTCGGACACCTCGGCCTTCTGGCCGAAGGACTGGATCTTCTGCTTGAGAAGATGGCTGATTTCGTCGATCCGGATCTGTTCCATTATCAAACTCCCTGGGTCAAAGACTCTTTCAAATTCTGCAGACGAGACTTGAGACTGGCGTCGACGAGCGTATTGCCGATCTTCACGACGTACCCGGCCTTCAGGTCCGCATCGACTTTCTTGGTTATGACGACTTTCTTCCGAAGGGCTGAGCCGAGGGCTTTTTCAAACTCAGCCTCTTGGCCGTCGTCGAGGGGTCTTGCGGTGATGAGTTCGACCCGGGCGATGCCCAGCTTCACGTCGGACAGACGGAGGAACTCACGCAAGATGTCGGGGGCGACGGCGAATCGCTTGTTGACGATCAGGAGCGACAGGAAAGTCCTGAGGACTTCCGGCGCTTGGCTGGCCTTGAGGACCTCCGCGAGAGTCTCTTCCTTGGCCGCCGCGCTCACGCCGGGGTTAACGAAGAAGCCAAGCGACTCGGGAGTCAAGGCCCGCTCCAGTGCGTGAGCGGTAATGGCCACTGACTCGACGGAGCCGCCCTCGCTGGCGGACTCGAACAACGCGGCCGCGTAGCGACGGATGATCTGCCCTGCGTTCTTTCTCATGGGGTGGACGATTCTCCTAAGGTCGAACGGTGTCGAGAATGCGGGAAGGGGCGAAACCGGCGAGACCACGTGGCCTCGTGACCGATTGGGCTCTTGGGTCGAGCGGATGGATTAGTGGGACAGCGAGGTGACGCCCTGGAGGGCTTCCTGCTTCAACCGAGCATCGAGGAGCTTAGACTTTTCGCCCACGAGACGACTCTCGACTGCGGCGATGGCCAGTGTCACGAGGTCCTTGCGGAGGTCCTCTCGCGCTTTGGTTACGAGCTCATTAGCGGCACGCTCCGCGTCGCGCACCATGTTCGCCGCGAGCCGCTGAGCGTCGGCAACGATTTTGTTTCGCTCGCGAACGCCGTCCTCGATGTACTGACCGCGGAGGGCTTCGATTTCAGTCTGGAGGTTCGCCATGCGGTCTTCGAACTCACGCGCCTTTCGTTCGGCGAGAGTGACGGCAGCCTTGGCTTCGGACAACTGGGTCCGCAGGGTGTCACGACGCCCCTCGAGAACGCCGGAAACGATTTTCCGGCCGAAAAAAACGAGAGCTGCGAGGAAACACGCAAACTGGAAGTAGGGCCAGAAAATGCCGGACCACGGGTCGACATCACCGCCCCCGGCGCCTTGGGCGACCTGCGAGATCGTCATGGCAGCGAAGCCGAACACGAACGCAGTGGCACCGATCTGCTTGAGAATAGACTCCGCGACGTTGTCTACTAGGCTTGGCAGACGCGCCCGCTCACCTTCGACGGTGGCGTCAAGCTTGGAGCGTATGGCGTCGACGTGGACCTTGGCCACGTCTTGCGCCTGCTGAAGGATGGAACCTGCCTCCGCCTGGCCAGCGAGGACTTCGCTCAAGCGAAGATTGCGAGCTTCCTCGGTGCGAACTTTGAGTTCTCGACCATAGGCTTGCTCAAGAGCCTCCGCACGCATTTCGAGACTCTTTGCGCCTTCCACTGCCCCCGAGGTTCGCCGCCTCCGTTCGTTGTGCAGGCGCAACGAAGGCCGAATGAGGAAATGGTTCGCCACGGCAAGAGCGCCAATGAAGACGGCGCCTTGGATGACGAGGAGTTTCGGGTCCGGTGTAAGACCAAGTTCCGCCATTATGATACCCACGTGAAGTTCAGGAGATCCGCAGGAAAGCCTTTGCGGGAAGCAGCCCGTACTTACTTTGTGGATCGCATTTCCGCAACACCTCGCACACGGGATTTTCGGCCTATCTAGAGTGGGGCAGGTGAGTTTGCCGGTCGTTGCCGGAGGGCTTCCTGTATCCACCGAAGGCATCGCCGACTTTGCACCGGGCGGCGACCTTCAGATGGGTTTGTAGCGTGGTACGCGAAATGCCGAGAACTTGGCTCGCTTGGACGTGCGATAACTCCTTCACATAGACCGTGAAGTAAGTCAGGAGCGACTTTGCGTAATGATGGGGTGCGACCTCGCGCTCGAGGACCCACTGAAGGACCGCTGCAATGGACTCGGGGCCAATGGGAGGAAGTTGATCGCGCTCAGGGGGTCGAGTGAGTCCACGCAGGAAAGTTTGGGCGCGCTCGGCATCGCCACAGGCCCCCTCGTAGTAGGCGACCTGGACTACGGCATCGATGAACACCGAGAGCAGGCCGCGATTGAGGAGTGGCTTGAGTGTCGTGCTGTGCGCGGCGTCGAACACCGGCTGGTACACCTCGAGGCCATAGTGCCCCAAGATGGTCCGAATGGCGGAAGGCACGTTGGGAAGGAGGTCGATCATTTCGGGCAGGGCGCACGTCACGAGTCCCGCTCCTTCGATGGCTTCAGCGCAGGCAAGGAGGACAAGGGGCTCGTACCGACCTTCGTCGAGTTGTTGCTTGCGAGAAGTTTCGAACTGGGAAAACCCCCGGACGGGATGCACGGCAATGAACTGGTCGCCTGCATTCCGAGTGAGGAATCGCTCGAAGGCGTCGACGATGAGAGGTTCGGCGCAGTCGATGCGGACATCGAAGCCCTGGCGCCCAATGGAAAGGACATGTTCAACCTCACGGGACAGGCGCTTGCCAACAAGCTTCTCGAAAAGTGCGGGAGACACGGCGTTCATCTGCTTCCTCCAATCGAAAGTGTCCCGGCGATACAAAATGGGACAACGCCACGACAGGGACTTCTGAAAGCACGTCCTGACATTCCATCAGATGATCAAAATCTGGCCACTCTCAAAACACCGGGCCTGGAGGTGCCGCATGACCTTGCGTTCCACGTGGAACATCACAGATCCTCAGCATGCATGCGAACATCTCGCATTCGTAAATAATGTTCCACGTGGAACATCTGACCGCGACGTTCCACGTGGAACACTCTTGGAAGAAGGCAACTTGGAGCGCATGTCATCATGTCAACCATGTTCCACGTGGAACACTCTTCGGAGATAGCCTTTTGAGGCTTAAACAAGTCAGGTTCCTGGCGTGGAACGGCGAGCCTCCTGAGGGGAGGCACTCCTTGCCCATCTGCGCTCTGTGAAGCTATGGCATTCTAAGAATTCCAGAGCCGCGAATTCGCCCGTGCACGTCCTGGCGAGGATCCCCATGCAGAAAGCCCGTGTAATTGCCATCTCCAACCAAAAGGGAGGCGTCGGGAAAACGACGAGCGCGGTCAATATGGCCGCGTGTCTGGCGGCGGCCGAATACCGCGTCCTCCTTATCGATCTCGACCCACAAGGCAACGCTTCAAGCGCGCTGGGAGTTGACACCCGCGATGTCAAGTCGTCGGCCTACGAAATGCTCCTGCTGGAATGTGCCACGACCGACGCTATCGTGAAGACGGAACTCCGTTTTCTGGACCTTGTTCCCTCGAACCAGGACCTCATCGGAGCAGAAATTGAACTTGTCTCCGCGTTAGGGCGCGAACAACGGCTCAAGGATCTCCTCGATCCTGTCGCGCAGACTTACGATTTCATCCTTGTCGACTGCCCTCCGGCACTTGGCCTGCTCACCGTGAATGCTTTCGTTGCTTCTCATAGCGTGTTGATACCCTTGCAAGCAGAGTATTTCGCGCTCGAAGGGCTCTCTCAGCTAATGAAGACCGTCGATCTCGTGCGGAAGTTCCTTAACAAATCTTTGGAAATCGAAGGTATTCTTCTCACGATGTTCGATCGAAGGAACAATCTGTGCCACCAGGTCGCGGGGGAAGTGGCTACCCACTTTGGTGCCAAGCTTTTCGAAACGCGCATCCCCCGGAACGTAAAATTGGGTGAAGCCCCCTCCTTCGGTAAACCCATTATCCTGTACGATATTCAAAGCCCCGGTGCCGTGGCCTATCTCGAAGCCACCCAAGAGCTTCTCAGGCGCACACGACGTTTGAAATCACCGCAGCGGGCCGACGGCACGGATGTCGAGGCCTGATCGCTTAACTCCAGGGAGGAGTCTCTTGAAAAAGCAGCATTCAAGTCTTGGTCGTGGCCTAGGGGCCCTCTTGGCACCCAATATCCTCACGTCAGAGGACAAAGGACTCGAACTCCAAGAAAGAAACGAGTTGGACTTTGATGCCAACGAAACACGCGTGGCCGAGCACACGTCTGCGTCTTTGGGAGAAGCCAAAGGAAGTTCGGGATCCTCAAGAAAATCAAATTATGCGGATCATCTCGATAGGGTTGCGGAGAAGTTTCCCACGCCCCAAGAGATCGCGGAGCGCGCCGGGACCCGCGTGGAAGAGCTCCCGCTCGCCCTGCTGCGTCCCATGAAGAACCAGCCTCGACAAAGCTTCCACGACGACACCCTCGAAGAGTTGGCCACGAGCATTCGGACTTACGGTATCCTGCAGCCCATCATCGCGGCCGCGGCATCCGACGGCACCTACACCATCATCGCAGGTGAGCGTCGTTTCCGTGCGGCTTCCTTGGTTGGGCTTCGAACGATCCCGGTCATCGTGCGCGCCTTCACTGAGCACACCGACCTTGAGCTGGCACTGATCGAAAACATCCAGCGTGAAGATCTCAATCCGGTAGACGAAGCCCGAGCACTCCAGCGGCTTGTGCAGGATCACAATTACACCCAGGAAACCCTGTCATCACGCATTGGCCGCGACAGAACGACCATTGCCAATATGCTGCGCATCCTCGCCCTACCCGAGGAGATCTTGGCGGACCTCAAGGAGCGGCGCATGAGCGCTGGGCACGCCAAAGCCCTTTGTGCCTTGGACTCCAAAAAAGCCGTGCTCAAGGTGAGGGAGTTGATCCTCGGCAAAAAGCTCTCGGTACGCCAAACCGAGGACCTCGTGAAGAACATGAAGAAGGGTCGCCAGGAACCAAAAGTCCTCAAGGACCACCTGACGCCCGACCTTCGCCACCTCTGCGAGGAGCTCAAGAGCAACCTTCAGCTGAAAGTGCGCATTAGTGGAGCATCCGATAATGGCAAAATCGAGATCGAGTACTTTTCCCTCGACGACCTCGAGCGGCTCTCAAAGATTCTCCTCGGCGACCCCTTCTCGAACACGCGCTAGCCCGACGGCTGGAAGACCGGGCGCGATCCACGCGCGACGGACGGAACCGCACCCGGCGATAGGAGGAACATAAGGACATGTTCACGGCCAAGAAACTCGAAGGCGTTCCAAATGACCGCGACATCCGCGCCTTCCTCGAGGAAGGATGCGAATTCGAGGGAAAACTCACGTTCCATGGCGTAGTCAGGCTCAATGGAAAATTCCGCGGAGATATCGAAAGCGACGATACGCTCATCATCGGTGAAACCGCGCAGGTGGAAGGGCGACTCACCGTAGGCTCGTTGATCGTGGGTGGTCACGTTTCGGGAGAAATTCGCGCGCGCCACCGCATGGAAATCCTCGCGACCGGCAGAGTCGAGGGAACCGTGGAAGCCTCCGCGCTCATTACGCACGAGGGCGCGAGCCTGGTGGCGCAATTGAAGGTTTCGCGGCACGCAGGCTAAATGCGGGCTGAAATCGGACGTCTTCGATTCCCGTTGGGGATCGAAACTCCCGAGCGACTCATTCAAACCTCGCGCACGACTCCAAGCTCCCCGAGGGGCCGTCGTGTGGACAAAGCATTCGTGGAGCCGGAAGCGGATGTGACAGGCAAGACCTCCAGCTCGACCGACTCGACACCAGGGACGTTGCGCAACGCGGTGCGGACAGCCTGCTGTAGTGAATCAAGGAAAGCGGCCTCATCGCGAACTCCGGGGTGCTCGTACACACGCGCCTTGAGCGTGTAGGAACGCGGGGCCAGGGTCGGGAGAGTGTCATGGCGTGACGTCATGTGCGGTTCCTCCATACCTCGACTCTAACCCCTCGGGAATGGAAAGTCGAACCCCACATCCAGCGGATGGCTTAAGTAACTGTCGGAAAAGGGCGACTATGGGCTGCCCATGCCAAAGTACCAAAGGATGCCCACGCCCACCGCGATACGGTACCAGGCGAACACAGACAAAGGATAACGGCGCAGGAACGCCACGAAGGACTTCACGCAAACATACGCGACAATCCAAGAGACCAGGATGCCCACAGCAAGGTAACCCCACCACTGGGCGTCGAGATGCTGCCAAGCCTTGAGCGCTTCGTAACCGGCCACGCCCAAAAGCGTGGGCAAGCCTACCAGGAAGCTGATCTCGGCTGCCGAGGATCGCGAGAACCCAGCGTAACGCGCGAACAGAAGAGTGGCGGCTGAACGCGAGAATCCCGGCCAAAGCGCCAAGCACTGTCCCACGCCAACGACGAGCGCGTCGCGAAGGCCGAATTCCTTGGTGGGACGCTCAGAGCTCCGGCGCGCAAGCATCCGCTCAGCAACGAGGATAAACACACCGCCGACGATGAGAGCCCACGCCACGACCTGCGCCGAGAAGAGCGACTTCACAAAATCCTTGGCGAGGAATCCCACGAGCGCGAACGGGAGGACCGATAACACCACGGCGATGCTTTGCGCGCGCAGCGCGGGCCCCTCGGCGGCGACCACGTTCACAGCCGTTTGCTCGTCACCGAGCACTAGCGTCGCGGGGTTCCGGCCTCGAGAGAAGAATTGGATCCAAGCCTTGATCCACTTGACGAAGAGCTTCCAGAACACCGAAACAACCGCTAGGATTGCGCCGCTTTGGACGATAATGAGGAACGCGTCCAGCGCTTCGGAGTCGGGAAGGCCCATGAGGCTGCGTGCCAGGATCATGTGTCCCGTGGAGCTCACGGGCAGAAATTCGGTGATGCCCTCGACGATGGAGAGCACGATGATGTCGAACCAGCTCACGGCCGTGGCGGCGCTCATGGGAGACTCCCGGTAAAGTTACGCGCGCGCGGCGAGCTGTTTCTTCAGCATTCCCTGCAGTTCGAGGGGGCATGTGGGCCACACCGCGAACACCTTGGCGAGAGAACGGAAGAAGTCGGCCATCTCTCGTTCATTGCCCTCGTCATTGAGACCCGAGAAGGACCTGAAGAGCTCAGTGCCCGCGGACCCACCTCCTCCGCGCATCAGCAACGGAGGGACGAAGCGAGCGACGTCGTCGACCACCTCGACGACCTTCCCGCTCCAATAAATCTGAACCATGCTTTTGACGCCGCTGACACCGGGTTTGAAAATGATGCACTCGAAGTCGTCGGCCTGGTAAGCGGCGCGAATATCGGCCGCCAGGAACTCACTTGCGATGGTGTGCATCGACGACGCCACGTATTGCGGCGTCAGAAGCGTGCGCAGACGCGAGATGAAAACGGCGGCGCTCTCCGCGTACTCAAGGCCCACGAAGCGATCCTTGCGGACTCGCACATCTACTGTCGCGGCGAGCGAGTCTCCCGCAAACAATAACGTTCCCTCGACGCGGGTACCGGGCCGCAAGCCTTCAACCTGCTCCGCGGGGGCGCCCGCAGGCAACTCCACGCCGAGCCCGAGACGGCTCAGATTGACGACTTCACACCGAAGCAAGGAGCCGTTGGCCCCCGCGAATGTGAACGTCGTAGCGTTGGCATGAATGCGCGACTCCCTGCGTCTTTCCTGCGTTGAGCTCATGCCTCGGGTCTTCCCTCACAACAGATTGGCGGCGATGGTGGCGAGCGCGGAGCGCTCCCCCTTGACCAGGGAAATGTGACCGGCGATGGCCTCGCGGCGCATGCGCTCCACCACGTAGGTAAGGCCGTTGGAGGCCGCGTCCACATAGGGGTTGTCGATTTGGTAAGGATCGCCCGTGAGGATGACCTTTGTGTTCTCGCCAGCACGGGTGAGGATGGTCTTGATTTCGTGCGGCGTGAGGTTCTGGGCCTCGTCGACAATGAAGTATTGATTGGGTATGGAGCGCCCGCGTATGTACGTGAGGGGCTCGACCTCGAGGATACCTTGGCTGATGAGCTCGTGGTAGCTCTGAGAAAGGCGCTTGTTACGCCCCTGCGTATGGCCGCCGAGCAGGAGTTCGAGGTTGTCGAAAATGGGCTGCATCCAGGGGTTGAGCTTTTCCTCGAGGCTCCCGGGCAGGAAGCCCACGTCGCGCCCCAACGGAAAGATGGGACGACTCACGAGGAGCTTTTGGTACTTGGCTTCGTCGGTGGTTTTCTCGAGGCCCGCGGCGATGGCCAACAGGGTCTTGCCTGTACCAGCCGTGCCCACCAGCGTGACGAGCTTGACGTCGTCGTCAAGCAGGAGGTCGAGGGCGAAGCTCTGCTCCAGGTTGCGTGGATAAATGCCCCACACGAAATCCTTGCCGCCCAAATTGAGCGTCCGCAGGGAGTTGGTGACGTGATCGTACTTCCCGTAAACGAACTGCACGGGGTCGGTGACGTCACGCAGGATGACGTACTGGTTGGGCATGAGCTCGAAACCGTCCATGGGGACCGCGCCGGACGTGAGGTACTGCTTGAGGAGCGCCCCCTCGACCTCGAACTCGGCGATTCCCGTATACAGATCGTCGATGTTGACCTTGTCGGCCTCATAGTCCTCCACGGCGATGCCAAGGGCATCAGCCTTGATGCGAAGGTTGGAGTCCTTGGTGATGAGCACCACCGACCGCTTGTCGGAGCTACCGCCCTTGTTCTTCAGCATGAGCGCGACGCTCAGGATGAGGTTGTCGGGCTTGCGCTCGAACCACGACGGCAAGAGGCTCATGTCGGAATCAAGGGTAACAAACAGGCTCCCGCCGTCGGAACGGTCGGGAAACAGCTTGATGCCTGTGCTCAATGATCCCCGGCTTCGGAAATCGTCGAGTATGCGCGAAAAATGACGCGCGTTACGTCCCGTTTCGCTCAACCCCTTCTTGAACGTGTCCATCTCTTCGATGACGGAGATGGGGATGTACACGTCGTTGTCGTCGAAGGACAGGATGGCGTTCGGGTTCGCCAGGAGGATGTTTGTGTCGAGCACGAACTTCTTCTTCAAATGACCCACCCCTTGGCGCGAGGGAACCGCGCCTTGCCGCGAAGGCACCTCGTTTCGGTCTCTTACCTTACACGCAATCTTAGCCTATGATTCCATAAGGACAAGTCGCGCGCACAGAAAACCGCGGCCTAGAGAGCGAGATCGGACAGGGGGAAGCGTTCCATGCCAAGCACGATTCCGGGCGGAGCGGGCGCCGACGCCCGTCGTCTCTTCGAGAACCTGACCCAAGGAACGAAACGCGAGTTCGAGGAGAAGAACTACATCCTCTCGTTCACAGATTTCCTCGAGGTCTTCCACGCTCGGCCGCAAGCGCTCTCGCGCAACGCGGCTACGTACATGAAGGACGTCGTCGACCATTTCGGGATCGAGGAAGTCCAGAACGGCTTCGACGCCAAGAAACGACACTACCAAGTGTTTGAGCGGCTCCACAGCCGCGAGCGCACGGGCATCGTGGGCCAGGAAGATGCCCACGAACAAATTTACCGCATCATGGAGCAGTTCACGCGTCAAGGTCGGGTGGAGCGCCTCATCCTCCTCCACGGCCCCAACGGCTCGAGCAAGTCGTCGACGGCGGAGGCCCTCGCTTCGGCCTTCGAGGAGTACTCGCGCACCCAGCAGGGCGCCGTCTATCGATTCAATTGGATCTTCCCAAACGACAAGGTCGGGTACGAAGGGCTCGGTGAGGTCGACGCCTCCAAGCGCACCGTGGGCTTCGGCTCGGGATCGCCCTCGAACTCCAACAAGGCCACGTTCGCGCACCTTTCGGAGGACGAAACACTCTGTAAGATCGTCAGCGAGCTCAAGGAGAATCCCATCTTCCTGCTCCCGCGCAAGGAGAGGATAGAGTTCTACCTCACCGCGCTGCGCGCTCAGGGGCTCGACGCCGACCCCTCAGAGGTCCCCGCGCACATCGAGGAGGGAGCGCTCTCGTCGAAGAACAAGAAGATTTTTGACGCTCTCCTGGTGGCCTACCAGGGTGACCTCGAGAAAGTGCTGCGCCACGTTCAGGTCGAGCGATTCTTCTACAGCAGCCGTTACCGCATCGGCATTGCCACGGTCGAACCTCAAATGAGCGTGGACGCCCAGGATCGCCAGCTCACCATGGATCGCAACATCCAGAACATCCCTCCGGTGCTGCAGAACATTCGCATGTTCGAGCCCTCGGGTGATCTCATCGACGCAAATCGGGGCTTCATAGAGTTCGCGGATCTGCTCAAGCGGCCCCTCGAGGCCTTCAAGTACCTGCTCACGACAGTCGAGAAGATGAACATCAACCTCGCCTCGGGCATGGCCGATCTCGATCTGGTGATGATCGCGTCGACTAACGAGAAGCATCTCGACGCCTTCAAGGCCTCACCCGACTGGCCTTCCTTCAAAGGGCGTTTCGAGCTCGTGCGCGTCCCTTACCTGCTCTCCTCGAAGCAGGAAATGCGCATTTACGGCGAAGACGCCAAGACCCTCCAAAAATCCAAGTCCATCGCCCCCCACACGGTGGAACTCCTCGCGAAATGGGCCGTCCTCACACGCCTGCGGCAGCCCGACCCGGAGTTCTTCGAATTCTCGATGCGTAATCTTGTAGCGCGCCTGGACCCCTATGAGAAGCTAGCACTTTACGACGGCGACGAACCGGGACCGAACTTCTCCGATGCGGAAAAGAACCAGCTCAAGAAGGTCGTGGCCGACCTCAAACGCGAGTCGCAGATGTCGGTAGCCTACGAGGGTCGCTTCGGCGCCAGCCCCCGTGAAATGAAGATGCTGCTCTACTTCGCGGCCCAGGCCATTGAGCGCGACCAAATTTCCGCGCTCTCGGTGTTCGAGGAAATCGAGAAGCTCACGCGCGATCGCACGGTGTACGACTACCTGCAGTTCGAGCCGCGCGGCGGGTACCACGACTACCGCGAATTCCTCAAGCACGTCCGCACGAGCTACGCTAAGGCGTTTCATCGCGAGTTCCTCCAGGCGCTCGACCTGTTCAACGAGGCGCAGTACCTGAGCGCGCTTCGCCGCTACCTTAGGCACGTGGTTGCTTTCATCAAAAAAGAGCGAATCGAGAACGACATCACGGGGAAAATCGAGGAGGCCAGCGAGACCGTCATGGGTGAACTCGAGGATCTCATGGGTGTCACCGGGGAGAAGCGCGAGCACCGCGAACGCATGGTGTCGCGCATCGCCGCGTGGCGGGTCGACGATCCCACGGGCGACTTCGACATCAACCGCGTGTTCAAGGGCGAGCTCGCGACCATCGCGCGACGCATCTACGAGAGCAAGGAGGAGCACATCGCCAAGGTGCGCGACGGCATGCTCATGCACGACTCGCCCGATTACGCGAGACTTCCTGCGGACACACGCGCTTCTTGCGAAGAGACTTTTGGCAATCTCCGAACGAGGTTCGGTTACAGCCGCAAGACCGCGTGGGAAAGTCTCGTGTTTCTTCGCTCGGTTGCAATTTGAACTTCGTAACATAAGAATCGGGCCCTCCGTGGTTGTCGACGACCGTTTCCTTCCGCGGCCCCGCGCGCCGCTGGTGGCGACGCGGGAACACCATGAAAGGGCCCACCATGATGCTCTCCCCCTTGCGCCCAGGCTCCGCAGCAAAGGCGTTCGCCGCGCTCGTTGCACTCGCTGTGAGTGCGCCGACCGGTAGCGCTGCAGCCGCCAAATTCGCCATGCCCCGCTTGCTTGGAAAGTTAGAGGTCTCCAAGCCGGCGTTCCTGTCCCTAGAAGAAACAGGCTCGTCGGGCGGGAAATCTCTCATTGTTTCCTCGTTCAATCCGTTCGGTGGCGATCGCATCACCGTGGTCGAGGACGTGGGCTCGCACATGGCCAATCCCGGGGGAGCGACCTTCGTCGACATGGGCGCCGTCCGTTGGCCGAACGAAACGCGCATGGTGCCTGGGGAAATGCTCTCGGGCGGAGCCGATGGCGAACTCCTCGCCGTGGCGGGCGGCTTCCTCGTTCCCGGGAAGTCCACAGGCGCCATAACGCTCGTGGGAATGGCATCGAAGCGGCAGTTCAAAATCACCCACGACAAGAAGGGCTGGTTCTACCATCGCGTCGAGTTCGTCGACATGAACGGCGATGGCCGTCTAGACGTCCTCACCGCGCGCGCCACTAAGCCCATCATCGGCGCCTCCAAGGGCGAGCTCGTCTGGCTCGAACATCCGGCCGACGACGCGCTTGCGGGGGCATGGAAAGAACACGTGCTGGCCGAAGGTCCCGACGTCCACTTTCGACTCGCCGATCTCGACGGCGATGGCTCCGCCGAGATCGTCGCCACGGAGTTCTTTTCCAAACGCCTCTCGTTGTGGTGGCGCGAAGGCGGTCGATGGGAAGGTCGCATCATCGATGATGCCCTGGGATCCGCCTTCGACGTCCAGGTCGTCGACCTCAATCGCGACGGCAATTTCGATCTCCTCGTGACCAACCACGAAGCTGATGCTGCTGCAGCCGTGTTCGCCTACGTGGTCCCCAAGGATCTGCGCGGTGGATCATTCGAACGCCACACTCTCCTCGAGGGCATCGAAACGCGCCAGGGCGGCATCCGGCAGGCCTCTCCGGGAGCAGCCGTCGCTTTCCAACCGTACTCGAAGGTTTCGGCGGGCAAGCCCTTCATCCTCGTCAATGGCGACGGTTCCCAACGGGCCCACCTCCTCGTTCCAAAATCGCAGGACAAAGGCGACTGGAGCTACGAGGAGAGAATCCTC
>JBIKVI010000066.1:0-17710 GCA_044356935.1 Silvanigrellaceae bacterium | reverse complement strand
CCGCCGTGGCCGAACGGAACTTGCCATAGTGGCGAGCCTCGGCTTGACGGACCTTTTCTTTCTGGTTGATTTGGGTCCAGAAGTCCATGTTGATACAGTAATATTCGCGCTTATTTCGGACAACTCCGAAGCACTGGCGCACGATTTGGCGCAGGCGCTCCTCGGGGTCCTCGGTGCGATCGGAGATATCGGAAAGGAGGGTCTCGATGTCGCCCGAGACGCGGTCGAGCACAGCCATCATCAAATCTTCCTTATTCAGGAAGTAATAGTGAATGATGCCCTTTGAGACGTCGGCGATGCGCGCCACGTCCTGCATGGAGAAGTTGTTGTACCCATAGCGCGAAATGCATTCGATCGTTGCGTTGATGATTTGGCTTTTGCGTTCGACCGCGAGGTCGGCTTTGCTCATGGGGAATCCTTGCACTCTCCGGGATGGAAGGGACTTCTTCGCGCAGAACCATGCCTCGCGGCCGGGAAGGCGTCGTCGACGGCGTCAAGCCAGCGGCACGCGGGCAACACGAGCACAGCTGATGGACGCAGGCGCCGGTAGAGTCGCTGAAGAGAGTATCAGCAGCCCTGGCGGAAGCCTACATTCTGACGAAGGCCGACTCGTGCACGATTTTCTGCAACTGATGTATCAGGACGGTTATCTTTCGTCCACCGAACTCACCGCCTTGCGCAAGACCTGCCGCGACCTGCGGGAGAACGCTGTCCGGGTATTGCGCTCGCTGAATATTGTGTCCCAGCCGGAAATACAAGGTCTGCTGCAGCGTTTCTACGGACACGATTCCGCTACGGATGCCCTCATTGAAAATATCGGAGAAGATCAGAGGAATTTACTGCCCATCGACATTGCTCTTCACTATAGCGTCGTCGCCATTGGCATGCACGATCGCAGGCTTTTGGTTCTCATGGAAGACCCTACTGAGCGCAGAATTTTAGAATCACTAGGGTTTTTCATGGGTCTTCGGGTTCGGCCTGTTGTCGCGACTGCGACACAGCTCGCGCGCGCTTTGTCCAGGGCATACGGGGTCGAAGTTGGCGACCTGCGACTCACGACCGTCTTGGAAGCTTCACGAGGTGTGTTTGGTGGTGTCATCTACGACCACTCCCAGATCGCTGGAGCTCCGGAGGCGGAAGACGATTACCTCGTGGACCGAGGCGCACGCATGGACCGTCTCGGTGCGCTCCAAGACGTACGCTTCCACTCTTCCCAGTTACCCGACGTCACCCCCGTTGCCCAAACTCAGGGGGGCTTTGGCGACGATTCGGGCAGTGAAGCGCTGTCTGCAAGGCTTTCGCTTGATTTGGTCAGTGACCTAGGAGCCGAGGTCCCACTCGCACGAGAACCCGCCAAGGCAACAACGTCTGCGGAGGTCCAGCCCGCCCCGACCCGCATCCAGAAGTCTGTCTTCGACGATTTCGAGGGAATTGAGCATGTGGACGACCTCGAGCCGGAACTGGCCGCCGCCAACGTTCCCGCCCTCGAGGCTCTCGCCTTCAATTCAGATGCCTCGGGTGATCATGCGGAGCTCGGCGACTTGGCGCCCGATGTGCCGGGTTCCGACGCTGACGACGGACTGTTGGGGAGCGATGCTGAGTCTCTGTTCGCCTCGGAGCCCGATGACGACTTCAAGGAGCTCGATGCCGATCCGGTCGTCGATCCGGTCGATACCCTCGATTCGGTCGATACCGTCGATACCTTCGAAACCGTCGAGACCTCGGCAGTCGCCGTCGATGGTTTTGATGTGCCGGAGGAATCAGCGCCCGAACAGGTGCCACTGGCGCCAGCCCTCCTTTCCCGTGCGCTCCTCAAAGCGACCGTGGCGCGGGGGCGCGAAGGCGCATTGAGCAACGTGAACGCTCTGCTAGGTGAGGCGGGCCTGACCCTTTCCACCGGCGAGGACGGTGTTTCCTTGATGCTGGTGGCGCCCGCGGGCGAGTGGTCCTTGTCCGATGGGGGCGCCGAACTCCCGACCGGATTCGAACCCCTCCGTCCGTTGCTGAAACAAATTTTCCGGTTGCCTTCGTCCAGCTGACGCTGCGTTTCAGGCCCACCCGTAAAAAGCCGAAAAGGCGAAAAGGCGGAATGAGTTTGTCGTGGGACCCCGGATGCCCCGCGACACCGTCTCCAGGGAGGATTCGCCATGCGGGATATCGGCGTCGACAGGGTTAACGACCTGGCGCTTCAATGCGAGAGCGCCTTCCTGGCCGCGCGCGCGCGCTTTCAGGAGGGTCTAGGCTCCCTCGACGAGCTGCTCGAAATCGAGCGTGCGGGAGGCGATGAAGGGGAGCGTCACGCGGGAATTCGCGCATCCCTCGAACAGGTGGCACAATATTTCTCCGACGCCTCTGGCCGGCTGCAGGCGGCTGTTTCCTTGTCCGACTCCTTTGGGCAGCGGATTTCCCACGCCAACGAGGGTGTCATGGCCGTCCACGTGGCGGTGAGCGAGTCGGTGTCGAGCTTCGGGGGGGGAGTGGGGGATCTTCACGAAGGCCTTCGCTCGGCTCGGGGCTCCCTCCAGAATGTGCGCAAATGCGGGGAGGTCCTCGGGCGCGCCGCGAGCCAAGGAGCCGAGCTCGTCCAGGATTTCGGCACGCTCGCCCAGGACGTCGAGGCGCTCGAAGGTGCGGTGAAGAAATGGGAGGAGTATACGCGCGGCTCCAGTGACATTCTTTACGAAGTGACCACGAATTCGTTGTCCGTGCGCAACGTGGTGGAGACCATGCGCGGCGCCATGAGCGCGAGCGCCCAAACCGTGGAATCGCTCCAAGATCGCGTCCGCGTCTTGTCGACGCGCGTGGCGGACATCGGTCAAATCATCGACGCCATCGTCGACATTTCCGAGCAGACGAATCTCCTCGCCCTCAACGCGAGCATCGAGGCCGCCCGTGCCGGAGAGCAGGGGAAGGGGTTCGCTGTGGTGGCCGACGACATCCGCAAACTCGCGGAGCGCTCGAGCGCCGCGACGCGCGACATCTACGACCGCATCGAGGCCATTCAGGAGGACACGCACGGCGCCCTTGAGGTGATTCAAGAGGGCAACCGGAGCGTCGCTCAGGGCGTGCGACATGCTACCGAAGTCGCCATCGCGCTGCGCGGACTTCGTGAGAGGCTCGGTCAGCTGACCCGCAACGGCATCGGCATGGACGACCACATGTCCAACACCCGCAATCTCGTCTACTCCAGCGCCACACGCGCGCGTTCCATGCTCCATGGCGTGAAGTCCATGTCGGAAGCCATCGTTGGGCAGCTCGAGATCTCTGGCCAATTGGAAGGGAATTTGGGAGCCATTTCGACGATTTTTTCGGGCGCGTTGACTCACGTCAGGACGGAGTTCGAGCGTCTCGCGGAGGCGCGGGCTCACTCGGATCGTGCCCTCACGGAGCTTGGCTACCTGCGCGACGACTGGCGTTCCCTCGATGGACGTTTCCGCGACTTCGATGAATCCATCCGTGGTGGGGAGTTGACCCTTCGTGGCCTCCGTCTCGCTGTCGAGTCAACAAGCCGAGAAGAGGGAAGAAAGAGGGCGGCGTTCAGGGAAGTTGAACAAATCTCTCAAGGCCTCCTGTCCGAGGTCGATACGATGTTGATGGCAGCTGAGCAGGTCCTTCTGCTCGTGCACCAGGGCGTGACTGTCGTCGGACCGCTGTACGTCGACGGCGTCCACGACGTGAGAGGCGACGATGGGACTGCGGATCACGGGCACCGGCAAGGTGCAGATGAACCTCGAGAAGGCGCGGCATGATGCCGCGCAGAGCCTCGAACGCCTCTCGTCGGGTGTGAGGTTCACGAGCGCAGATCCTCTCCCCGCGGAACGCGCCCTCTCCGACGGACTCGCCTCGAAAATGCGCGAGTTCGCATCCTACAAACGGAACGCCAACGACGGCATGAGCCTCGTCCAGACGGCTGATTCGGCCCTGAGCGAGGTGTCGAACATCGTTATCAGGCTCAAGGAGATCGCCACAACGGCTTCGAGTCCCGCGCTCTCCGATCAGGAGCGCAAGTTCCTTTTCACCGAGTACCAGTCGCTTTACGAGGAGGTCGACCGGATTTCGAAGACGACCTCGTTCAACGGCATGGACCTCTTGAACGGGAACTCGAGCAACGGCGAGGACCGCAGGTCAAGCATTGCCATCCGCGTCGGATCCCCACCTCGCGACGGAGGTCCTGACAAGAATCTCTTGCGGCTCGACGGACTCGAGGAAATCAAGTCGGATACGGGAACGCTAGGATTGCGCAGCGTGCGGGACCTCCTCTCGAACTCCGATGGAGTCTCCCTCGACGACGTCGAAGACATCTTCGAGTCGACGGCGGATACGGTGTCGTCGAGTTTCGATGGAGCCCTCGAACGCATCGGTGGGTATCGCAGCGCCTTTGGCGCGGTGAGTTCGCGATTGGGTCACGTCATGAGCGTACTCGATATCTCCAACGAGAACGCGGCATCGGCGCAATCCCGCATACGCGACGTCGACTATGCGACCGAGGTGTCGAACCTCACGCGCGCCAACATCCTCGTGCAGGCGGGAGCGAGCCTCCTCGCGCAAGGAAACATTCCCGCGCAAGTGGCGCTGACGCTCATCAAGGGACTCGACGGCTGACGACTCCCTCCTGGCTCGAGCGCCTTTTCGCCTATTGCAGTTCGACGAGGGCCGAAGAGAACTCCGGACCTTCTTCGGACTCCGGCAGGATGTGGATGGAGGCGACTTCTCCCTGGAATCGCTCGTCGTCGGAATAGGGCACCTGAGCGCGGGCGCGTCGCGCGCAAACTTTGGCCACCTGCTGCAGGATGTCGTGATCCATTTCGAAGCCTTCAAGGTCCTCGGGTGTCAAAGTCAGCTTCCACACCGTTTTGTTCTTCCTGTGGAGCCGGAGCTGCGCCCAGCCGAAGTTATTGGCGCGGAGGTCAAGTTGGAATTTGGATCCTGTTGTGCGCTCATGAATGGCGATGGAACGGCCGTGGCGCGCGAACTCTATCCAATGGCCGCGGTGAAAAATGGTGGCGAAGGTCAATTGGCCATAGAGCCGAAAGAATTCCGCGCGCGGAATGCGGGCCATGAGAAACTTCAAGTGGCCTTGCGAGTCGTAGGCGGATTCGACTTCAGCCTTCTCGTAAACACGTTCGGCGATTTGGGTTGCGCGTCGCAGGGACTGGGTAGGGGAGAACTTCATGGTCGAGCCCTTCTTGGGTGCGAGGGGCGCGGAGGCGGCTTTGCTCGACGTCCAAGAGGAACGAGCTTCTTGCCGCGCACACGTTCAAGGCGCGCGTGGCGCGCGTTGAACGGATTCCGTGCCACTGCGATGTCTCCTGCCCAACAGCTTAGAGGGCAGCGCAAGGCACTGCAACGCGCCAGCGGAATGGATCGGGTGTTGCTCCCGTCTGGATGTCCACCAGCGTCTTTTTCAGAAGGACGCTGGTGGCACCGATTTCGCCGTTATTTATGGCAATGCGCTTTTCGCCATCGAGGAAGGCGTCGATGGGAGAAATGACCGCGGCCGTTCCGCATCCAAATGCCTCTCGCAGCGCGCCCGTACCCGCGTCGGCAAGAACGCGGTCGATTTCGACGCGCTTCTCCACGACGTGCATTCCAAGATGGCGCGCCAACTCGATGACGGAATGGCGGGTCACCCCTGGCAGGATGCTGCCCGAAAGCGACGGTGTTTCGATGCGGTCTTCGTAGACGAACATCACGTTCATCGCGCCGACTTCCTCAACATATCGACGCTCCAGGCCGTCGAGCCAAAGCACTTGTTCGGCGCCGAGCTTGCGTGCGCGAGCCAGCGCGGGCAGCGCTCCCGCATAGTTGCCCCCGCATTTTGCCTCACCCACGCCACCCGGCACGGCGCGGATATCACCGCGTTCCACGGCCACTGTAACGCTCGTCTCGTTGGCGTAGTAGTTCTTCGATGGGCTCAGGATAACGAAAAAACGGTACGACGTGGAGGCGCGGTAGGAGACACCCTCGTCGAGTGGAATAAGCGCGGGGCGGATGTAGAGGGCGCCAGGCGTAGGGAGGATCCAGTCACTCTCCACGCTCACGATTTCGCGCACGGCCTGAAGAAAGAGGTCTTCGGGAACGGGCTCCATGCCCAAACGACGGGCGGAATTGAAGAATCGCCTGGCATTGAGTTCGGGCCGGAAGAGGGCGACCTCGGTGTTCGACTGCGGTGAGCGATAGGCCTTCATGCCTTCGAAGATCTGCTGACCGTAATGGAAGACCACCGCGTCGGGGGAAAGCTCGAAGGGACCGTAAGGAAGGATTTCTAGGGGCTGCCATCCGCCCTTGTTGGGCAGGAAGTCGCACACGAGCATGTGGTCGGTGTGCACGCGTCCGAAACCAATGTCGTCAGCCAGCGTTGGCGGCGTTTTGCGCTTATGCCTCGGCAAGAGATTCTTGAGGACGCGATAAGGACCGAACACGGAACTCTGGGGCATTGGGATCCTCCGACTGGGGCTGCGCGCAGCATGCTGACGCCCCCTCGTGGTTCTACCAAACTTCCCGACGCAGACCTACTCTTGACACCAAGGGATGCGAAGTCTAGTGTTTCCCGCGTGCGTTGGGGCATCGTCAAGTGGTAAGACAACGGTTTTTGATACCGTCATTCCTAGGTTCGAATCCTAGTGCCCCAACCATTCCAACCTCGCCAAGCGCGGGGTTTTTTTTGTTTTTGGACCCACCCCTCAGCCAAGAACCTGGCGCAGCGGCCCCTCGGTCTGGAGGGAGGCGTCGCCGATGCTGGAGACGTCTAGCCCCGAGGCCCTCGCCATCGTCGTGAGGAGTTTGTTGAGGTTCTTGTCCTTGTTGTCGGTCACCCGCGTGAGATCGACGAACTGACCCGTCTTGAGGAGTGCGCCGCCACCGCCGAGCAGGACCGACCGGTCGTGCTGACCATGGACGATGGTCGTGTCGTTGAGCCACACGACCATCGTCGTGTCGAGGAGTCCCGCGAGGCTCAGCATGTGAAGCATCTCCCCGTACCAGTAAACAAACATCTGATCGATGCGGATTTGGTGCTCGGGGTAGTTGTGGGAGATCTCGTGGCTCCCCAGGTTGCGCGCGGGATCGGCGACGTAACAATCGTCGTCGAGGGTCAACGTGGCGGCGTTGGTGAGCCCGCAGCTGAATCCGGCCCAATGGAAACGGAACGCCGAGCTCGAGAGGCAGCGGTGGTAAGTCGGACTCGCCGCGATGGCCGTCACAAGGCCTTTGGCGTCGGCAACGTCGAGGCGGCCGGGGACGCCGGGAAGGGAGACCCCAATTTTCGTGTCGATGGGAAATCCGCCCTCCGACGCGCGCCAGCGGCCATCGGGGCCGAAAGCGTCGAGGGCGAGCCCGAGGGGAACGAAAGGCTTCAGGAGCGGCGGGCTCGCCACTGGTCGTGTCGTAAGGGAGGCCAATGCCCCTCTTTTTCCATCTCCGTTCTATCGGACAGTCCGGAAGAGAAGTTTAGGCCACGCGGTCTGTGGGGCGTTGATGGCTGAGGATGGCGAAAGCTGTGTGACTTCGCCGGCCTGTTCCCTTTCGAGGCGCGGTACCTTATGATTCGCGATGCTCTTCGAAAGCCGGGTTCTCTTCCATCAACGGGCGTCGAATGGCCTGCGTCACGGGGTATTTGGAGGAATTCATGAGTTCTGTGGAGAAGTTTCTCTCGATCGCGACCTTATTGGTTGCGGCGTGTCCGGCCCCAATCGCATGGGCGGTCGACTGCAAGGATTCCAAGCAAGAAGGAACCAAGGGAGAGGACGCCGGTCGCAGCACCGACTGCGAAGATCTCAAATCGGGGGTGCCCGATCTCCGCGTGGTGCTGAGTTGCGTCGGTCGCGGGCACACGAATCCGGGGGCCTTCATGGGCCTGACCCTCATGAAGGCGACCAATCACGTTTCACTGGAAAAGAAGGTCCTCGAGCTGAAGGACGGCTGGGTACTCGAAGTCAACTACGGTTCCGAACAGCAAAAATGGGTGTTCGACGACGGCGCATTCGAGATCGACAAGAATCAGGCTTCTTTCACGGGGACTCGGAAAGACGCCTTGGTCACCAAGAACGAATCGACGACACGTTCCCTGGAAGCTGTCGATCAACGCTCGAAGATCGTCGTTCGCTTCAAGCCCGGGGCTCCTGAGCAGATTCCTCTTCGGGTGACTTTCGGCAAGGACATATTCAAGTGCGGCTCGGGCCGCTTCAACGCGCCAGGAGCCCTCTGATGAGCCAAAGAATCATTCCCTTTGTTGGTCTCTTGGCGGCTAGTGGACTCGTCGCCTGTGTCTCCCGAGACAACAATGAAGGGAGCGCCGAAGCGTTGACCGCAGCCCCGCCTTCCGATGCCAGTCGCATCGTGCGCTGTAAACTCGGCTCCCTGCCCGCGAGCGCTCGCAAGGCGAATTTCCGAGGCAAGGACATCGAGTACTTCCCTTCCGACGAGATTCCCTATGAATCGGCCGATTGGTGGAAGTCGAGTTCGCCCTGGATGAGCGACGATATTCTCGACAGCACCATCCTGGGGTATCCGGGATTCAAAGGGTCGGGACGCGATTTCTCGGTGACGCAGCCTGTGAACGCTCGCGTGGTGGCCGTGGACGTGCGCAACATCGGCGGCAAACTCCACTACCACTACTTCAGCAATGAAACCGCCTCGAGCCCCATGGAGAATTGGTCGTCGACCAAGAGTTTGTCCATGCTCATGGCGGCGCATTCCCTCCGCAAGAACACCGGCTACGGTCTCCTTTCCACGGTCTACACCTCGCAGTCGGGGGGAAAACCCACGGGGTGGGTTGGGACGTTCGTCAACGAGGTCGCGCTCACGAGCAACAACTCCTATGCCGTTTGGTTCCGCTCCCTGACGGGTGCCAACGGGGCTCAGAACTTCGTGCGCAATTGGCTCACGCCCAACGCCGAATTCGGCGGAGGGCACGGGTCAGGGCCAGCGGCGCTCGGCAATTGGTTCAGCGAAGGCGACACCAAGCCGCGCAAGCAGTTGGCGCGCGCCGGAACGTGGAACTCCGTTTCGACCAACACGCTCATGCCCGTCGCCATGGTGGAGTTCTGGAAGCGGCTCGCCGTGAACTCGGACGATCCGATAACCTGGCTCAAGGACGCCGACTACACCAGCAGCGTGAAGGATGCCGCGGGCAAGAAGAGCACCTATTTCCAGAACGCTCGGAACTTCGCACTGACCGACGACGACCTTAAGGTTCTTCTCTACGGGTTCGTGAATTCGCAGGCCAATGGCGGTCTTGCCCTCGGCGCGAACAACAACGACAGTTTCGTCGACGCCTTCGGTGGCAAATCCAAGCTCGACAACGCCACGGGTGGCCAATGGCGCTTCTTCGGAAAGACGGGAAGCGGCGGCGGCGCGGTGCGGTCGGGTCGAACGCGCAATGAAGCAATTTTCGGCGGCTTTTTCTGCCTGCCGGAAGGGTCCAAGCTGGAGCCTAAAGGGCGCTTGGTTGCTTTTTTCGTGAACGTGCAGACGGCGGGTTCGGCTTCGGGCCCGCGGCAGGCGGTTCTCGCGAACCTGGCTTCGGCGCTTTTGCCCAACGTCACTGGTGGTACCAACCATTGGGGTGCCGGCGCCACGTTCGCCGACGGCGATGGCGATGTGGCGGGCGAGGCGAAGGCGGAAGAGAACACCGTCATAAAGGCCGATCCTGTGAGCGCGGGAAGCCTCACAAACTCAACCGGCAAACAAGACAAGAAATGCTCCGTGCCGAGCGGGCAGGTCTTCGGTTACAGCGACCGTGAAGCGGCCGCCGGCGACCACATGCGCCTGAAGTTGAAGTTCGCGGATGCCTCATGCCCCGACATGCCCTTGGATGTGTTCGTCTACGCGCCGCACTGGCAATTCAAAGACGAAGACTGAGGCTGAACGCCTGCGGCCAGGGGCACGTACTCGCCTTGCAGGAAGGGGAAGCGATAACCGGTGGGCCCGAGCCCCCGGGAGATTCCGCGTGGAATGCGGCTTGTGCGAGAAGCGCCGGCGCTGTTAAGACCGCCTCGCATCGGAATGCCGTTTCAACATCCTCGACTCGTACGTCCGGAGATTCGCCATGTTCCTTCCCGCGCTCGCCGCCACCCTCTCCCTTCTCCCTCTTTCACTTGGCGCCCACGCCCAACGCGTCGCCACGTACCTCGAGGGAACACTGGATTCCTCTCGCCAGAGCCTCGAAGATCGCGACTACCTCGATGTCACCGTGCGACATTGCCGGGTGTCCCTGGAGGAGGGCGCCGATCGCGAGAAGGACGCCATTCATATGTACGTCGAGCAAGCGGTGTCGGTGCGCCAAGGAGCGCCCTATCGCCAAAGGTTCATGAAGATCGGCACCGACTCTCTCCAAGGAACGGTGACCTCCACCATCTACGAGAACGACGTCGCCAAGAGCTTCGTCGGCCTGTGCGACAGGCCGCTTGCCGAGCGCCGGGTTCCGGCAGCCGGATTCGAATCTGGCAAATGCACGGTGAGCTTGCGTCCAGAAGGCGCCGGATACGTCGGCAGCACGCCCGAGGGATACTGCCCGAGCACCTATCGGGGCGCGGTGGGTGTTTCATCGAAGGTGTCGCTCGGTGATGGTTACATGGACAGCTGGGATCAAGGCTGGGGAGCCGACGGCACGCAGGTGTGGGGTGCCGTGAAGGGACCCTATCGTTTCCTGAAGGTGGCACCCGAGGCCCCGCGCGACCCTGAATCCGTGGCGCTTGCGGGCATGCTCACGGGCTTTGCGTCCAATGCTGCGCAAGTCGCCGCTGCTCCCGCTGACTACGTTCCGGTGAGCAATGACATCTGCGCTGTGCGATTGTCCCCCGGCGCCGACGTCGCTGCCGGATCCCTCACGCTTTATGTGGAGCAAAACGTCTCCGCGGGTTCGCGAACCCTGTTGCGCCAGCGCGCCTATGAAATTGATCGCGATACGAACGGTGGTCTGCGCCTCCTTTCCCATGGAATCGCCAAAGACGCCGGCGCCAGTCTCGTGGGCCTCTGTCGCTCGCCAGAGGCGACGCGATTCGCTCCTGCGGGTGTGGCCATCGCGTTCACGCGCGACGACATGTGCCCGCTCTCCTTCAAATTCGATTCGGCCCAAGGCGGGTTCGTGGGGCGGACCCCAGTGGGTGGGTGCGCTTCCGACTTTCAGGGAGCCGTGCGGCTTGAAATCGAAGAACTCCTCACCGACGATGCCTACCGAGTCTGGGAACGCTGGTTCGACGCCTCAGGTCAGCAGGTGGCCGGCTCCGCGGTCGGACCGTACGAGTACGTCCGCAAGTAAAGCGGGCACGAATTCCACGAGAATTTTCCACGAGCTCAGGAGAAGGAGCCCCTTTTGGCCGACTATGCGTTCCAACCCCTGTTCGAGAAGCTCAAGGACCACACGCTTTACCGGAAGATCGACGCGCCTGATGACTTCGTGAAGGTCGAGAACTTCGGCGGTCGCGAGTTCCTCGTCGTGAAGCCCGATGCGCTCACGCGCCTCGCGGAGGTTGCCTTCGACGACGTGTCGCACCTCCTGCGCGCGAGTCACCTCGACGGCCTTGCGCGCATCCTCAAAGATCCGGAAGCATCGCCTAACGATCGTTTCGTCGCCCTGGAGCTCCTGCGCAACGCCGTCATCTCCGCGGAGCGCGTGTTCCCTTCGTGCCAGGACACGGGTACGGCCATCGTCTACGCAAAGCGGGGCGACCGTGTACTCGTGGAAGGCGACGACGAGGACGCGCTTTCCCGCGGCGTGTTCAATACCTACAGCAGCAAGAATCTCCGCTATTCGCAGCTCGCGCCCATTACGATGTACGAGGAAAAGAATACAGGATCGAACCTGCCCGCGCAGATCGATCTTGTTGCCACCAAGGGCGACGCTTACGAATTCCTGTTCGTCGCCAAAGGCGGCGGGTCGGCCAACAAGACTTATCTTTACCAGAAAACAAAGAGCCTCCTGAACCCCGAGAGTATGGAGGCTTTTGTTCGCGAGGCCATCGCCTCCCTCGGGACGGCGGCGTGCCCTCCTTACCATCTTGCGTTCGTTTTCGGTGGCACGTCGGTGGAGACCGTCGCCAAGACCGTGAAGCTCGCCTCGTGCCATTACCTCGATCACCTTCCCACCAGTGGCAATGCCGGCGGCCGAGCCTGGCGCGACGTGGAAATGGAAAAGCGCATCGAGGGATGGGCGCGCGATACCGGCATCGGAGCGCAGTTCGGCGGCAAGTACTTCGTGCACGACGTCCGTGTCATCCGCCTCCCCCGTCACGGAGCTTCTTGTCCCGTGGCCATGGGAGTGAGCTGCAGCGCCGATCGTCAAATCAAGGCCAAGATAACCAAGCAAGGCTTGTTTCTCGAGCAGCTCGAGGACAACCCAGCACGATATCTGCCCGGCGACGTGGCCAAGTCGCTCGCCGGCGGACCCGAGTCCGCGCAAAGCGTCGAGGACGCCGTGCGCATCGATCTCAGACGCCCCATGGACGAGATCCGGGCCACGCTCGCTGCGCTGCCCGTTGCAACGCGCGTGATGCTCAACGGCCCGCTCGTGGTTGCGCGCGACATTGCCCACGCCAAGATAGCGGAACGCACGCGAGCGGGGCAGCCCATGCCCGCGTACTTCAAGAACTACCCCGTCTACTATGCTGGCCCGGCCAAGACTCCCGAGGGGCACGCCTCGGGCAGTTTCGGCCCCACGACGTCGGAACGCATGGATCCTTACGTGGAGGAATTCCAAGCACTGGGCGCTTCCCTCGTCATGCTCGGCAAAGGAAACAGGACGCCCGGCGTGACGGCGGCGTGCGCCAAGCATGGCGGCTTCTACCTCGGTTCCATCGGTGGGCCCGCCGCGCGCCTCGGACGCGACTGCATCCGCAAAGTAGAGGTTATCGACTTCCCCGAGCTCGGAATGGAGGCGGTCTGGCAGATCGAGGTTGAGGATTTCCCCGCGTTCATCATCGTCGACGACAAAGGCAACGATTTCTTCGCGAAGTACAAGAAACGCTAAACTCAACGAGGAGACCCGAATGAGCCAGGTTTGTGACGTTATCGATTACCGTCTCGTGGGCGACGACATGCAGGGCGTCATCGTGACGCTCGACCCGGGCGAGCAGGTCGTGGCCGAGGCGGGGAATTTCTTCTACATGGAAGACGGCATCGACATGCAGACGAGCATGGCGGGTGCCGGCGGCAAAGGGTTCTTCGGTGGATTGCTCAAGGCCACCGGGCGCATGCTCACCGGTGAGAGCTTTTTCGTTACAACCTTCACGAACTCCGGCGGTCGTCGCGCCGATGTGGCTTTCGCAGCGCCCTACCCCGGCAAAATCATCCCCCTCGATCTCAAAACTGTGGGTGGTACCTTCCTCACGCAGAAGGACTCGTTCCTCTGCGCCGCGCGCGGAACGGACGTGAGCGTCGCCCTCAATCGCAAGGTAGGCTCGGGGTTATTCGGTGGCGAAGGATTCATCCTCCAGAAGCTCACCGGTGACGGCCTCGCCTTCCTCCACGCGGGCGGTGCCATCACCGAGCACAGGCTCGAAGCAGGTCAAATGCTGCGCGTCGACACCGGGTGCGTCGTGGGCTTCGAGACTTCGGTGGAGTTCGACATCCAGTTCGTGGGCGGTTTCAAGAATGCGCTGTTCGGCGGAGAGGGGCTCTGGTTCGCCACCTTGCGCGGTCCCGGGCGTGTTTACTTGCAGACGCTCCCGTTCTCGCGCCTGGCCAACCGCATCGCCGCGAGCGCCATGACCGGAGGCGGTCGCGAACAGAGTGGTGGCTTCCTCGGCCAGCTCATGGGCGACAGGGATTGACAATAGTCCGAACGAAGCGCTTCAGTGCGCTCCCGCCGTCAGCGCGCGCTGAGGCGCAGAGGCTGAGCTCTCCGCGTGGCCATGCTCGGCGAGCCAGCCCCGCACCCCTTCCTTCACCCACGCTTCGGCCTTCGTCTTCGCCGCCATGGCCGCTTCCTCACCCGCGTCGGCAATTTCGATGGGTGCGCCGAACTCCAAGCGCACCCGCACGCGGCGGTGTCGCAAGAGGCGCCAGATGTGTGGGACCAAATAGTCGTCGTCGATGAAGGCGCAATCGCGCACGGGCGCGTAGAGCAAACGGAACGGTTGCACCGGCACGCCGGCCGACTGCGCGATGCGGAAAGCGCCCATGCGCCATTCCTTGCCTTCGATGCTCGTTGTGCCTTCGGGGAAAATGATGACGCTCTGCCCGTGCTTGGCGACTGCAGCGGCCGCGCTCGCGGTGGCCTTCTTGCGATCGTCTCGGGAAACGCGATCGACGAAGAGCGTGCCGATGAGCCGCCCGCAGCGGCCTATGAGTGGCCACCGCGCTATTTCGGCCTTGGAAAGGAACACCCCGCGCGTGGAGCCTACGAGCACAACGATGTCGAGGTAGCTCCAGTGGTTGCCAACGAAAACGCACGGACTCCCTAACGGCGCTCCTACGCGTTCGACTTCGATGCCAAAAAGCGAGAACGTCTCCTCGACGTAGGCCTGAACCCGTCGACGTAACGTGAGGCCGGCGTCATCGCGCCCAGCGCGCAGCTCCCGATTGCAGAGAGTGTAATGGCGGAGGAGGGTCTCGAAGACGCGTGCGAGCTTAAAGACGCGTGCCAACGGGGCGACTGGCTTGGTTTCCAAATTGACGGACTCCCGGCTCGAGCCTGATGAAGCGGTGGCGTGTTGACAGCAAGGCTCCTCATTTATGCCATGACGCGACCAGCGCTTCCAGCTCCTCCATCCCATAGGGCCGCTTCTCGAGGAGGCGGACACCGAGGCGGACACCGAGGCGGGCGCGCATCGCAGCGTCGAATTCGTGGTTGGTCTGCAGGAAAACCGGAACGTCGAAACGCTCGGAGAGTGCTTCCAAGAAGGTCCAACCCTCGGCTTCGGGGGTATGCGTATCCGCGTAGGCGTCGAAGGAGAGATCGGACACCACGCAGAGCAGGGTCCCTGGGTCGAGGAGGCCATCGGCCACCGCGCTCCAGAACTCGCCGGGCGACGAGTAGACGTGGGCGCGCCCTGTGGGCAAACGCCTCTTCCAAGCGTGCAACACGATGAAGTTGTCGTCGACGATGGCCACGTCGCGTCTCGATGAGGCCTCGCTGCGGGCGACCCGACCGGCCGCGAACGCTCGCGTGCGCTTGCGCGCGGTCTCTTCGACGAGCTTGAGGAAGTGGAGACGGCTCATGGGTTTTGGAAGGAAAACGTCTGCACCCAGTTCGAGCGCGCGACGGTAGTTTTCCATCCCCGTTCGATTGGAATGGACGCACACGTCGCAACGCAGGCCGCGTTCGCGAGGAAGTTTGACGAGCGCGAAGCCGTCGGCCGAGGATGGACCCAGGTCGACGTCGCAGATGACGAGATCCCACGGCTCGAAGTCGTTCGAAGAGAGGCGTCCCCGGAGCGCCGCTTCGCCTTCGAGTCCCTCCACACGGGCCACTTCGCGAAGCTTGTCGGACCGCGACACCAGCATTGCGAGGGCCTCTCGGTAGAGATCCTCGTCGTCGACGACGAGGATGCGCAGCGGATCCGCGGGCGTAAGGTAACGTGCGATGGCCTCTTCAAGGCGCCGCGCTTCCGCGTCGAAATTCGCGGCTACAGCGGCACGCTCCGGAGCGCCCAGGCTCGCCACGACTTCGGAGGCGTGAAGTGGGAGGGGATCGCTAACCTGATCCACAGGCGAATGCGCGGCGTTCTCGTTGGCTGCGGGCAGGGTGAAATGGAACTCGACCCGCGAAGGTTCGTCTTCCTCGGCGGGCTGCGATGAACAGCGTATGACGCCGCCGTGCTCGCGCACGATCTTCTCCGCGATGGCCAGGCCCAGGCCGGTTCCTCCGCGCTTGCCGCGCGTGTAGAAAGCCTCGAACAACCGAGGGAGTTCCTCGGTGTCGACATACGAGTTGGAATTGCCCACCGTCATCTCGACGAAAGGCGCTCCGGGCGCATGACGGCCCCTGACCCATACGGCGCCCGGCGCGGTCATGGCCTGTACCGCGTTCGTGAGGATGTTGGAAAGCATGCGCTGAAGGCGAGGAGCATCGACGAACAAGGGAGGCAGGCCTTCGAGTTCGTAGGAGAGCGAGACGTCGGCTTGCTTGTGGGCTGCGAAGACCTCCATGAGGGAGGAACGGACTAGCGCGCGCGCGTCGGTGGGCCGGACGCGAGGGGCCCGCGCGCCGCCGACCTCCATGAGATCCTCGATCATGCCGTTGACGTTATCGATTGCCTTGTCCACCTCGGGAAGCAGGCGCTCGGTGATGACGCGCGCCTCGGCGAGGCTCTCTGCGCGCGTCATGAGGTCCATGGCCATGCGCAAGAGGGAGAACGGCTTACGCACGTCATGGGCGAACATCTGCGTAGTGGCTGTGATGGCCTCTAGCTTGGTCCGTCGGAGGGACTCCTCGTTGACCTCAACCTCGCGGGGTCGAAGGTAACGCAGGTCGACGCCCGAGGCGGGGGCGCCTCGACCGGTGGCGAGGACGCCCTCGCCCAGCCCTTGTACTTCAGTGAGCCGGGCGGCTCTCGGCGTTTCCTTGCAGGCCGCTCTTGGCGGAACTCGAGGTGCTCAATGGCCCGCTCGGTGTGGTTTTCTCGGAAGAGGGTGTTACGGCGAGCAGACTGGTGCCCAAATTGGTGCCCGAACTCGACGGCGCTCCGGAGCCCATGACTCCGCTTTGGGGCGACGACGAGCTCCCATGGCGGTTGACGCGGATGTGGTTGTGGACGTCCTTGACTCCGGGCATGCGTTCGATGACTTCTTCCGCCGTGCGCCGGGCGCGGCTTTCGTCGACCGTCCCAGAGAGCGTGACTTCTCCACTTTGGACCGTAATCTCGATGTCGGAAGGATCGACATCAGGGTGGCGTCCGAGCGTTTCACAGACATCTTCCCGGATCCGCTCATCGGATCGCTGGTAGCCTTTGGGCGCGCGGAAGTCGGAGCCTTTTTGACCCGAGAGTCCGAATCCCTGTCCGAACGTTTGCTGACCGAAGGCGCCGCGCGAATCGTCTAGGCCCGATCCCATGCCCATCCCCCTGCCCGAACCCACGCCCATGCGACCGTATCCTTGTTGCGATGGCTGCGAGCCGAAGGCGCTTCCATGCGCGTCCCCGAAACCCCCTTGCCCCATGGAACGGCCCGAGCCGCGCGCATAGTCGTCGTCCCAAGCGCCAGAACCGCGCCAGGGTTCACGGCCAGGATCGCGTCCCCGATCGGAGCGTTCGTGATCGCGTTCGCGTCCTTGAGCGAAACGATCGTTGCCGAACTGTGGACCCGTTTCACGATCCCGCTCGTAGCGATCGCGCGATTCTCCTCCATGCCTTTCGTTGGAGGTGCGGTCCTCGCGTTGGACATCGTAACGGCGACGCATCCCCTCATCGAGGGAGTCGTTGTCGCGGCCGTACCTGTATTGTCCGCGCTGCCTGTCGTCGCCGGGCCTATATTCGTTGCTAGTCATGAGGTTCTCCTTTTTCGTCGCTTTTGTCGCGTTGCCGTGGGAACGACGCCTCGATGTCATAACGTGCGCATGCAGTCCGCGTCTGGGATTGCCCCCGGTCCCTCCCGAATTACGCCAGCGGCCTTGTGTAACAACAGTCCACCGCAGGAGCGGCGCACGGGCTCTTCCGTGCCTGTTACTTGGGCGTTTCTTGAAGCATGTCCTTCTGGTCGTTCGTCGGGGGCCCCCTTCAAAAATGACCTGATCCCTTCGTCACCGTCGTTTTTCGGCGGGCTCATGTACGGG
>JBIKVI010000306.1:0-5405 GCA_044356935.1 Silvanigrellaceae bacterium | reverse complement strand
CGAACACAACGCCCGCCAGTTCTTTCGAAACCTCGTCGAACGGGACGTCGGCCCGATCCCGGCGGAAGAGTCGGTTGAGGACCGCCTTCGTGACGCCAAAGAGATCCTGCGAAACCCTGGTGAAGCACGGGGGAGTAGAGGTCGAAGCGGGTGCGGGTTGTTCGGCCTTTCACCGCTGGCTTCTCGCTCAAGTGCTCAAGGTTCTCGTCACCGTGGCTACCGAAGAAGAGAAGAACCTTGTCAGATCCTTCGTGGTTTAGGCGGTTTCGGGTGACGACCCCGAGGCGCACCTCGACGACTGTTCCATCCCACCTGACCGACAGCAGTTTGAGGTAGGCAAATCCCACCTTACGACAGCGGCCTGAGGCCCCTCGATCCCACCAGCGACAGCGCTTCGAAGCCTGACGATCCCACTGGACGACAGCACCACTGCGGGAGCTGATCCCACAGGGCGACAGCACTTCGAACGCTGCAGATCCCACCCTGCAACAGCACCCGGCCCCCCTCGCGCCTTGAACGCAACTCGTTCAGGGAGAACGCGCTCGTGAAGCTTACGAACAGGACCAGGATTCTCATGATGGACCGCAAGATCGTTGAAGCCCTCATGTCGGGCAAGTCCGTACGAACCGTCTGCCGAGAGCTTCGCACCGGCAATCGGCGCGTCGCGAAGCTCGAGAAACTCGCCCGCGAAGCGGGCTATCTCGATGGCAGCGTCCCGCAGCCATCATTCCCCAAGGCCCTTTTTTCCGAAGCCGATCGCAAGGCAACGCCCCAGTCGGACCCCGACCTGAAACTCGAACCACACATTGCTTGGATCTGCGAAAGGTTCGCAGCTGACTGGCATAAGGTCACGCTGTTCGAAGAGCTGCCGGTGCGCGTCTCGCGTTCGAGCTTCTATCGATTTCTCGACCGCCGCGGGCTCGGAGTCGAGAACAAGCCAGAACGAGTCGTGCCGGAAATCGTGCACCATCCGGGCGAGGCGTTGCTGCTCGACTGGGGCCACCTGTGCACGATCGAATGCCCCGAGACAGGCAGAAAGCGCATCGTCTGGGCCTTCATGGGCGTACTCGGATTCAGCGCGCCATCGTGGATCACCAGTCGAAATCCCTTAGGGCGTCAAAGCATTGGCGATGCTGCTGACAACACAGCCAGATCCGTGCCGCGATGCGCCGATCAATGGGCTACACTTGTTCAAATCTTTGTCTGTCGACCATTTCCATCATCGTCGATTCTGAAAGACTCAATCATGACAAAATCAGTGGCTTTCACCATTTGCCTTTTCTCCGTGACCGCGCTGAGCTGTGTCCCTCGCAAGTTCAATCAATCCTCTGGCACCAGATCGGATGGGGAGCAAGGCTTCACCTTCAAGAAATACGCCAGTATGTGCAAGGCTGAGCTCGGTGATGCGCCGCAGTTCGACTGCGAGAAGATGTGGCCGATCCCGAGTACCCGAAACGGCATAGACGTTCATTGGGAAGTCGTGACTTCGCCTCATCGCAGCAGCGACGACAAGACGAAATGCGACGCCACCTCGGCGACCGCGGTGGGTGATTACGACAAAGCAGGATGCCTGCCTGGTCAAACCTACCAGTACGTCACAACGGACCACAGGGCCGCGGACGGCTCGAGTCAGAAAGTGGATTGGGTCGCGATCTGCCGTCGTTTCGATCCCGAGATCGGTCCTGGAGACGCTTCGAAGGCCGAAGGGAAATGGTACAACCTGGGAATTTTCGGCACAAACCGGATCACGGGAGCGACTTGCGTTGGTGAGGCGGGCGGCAAGTCGATCATGAAGGCCGGAGAGTATAAGAGGGACGTGCGAATCATAAATGGAGCACCTTTAGCCGCGGACGGGAGTATCCTTCGGATGACGGACGATGACGGCAAGTACTTCACGTTCGGTGAGAACTGCTCGGACTGCCACAACTCGCAGCCCGTTCTTCGATCCCCATTCTTGTCCCAGCTCAAAGACAAAGGAAACAATCCATACCCACCCATCCGCGCCGGATTACCTTACTGGCTCGTGGCGGCGGATCAGCTGAAAGCCCATTACAAGAAAAACTTCCCGAAGGGATATCCCGGCGCGCAAGCGTCAGGAGGATATTCAACCCCGCATTTCGAGCCCTGGACGCCTATCAGGCTCAAAGGTGAGGCGGTATCCGCATGCACCACTTGTCACGACATCGGGGGACGCGATCAGTGCCGTTTGTTACTTCCGCAGGCCTTCGATCTGCAACTCGTTGATGGGGTAAACTCGCTCACTCCTTACGAATGGCCGGACAAGCCCGAGTACTACAAGATCCGGTACCAGGTCGGCGCGGCGAAGGACTCGCGTTCCGAGAAGTATTTCTCCGCCCCAAAGACCGACCTCGAACGGGAGTGGCCGGATAGCGGATGGCACAACAAGTTGATCCGGGCCGCTGTCGAACGCCAGGGCAAGTCCGCTCCGGACTATAGAAAGTCTCTCAATAAGGTCGTGGAGTGTTGCAAGAACCCGGACGCGGCGGGCTGCGAGTGGGAGCACACTCGACTCGGCACGGCTCGATGATGCGCCGCAGCTTTCTTTGAGGCCGGTCCTTCGCCTTACTGGTCGACCTCGAGTTGCGCCCCCACTGCGCACTTTCGAAAGTCGAGTCCTCCCGGAAGGGCCGTTTATGTGTTCGAATGCAGCCAAAAAAAACCGAACCCTGACACTAGCCGCAAGAGAGACAAGGATGAATGTCATGCGTCTAACTGCCATCATAGTTCTATTGGTCTTCTCGGTGTCCATCGGATGCAAGAATCGCGGGTTCAACGCAAACGTTTCCCAAGACCGAGGCGATACTGTGCAGCCTTGGGGGATGGCTGACTACTCGAGGTCCTGCCTCGAGGAACTCGGCCCCGCGCCTTCCACGGATTGCATCGACTTGCGTTATGAAATTCCGACACAGCTTAACGGCGTGGATCTCGTGTTCAACGAGATGTTCGATTACCACGAGAAAATGAAGAACAATGCCGAGTACAAATCAAATCCTGATAAGTTTCGCCAAAAATGCGACTACCCTTCGAACGTGGCGACCGGCGAGCCCCAACACGCTGCTTGTCTCCCGAATCAAAGAATCGATCGCATCACGACCAAGGTCAAACTCGCAAAGTATGGCAACGCGGACCACACCGTTGACTGGATGGTGATTTGCCGGAAATACGATATAGAAATCGGAAAGCAACCTGATTCGAAGTTCAAATACTTTAACCAAGGAATCATCGGAAAGAACAGGAATACGGGCGGCACGTGTTTCATCGACGGAAGCGAGTTCAAATCGCCGGTCATCGACGGACGTCCGATTCGTCACGTCGACGGAGGAAAAAAGCCGAGGGTTACGGATTTCGCTCACCCCGAAATCTCCAAATTCTACGGGGTTGGGTACATCTGCACGGACTGCCACAACCATCACCCGTTCATTCGTAGCCCGTTCATTTCCCAGGTCGACAAGAAATTCGAATCCACCCTGGGTGACAAATCGGACAACACGGTGGCGGGCCCGATGCGTAGCCGTGTTCCGTTCTGGCTCGTGGCTGAACAGCAGATGAGGAAGAGCGATCCGAGGAAGGAGCAGGCCATGCTCAGCGACAAGTTCACACGCACTCTGCAACCATTGAGACTTCAAGCTCGAGAGGCAAGGCACTGCACCTCTTGCCACGACCTCGGCGCGCGCGATGAATGCCATCTTCTCGTGCCTCAGGCGTTCGGACTCGAACCGTTCCAAGCACTCACACCATTCGAAACTGAGGAACTCCCTTTACGTAACCGGATGGCAACCCAGGTCCATAACTTCAACGAGTCGGCGGTGAAGTCGAAGGCTTGGCACTGGAAGCTGCTCGACGATCATGCCAAGGGGAACACACACATCCGGGAGCAATATGAGTCCTCCCTTCGCAAGGTGGTGGAGTGTTGTAAGAGCCCCAACGCCGATGGGTGCGAATGGAATCCTCCGCCCGGGCTGAACGAGGATAAGTGATGAGAACGTTGCAACATCGCTCGGCGATCCTACTCTCGGTTCTTGTGTCCTTGCTGCCAATAGGATGCAAAAAGCGGAACTTCCATGAAATTAAATCGGCGGGAGCTGACATTGCGCCGCATCAGTTTACCGGCAATGTCATGGCTCCTCTGGGACTCGGGAACCTGTGGAATCCCGCGCCGTACGCGCGAAGCGACGAGGACAAGCGCGAGTGGAGCGACTTTCGCGAAGATCTTGCCAGAGCGGTGAAAATCGGCGTCCATGCGGTCAGCGTCGACTTTTGGTGGGGCGTAATACAGAAGGACGGGCCGGAGAAGTTCGATTGGAGATACTACGACCTTGTCGTCAACGAGATAGAGAAGGCCGGTTTGCGCTGGATACCCATCCTGTCTTTCCACAGGGCGGGCGGCAACGTGGGAGACGACAGGCACCACTACCCTCTTCCGAAGTGGGTATTCGCTCGTTACATCGGTCGCCATGGGATCAGCTCGGAACGGGACGTTCAGTACGTCAGCGAGGACGGCAACGCGAGCAACGAGTACCTGTCCGCATGGGCTAGCTCCTACTACGTAAAGGACTTCGAGAGATTCTATCGAGCTTTTCGAGACCACTACGCCAAGAGCAGTGCACGGATCGCTGAGATCAACATCAGCCTCGGTCCGGCGGGTGAACTCCGGTATCCTTCGTACAACGACCACGACAGGGATTCCGGTTGGCCGCATCGCGGCAAAATCCAAGCCTATTCGTCGTTGGCCAGGAATAGCTTCCGGAAGTTCGTGATCGAGAAGTACGGTTCCGAGCAAAGTGCTACGATGAAATGGGGACCCGAGTGGAAGGCGATGGGAGGCGCCCCTCCCAAGGATGTCGAATCGTTTTTCGCCAAGGGAGGGCAGCACGGACCGTATGGCAAGGACTTCTTCGATTGGTACAACCAGTCGTTGATCGATCACGGAAAGGTCATAGTCGGCGCGGCGGCCGACGTCTTTGGTGAGGGGGACTCACCCTTCGCCGAGACGGAGTTGGGGGTGAAGTTGCCTGGCGTGCACTGGCGCCTAGGTTGGGACCGACTCGCGGAACTGCCCGCAGGCCTCGTCAGGACGTCGGATCCCGGATTCAAAGACCCACGCGCAGGGTGGGGATACGCCTCTCTCATCAACGGTATCGCTGAATTTAGGAACCACCCGCGGAAACCGCAGATCGTGTTGCATTTCACGTGTCTTGAAAAATCCGACAGAGAGGAGTGGGAGGAGTCGGGCTCGCTCGCGAAGTCGTTGGTCAAAAGCATCTCCGAACTTGCGGCGTCCAAGGATCTCCCCCTTAAAGGGGAAAATGCGCTCGCGGGTCCGCTCTCAGGAGAGCAGGCATGGAAGGAAATGCGAGAAGCGGTGACGGCTCCGGAATCCCATT
>JBIKVI010000305.1:0-5409 GCA_044356935.1 Silvanigrellaceae bacterium | reverse complement strand
GGACTTTATGCTCCAGGGCCGCGATCCTTTGCGTTCCTCCCTGCCCCAACCCGGACAATCTGCCGAGTCGCCCAGCAGAGGTGGTTCCGAAGCGCCCGGTTCCGTCGATGCGCTCGGTCGAATGCGGATGTTCTACAATGTCTTCCCCTACCCCAATCGCGCGTTTTGGCTGCGTCCCGAGCCTACCGCGCACCTCACGGCGCACGCCGGATTCGCTCGACTCGTGGCACGTGGGGGGGGCGATCTCGCCTTAGCCGAATCGCTCTGGCGTCGGGGGCGCGTTTCGACCATTGGTGCGGATTCCCCCCGAGCGATTCGGGAGCTTGTCGACATCCACCAGCGACTCGAGGAACTCTTCGGCGAGCATGAAACCCTGGGCCTGGTGGGGTGCGGCACCGACGAGCCTCTTCTCATGCGCATGCTGCACCCCCGCGCGCGCATGGAAGCCATCGATTTAAGCGCCCGATCGTTGGCCATCGCGCGTTGGAAGGAAAGGTGCGCTCGGTGGGCGGGAGCCTTCGGCCCAAGCGCGAATCGAGCTTTCTCCGACACGCGTTACGTTTGTGCCGAGGCGGCCAGGCATCTCCTCGAGGAACCCGCCGAGCGCTACTCCCACGTCCAGTGCTTCGGAGTCTTGCATCACCAGGAACGCCCCGAAGCGCTGTTCGCTGGACTCGCGCGTTCGTTGCGCCGCGGTGGGACGCTCCGTCTCATGATTTATGCACACCATGGGCGTCGCCTGGAAAGGCGGATCCAAGGGCGTTACGAGGGGCTTTGGAAGTCCACCGAGAGCGCGCGCTGGGGAGCGCTGCGCCTCTTCCTCGCCCATGCGAAGCTGCACCTGTGGCAGACTTTCCAGTTCTTCCTGGGGCGCGGGGGGGTTAGTTTGCGCTTTCGTTACCTTGGAATCTCGCGGGCCAGCGTCGCCGATGCGTTGCTCCATCCGAGCGATCCGGGATTGCCGCTCCCCGACCTTCGACGTTGGGCCAATGCCCATGGACTCCGCTTGGTGTTTTGCGAGGCGAAGTCGGAGGAACATGGATGGGTCGCCGGATTCGGGGCTACGCGCGAGACGACCACGACCTGGCAGTGCATAGAGGAAGCCGATGCGCGCGAGAACCTGCTATCCAACGTTGTGGCCATCTTCTTGAAGCCGTGATACCCCAGTGGCCATGTCCCATGGGAAACACGCGCGCGCTCACATCCTCGTCAACACCAACAAGTGGTTCTCGGCTGTCAGCGAGTACGCTCTCCAGCTGGCGGAAGCTTTGCGCGACGCGGGCGGCTCTCCCCTGTGCCTGAGCCATCCCGGAAGTCCACTCATGCTGCGATACGCTTCGCGTAGGCTGCGTGGGTCTCCCTTGCCGCTTCTGGGTGAAGGACTCAGGGGAATCTTTCGCTCGTGGGGCATGCTCACCCGTTTCTTGCGTCAGGAAGCGCTGGGTCCTGCGGGTTGCGCAGATGTGGATAACTCTGTGGATAACCGCCCAAGCGCAGGGATTGTTTGGGTTTTTGAAGGCAGGGAGCACACGCTCTGCGCGTTCCACAGGCTTGCTTACCCGAAGCTCTGGCGCTCGTGGATCCTGGTGCGTGTTCGTGGTCAGGCTGCGGTGGTCCGCGATACCTTTCTCAATCGATGGACCTATGGCAGGGGGGCTGACGTCGTGGTCTGCGTTGCCGACGTCGTCCGCGCCCGTATTCCCTTCGCGAAGAGTTTGCCCGCCGTCGCTGTGTTTCCTTTTTGTTCGCGTTTCGCGCGCGAGTCCTCTCCGGCGCCCGCTCTTGAAGGGAGTCCGGAAGAACCCTTAGCCTTCCTCGATGAGACTCCGCCTATAGACCCGCGCCTCCCTCTGTTCTTGGTCGTGGGTCGTTTCGATCCCGTGAAGGGTCACCTGGCTCTCCTTCAGGCGTTCGGCGAATTCGCGCGTCGCCTGCCCGTTCCTTCATCGACGGGAACCCCCGAGCAATTGCGAGCAACCTTGCCTGTGCAGCTCGTCTTCGTAGGGCGAAGCGAGAACGTCCTTGCCCAATCGCTTGTCGAGCGCACCGTGGAAGCCTGGAAAGGGACGGTCGTGACTCATGGCACGCGCGCGTTCGTGGAAGGCTGCGAGGGCCGTGCCCGGCTCTTCGTGTTCGACGAGCGGGTCGAGGATGTTCATCGCCTGATGCGCATCTCGCATTTCGGAATCGTGCCGAGCTTGGGAAGCGAGGTCATCTGCCGTGTGGCGGTGGAGTTCCTTCAATCGGGTACGCCCCTGCTGTCGTCCACCGCCGGGGCCCTCGCCGAAATCATTCCCGAGGAGGTGGGCGTGTTTTTTTCCCCTGGCGACGACGTCGACTTCCGACGCGCCCTCGCGGAAGCCTACGAGTGCGTCCTGGCCACTTCGGTGCACTCCCGGATGCGCGCAGACGCCCGCGACATCGGACGCCGGACTTACTCAGAGGAGAATTATTCGCGTCTCGTGGAAATAGTGGGCGAACTCTCTCGCGCAACTCGAGAGCCTTGGAGGTTGTCGTGAAGGATGCGGTTCCGTTGGTGGGCGTCGAAGGCTATTCATTCCCGCGCGCGAAGACGTGTTCCGTTACTTCACGCAAGGAGCAAAGGTGGGCGATGCGGTGCGCCGGTTCGTGGATATCTGAACGTCCCATTGCTCGGAGAGCTATGGTATTCTGGAGCCTTCCTCCCGGAGGTCCAATCCCATGCGACTCTTCATGGTCACACTCTCGATCGCGCTCATGTCTTGCCAAACCCGATCCTATAACGACCGGGGCTCGAGAGGTCCCGAAGCGTCCGATCTGTCGGCGGTCGGCAGCCTGGATGAGAGCGAGCCCGTCGATGCGCCCCGAGAAGTCTTGGAAGAGTTAAAGATGCCGGGCTGCGAGCGATTCGGGGTTGGATTCGTCCCCACGGAGGCTTTCGCAACCCCCAATGGATACTCGGAACCGTGGCATCCGTCGAACGCCCTTGTTTCGACGTACCTGCAGGCAAATGGGATGTTCCCGCAGATCAACTTCGGGATTCGCATCTACATGATGGATCACCTCCTGCGGGACCCGCATCTCGACTTCGGCCGCATGTTCGATGCGAAGTCCACGCCGAGGCAAAGAAGGCGCATCGCCAAGGTCATGACTAGCCTCCACAAGAAGCATGGCGTGCCGTATTCGTCCGTGAGTTTTCCCGTCGAGGCTCCTTTCCACGGTAAGCGGTGCATTTTCGTGACGGTCATCCGCAAAATGCGAGAGGCGTTCAAGCACGACGATATCCGCGCGCTCAATGAGGAATGGAAGAAGAACACGACCTCGGGCAAGCCCTTCGATGGCAGCTCATTCTTCGACGAAACCATTCGCCCCGCGTTCTCGCGGGTCGTAACTGAGAGTCTCTCGAACGATGATGAAAGAAAAGCGTTCGATTTGGTCTGGGAGAAGTTGGAGTACTGAGCTGAATTCGCCTTTAGGAGGTCCAACCCCATGCGGCTCTTCATCGTCCCCTTCGCGCTCTTTGCCACCCTAACGTCGTGCAAAATCCGCAGCTTCAACAAGACGATTCGTCCGACGCTCGAGAACGTCGTACGCCCCGAGCTCGCTAACGACGACGAGCGGCGTGCGTTCGAAGTCATTTGGAAGAACATGAAGTATTGATGCTGGCCGCGCGGGCCAATGGCGAAGCTCTATTACGCCTCTTGGTCGAGCTGCCGCCACACCCCATCGAGGCCCGTGTGCCAGTCTTCCAGGCCGAAAAGGAACGTGCGCCGGAAGAGTCCGCTCGCCAACACGGAGTGCATGGGGCGGTGGGCGGGGGTGGGGAAGTCGGCGGTGGCGATGGCCTCCACGTCCTCGCAGGGAATGGCTTCCCGTTGCCTCAGGCCCTCGACGATAGCCTGTGCGAAGCCATGCCAGGTGGTTTGCCCTTCGGCCGCGAGGTGGTAGATGCCCGCCACGTTGGTTTGGAAATCGTGCCCGCCCTCGTGGAGAACCCAAGCCAATCGGGTGAGCGCCTGGGCCAGAGTCAAGCTCGAGGTGGGAGCGCCATGCTGATCGGCCACCACGCGCAAGCGAACGTTGACACGAGCGAGGCGGCGCATGGTGAGGAAGAAGTTCTTTCCGTGCGCGCCATAAATCCAGGAGGTGCGAACCACCAGGGGCTTCCCTCCGGCTGCCATCACGGCGCGCTCGCCCGCGAGTTTGCTTTCGCCGTAAACGTTGACCGGGCCCGTTGCATCGTTTTCCACGCGGGCCCCGGGCTCGGTTCCGGGGAACACATAATCGGTGGAAACGTGCACGAACGGAACGTTCCTCTCGGCGCAGGCCGCAGCCAAGAGGCCCGGTGCAGTCGCATTGAGCGCGAAGGCGCGCGCGCGTTCCTCGGCGCCCGATTCGGCCTTGTCCACGTCGGTGTATGCCGCGGCGTTGATGACGACGTCGGGGTTGGCGCGCGCGATAGCGTCTCGCACGGCGGTCGGGTCGGTGAGGTCGATGTCCGCGCGACCGAGGAACGTTGCGACCTCGCGAGCGAGGCCCAAGGAGCCGGAGATGTCGGTTGCGAGTTGTCCCGAGCGGCCAAGAATAAGTATGCGCGGCGTGTTCATCGCGTTCCCCTGGGGGCGCCAGTCTCGGCCTCTGTAGGCTTCGTTCCTTTGGAGGACCTGGCCTCCGTTACCACTCTGTCGCACCAATCGAGGTTGGCGAGGTACCACTCGACCGTGGATCGCAAGTGCTTCTCGAAAGGCGCGGCCGGGGCCCAGCCGAGCTCGCGCTGGATGCGCGAGGCGTCGACGGCGTAACGGACATCGTGGCCTGGGCGGTCGGCCACGGAGGTGATGAGCGAAGCGTGTGTTTTACCGGTCTTGGGGGCGAGTTCGTCGAGAAGCGCGCAGATGGCGTTGATGACGGTGAGGTTGGGCACGTCGTTGGCGCAGCCGATGTTGTAGGTTTCGCCTGGCCGGCCGCGCTCGAAGGCCGCCAAAAGAGCGGCGCAGTGATCGTCCACGTAGAGCCAGTCGCGCACTTGGAGTCCGTTGCCGTAAACGGGGATGGGTTTTCCCGCCAGCGCGCTCAAGATGACGACGGGGATGAGTTTTTCAGGGTACTGGTAAGGCCCGTAATTATTCGAGCAGTTGGTGACCACTGTGTCGAGGCCGTAGGTGTGGTGCCATGCCCGCACGAGATGGTCGCTGCCTGCTTTCGTCGCCGAGTAGGGCGAATTTGGAGCGTACGGGGAATCCTCGGAGAAGGAACCCGTTGGACCGAGTGAGCCGAACACCTCGTCGGTGGACACGTGGTGGAAGCGGAACGGCCGTCCTTCGACCTTGGCACGTTGGGCCGCGTCGCGCGCGCACTGGAGCAGATGGAACGTGCCCATGACGTTGGTCTCCACGAAGGCGCGGGGGCCTTTGATGGAGTTGTCGACAT
>JBIKVI010000060.1:0-18403 GCA_044356935.1 Silvanigrellaceae bacterium | reverse complement strand
GGGCGAGGGAGTCGCAGATTTCATTGTACTCATGACCAGAGTGCCCACGCACCCACTCCCACGTGAGCACGTGCTTGCGCTGGAGGTAACACAGCTCGACCCAGAGGTCCTGGTTCTTGACGGGATCGCCTGAACGGGTTTTCCAGCCGTTGCGTTGCCAACCCTCGAGCCAACGCTCGGTGAACGCGTTCTTTACGTAGGTGCTATCCGTGACGCAGTGGACCTTGGCGGGACGCAATAGCGCTTCGAGCCCTCGGATGACTCCCAAGAGCTCCATACGATTGTTCGTGGTGGCTGGTTCGTAGCCCGACATGCGCCGAGTGCGTCCCCCTGCGACGAGTACACAGGCCCATCCGCCTGGCCCCGGGTTGCCCGAGCAGGCGCCGTCGGAATAGAGTTGCACTTCGGCCGTCATGGTGTCCTTTCCGCGGGAGCGTCGATGGGCAAGTGTCGAATCATGGTTAGACACAAACATACCCTCGCGCGTCTGGCAATTGGAGCCTGGACGCTCGCCGCAGCGTCGTCGGCGTGGGCTCAAGACGCGCCAGTCGCGCCGGTAGCGCCCGTCGCGCCAGTCGCGCCGGTAGCGCCGGTAGCGCCCGTCGCGCCAGTCGCGCCGGCCGGGCCGGCGACGCCCGAGTCGCGTGTCCGCCCGCTCCGCAGTGGATTCCGCGCACTCGAAAACCGCGTGCTCGGGCTGGGAATCTACAGAGAGCGCACCCAGTACCGAACGCGCAGCGCCTGGGAGCCCGAGGGTGCGGGCGCTAGCCTCAGTTATGACCAATACATCCGGGGCCCATGGGCAGGTGGGCTCCAAGCACGTTGGGGAGTTTGGCGCGCGCAGGAGGGTCTCGTGGACGACCAGGGCGAGTCGATCGAACGCGTGTCACCGCTCGCCGTGTTCACACGCATCCAGTTCTCTCCTCGATGGAGTGCGCTCTGGGGCACAGAATTCGACGGCATCGTTCGGCCGTTTGCCGTGGCTGGAGTGGGATATTTGACTTTCTTCGAGGAACGGCCGACTTGGCGACGCTCGGGAGGAGCGCCCGGCGATACCGCCGCGACCTGGGGAGGTGGTGTACGATTGGTATGGCCAGGCACCGCTGCGCTTCGTTTCGCGTTCGAGCGTTGGCGTGGGCTTCGGACGTTCCGTTATTCCGCCCTCACCTGGCAGATGGAGGTCCAGTTTGGCGATGTCGACGCGCTATGAGCGCAGTCTCGGGGTGGGATTCGAAGGAGCGCTCGCAATCCTGAGCGCGTTCGCAATCCTGAGCCTGCCTGCGTGCGCCGAGATTGCGCAAGGGCAGCCCGTATCCGCGCCCGAATCCACCTCGGGGCAGAGGCTCTTGAACCGCACGCTGCTGACCGTGGGGACTGACGTTTACACGGCTTGGGACGCGGCCGCTCTCACGTGCGCCTGGGCTACGGTGACCGCATCCCCCGGAACGCCCCCCGCGGTAGCCACTATCGATTGGTTCGCGGTGGGAGGCGGAGCCGGCATGGCCCGGTCGAACGAGCCTCTCCGACTCGACGCGGACGTGAAGCGTTTCCTTTTCTTGACGCTCGTGTGGAGCGAATCCCGCAAACTGAATCTTTTCGTGCCGCCCGAGCGCGAGCTCGAGGCGGCCGAAAGGGCCTTCCAGGCCGCTCGCTCGGGATCACACTGTCCCACTCCTGGCGAGAGCTACGAGGCGCGCATGTGGCTCGCCCGTCTCCCCGTCGGGCGGGCGAGGGGGTACGTGGACCTCGCACTGCGCGGCCAAGCCTTCGAGCGGGTGCGCGGAGGGCTTGAGAAGAATCCCAATTTGCTCTCGCAATCGTGGTTTTGGCACGCGGTGCCCAGCGGCAAGGGAGGTCGCTGACACCATGTCCGAACGTGAACCCCATATCCTCCAATTCCGCTACGGCTCCTTGGCCAGCGAAGATCAGAGCATGTTCGCGCCCGATCGCGTGCCGACGCTCCTGCACGGACTCGTTACAGTCCTGGAAGAATCGGCTTACGCGCCGTCGGAAACCCTGGTTGCAGAGTTCCTCGCGCGCGTGGTGGGCGGTGACTCCCCCTCGCAGGCGCACGAGGGATTCTTCGTGGCGCTCGTGGATGAGAGGACCGTGGGTTTTCTCCAGGCCCGGTGCGTGTTCGACGATGCCGAAATCGACTATGTCGCCGTGGCCCGCGCCCATCGCGGCAAGGGCATCGCGGGAGCGCTCCTCGGAGCGTTCGAGACGGCCTCGCTGGCACTGGGCGCCAGCCGTCTCCTTTTGGAAGTGGGCGAGCGCAACGTGATCGCGCGCGCCCTTTACAAGGGACAGGGTTATGAACCCGTTGGGCGCCGCGAGAACTACTACAAGGGCGGCGAAGCGGCCATCGTGTACGAGAAAACGCCCTGATGCGCGTGGCGATTCTGCACACCGCGTTCATCGGCGACCTCGCGCTGGCGGGGCTGCTCGTAGAAGCGCTGCACGTGGCGGGTCATGTCGTGGTGCTCGCGAGCAACCGCGCGGGGCTGGCCCTTTATGCGCGCGACCGGCGCGTTGCCGAACGCGTCTTGATTCGCAAGGGTAAGGGGATTGCCAAGGTCGCTTCGGTGATGGATTGCGCGCGCGCCCTGAATGCGTTGCGTCTTGATGTCCTCTTGGTGCCGCACCGTTCGCTCACCTCGAGCCTCATCGCGCGTTTGGCCCGCGTGCCCCGCATTGTGGGGTTTGGCAGCGCGTCGGGGGCTTTCCTTTTCGATGAGAAGGCGCCCTACCCCGCGGGCATGCACGAGAGTTTGCGCATGCTGGATCTCGCGCCCTCCGATCTCGTGCCGGATAACGTGCGCGCAACTTTGGCGGCACATGGCGCGCCCATTTTACGGCCCGAGGGACCTCCGCGCGCGCTTTTCGCGGCCCACCCGCGCCTGGTTGCGCCTGGAAGTCGTTACTTTGTCGTGTCTCCAGGTTCGGTTTGGGCGACGAAACAGTATCCTGCCGAAGCCTTCGCAGATGCCGCGCGTCTCCTTTTGGAAGGCGATCCGCACCTGCTTTGCGTGCTGAGCGGTGGTCCATCGGATGCCGTCGCGACGAACGCTTTCCTTACGGCGGCGGCCGCCTGGCCCGAAGAGCACCGCGCGCGCCTTGTGGACGCCATCGACTGCATCCCGTTGGAGGATCTCCCTGCGGTGCTTGCTTCGGCAAGTGTTTCGTTAGCCAATGATTCGGCCCCTCTCCACGTGGCTTGCGGCGTTGGCACGCCCGTGGTGGGGGTTTACGGCCCTACATCGACCGACACCGGCTATGGGCCCTCGGGGACGCGCGCGCGTGCGGTGAATTATGCGACGGAGCACGGTGCCGCTCTTGCCTGCCAACCCTGTTCGAAACATGGTCACGGGCAATGCCCACTGGGTCATTTCCGATGCATGCGCCTATTGCCAGCGACGACTGTCGCCCGTGTTGCACGTGAGGTCGCTCAGCCGTTCGAGGAGGTCATACACAGCGAATCCGCGGCTCCCCGGTGACTCGGGGAGCGAAGGGGACACTCCCTTTCGCGGGTGAGGGGCTTGTGGCACTCTGCGCAGCGAAGCCGGCGCGCGTTGTCGGCGTCCCCTGCGTTGGAGGTCTTCCGTGTCCTTGGACCGCACCTACCTGTCCGCGTTCGCTCCGCGGCGCCCTGCGCACGCGAGTTCCCAGGTCCACGGAGTCGAGTGGCTCACTGCCGCACACACCCGGGCCGAGGGTGTCGCACGCGCGGCTCGTGGCGAGGAATTCGACGCCGAGGCATTTGCTTCGCAGATGCGCAAGTTCATCCAGCGCTTCGGCTGCTCGCCGGAGAAGATCGCATCGCGCGGTCACGCTCTGGAGGATTTCAATCATTTCGACTGGGAGCGCATGCGCATTTTCGACGTCACGCGCCAGCCTCACGGAGCTGACCTCGCCGCTCGTAACTCCTTCTTTCGCGAGGCGGCCGAGGACGCGTTCGAAGCCTGGTACGCGAATGGATCCGGTAGCGACCCGCACCCTCCCGACGAAATCATCCACGTGAGCTGTACTGGTTACGTTTCACCCTCGGCCGCACAGTCTGCTGTCGTGCGCATGGGCTGGCAGGAACGCACCCAAGTAACGCACGCCTACCACATGGGCTGTTACGCGGCGATACCCGCCTTACGCATGGCGCGTGGCTTTCTTGCCGCTGAGCCCGGAAGGCGTACACGCGTCGACATCGCGCATACTGAGTTATGCACCCTGCATTTTGACCCGCTCAAGCACGCGCCCGAGCAGCTCGTGGTGCAGAGCCTTTTCGCCGACGGGTTCATCCGCTACGGAGTGACGCGCACTCCTCCGGCGCGGGCCCAACCTGGCGCGCCTTCAGGGTTCGAGATCGTTTCACTGCGTGAGGAGATGGTCCCTGGCTCCCGCGATGCGATGACCTGGGATCTCTCTCCTTGGGGATTCGCCATGACGCTCTCTCGCGACGTTCCCTCGCTCATCGCGGGCGCACTGCCCGGTTTCCTCGAGCGTCTGTGCACGGAGGCAGGTCTTTCGTTCGCCGACGAGCGCGCGAAGGCTGTTTTCGCCGTGCACCCCGGTGGGCCCAAGATTATCGAGAAGGTGGCGGAGCTGCTAGAGCTCTCGACTTCTCAAACGGCATTCAGCGAGCGCGTGCTCGCGAGCTGCGGGAACATGTCGTCGGCGACCCTGCCCCACATTTGGGACCTTGTGTCGAGGGACGCGGCCGTGCCCGAGGGGACCTTGGTTGTCTCGCTCGCGTTCGGACCGGGCTTGTCCATTTGCGGTGCGCTCTTGCGCAAAACCCCCTGACTCCGCTCAAGAAGAGAAGGGTAGAGTTGCGCACATGGATCTCATTTCGTTAACCCGTCCCCTTACCCTGGTGTGCCTCGCGCCCGCGCTGATCCAGGGGCTCCTCATGGCCGTCGATGAATTCCATTTTCACCATGCGCGCGGCTTGGGCGCTTGGGAACGGCGGGGCCACCCCCTCGACACCTTGGCGACGCTGGCATGCTTCGCGCTGCCTGCCCTGTTCCCTTTCGACGCTACGACTCTCGCGGCCTACGTGGGTTTGTGCGTTTTCTCATGCCTGTTGGTGACAAAGGATGAGTGGGTTCATGCACGGGAGTGCGGTCCCGGTGAACACTGGTTGCACGCCGCCTTGTTCGTCGTCCATCCACTCGTGTTTACGGGTTTTGGCGTCCTTTGGTACGCGGGTGAGTCTGGGGTCGCCGCAATGCTGGCCCGGGGGCAGATTGCACTTATGGCAGCCTTTCTGGCTTACCAAATCATCTTCTGGGTGGCATTGGGGAAGGGGCGTTGGCCCGACCCAGCCGCTCGATAGTTTCTTCAAGGAACGCGATGAGAGTTTGCTGATCCTCGACTGCACGACGCAAAGCTTGGAGTGAAGCCTCCTTTTGCGCTGTCGCGGCTTCGAGGCTCTGTACCCTCTCCTGGAGTTCGCGTCGCTGGGCCTCCGCCAAGGCCGACCCGTGTGGGCGGGACTCACGCAGTGAGATGGTGGGCAGGGTCGATCCCCGGCCGGACACCCCCAGCGATGTCGAGCCTGAGGCTCCCCTGACCCCCAAGGGGGCCCCAAAGGACGCGAGCCCAGCCGAACCGGGTGCGCGTTCATAGCGGGGAGACGGTGCTTCGGTATCGTCGGGCTCGTAGAATCGACCCGTGGCCTCGTCTTTGTAGAGGTAAACGTAGTACCTTCCACCGCGGAAATCGTGCGCAAGCTTGCCGCACTTCACCTTACGACGGAGCGTGATTTCGGAGACCCCCAACGCGTGGGCGGCGTCGCCGAGCTTTAGCCAGAAACCTTTATGGGTGGCTGATGGGGGGGGAGTCTGGAGCTGCTCTTGGTACATTCAGGCACTCCGCTCGCTCACCGGACCGAGGAGTCCCAGGAGGACGTCCAGGGAATAGGGCTTTTGGAGGCAATGGAATCGATTCTTGCTCTCCTGATAGGCGCTCGCGCGCGGGTCCCCGTCGGAGTCGCCGGAGACGAGGACAAAGACCCCCGAGTAGCCAAGGGTCTCGAGTTGCTCGAAGAAGGAGAGTCCGTTTTCGTCGCCCAAAAAGAGATCCGAGATGACGGCGTCGAAAGAGTCGCCGGGGTTCGTGAACGCGGAGAGGGCCAGAGAGAGATTCGACGCGCAGACGACATCGGCGCCTTTACGGCGCAGGCGCCGGGCGGTCAGGTCGAGCAGATCAGCGTCGTCGTCGAGAAGCAGGATTTTCACCCTTGGTCCCTCTGCGGTTCACTCCATGCTACGCGTCCCGGCGGGGGACGGGCCCTGAAAGAGTTTCAGGTGCAGACGGATTTTTGACCGGCCCCACCCGACGGCGTAGGCTGCAGGCCCGTCGCCGGGGCCGTGCGGTCACGTGGCGAAAGGCGGGAATGCTAGAGGAGACATCAATGGGACTGCGTGAAGAAGCTCTGGAATACCATAGCAAAGGGCGCAAAGGGAAACTCGAGATCGCCGTAACGAAGGAGTGCAAGACCCAAAAGGACATCACCCTGGCCTATTCCCCCGGCGTGGCGGAGCCCTGCAAGGAAATCGCCCGCGATCCCGACCTGGTTTACGAGTACACCGGCAAAGGGAACCTCGTGGCGGTGGTGAGCAATGGGACGGCCGTGCTCGGACTCGGGAACATCGGCCCTCTCGCCGCCAAACCGGTGATGGAAGGCAAGTCGGTCCTCTTCAAGAAGTTCTCGGACATCGACTGCTTCGACATCGAGATCAACGCTCCGAGCGTGGAGGATTGCATCAAAGCCTGCGTCCTCCTCGAACCCACCTTCGGAGGAATCAACCTCGAGGACATCAAGGCGCCCGAGTGCTTTGAGATCGAGGAGCGCCTCCGGGAGATCCTCAACATCCCTGTGTTCCACGACGACCAGCACGGCACCGCAATCGTCAGCGGCGCTGCTCTGCTCAACGCCCTCGAGGTTTCCGCGCGGCGCATCGCCGAAGTGAGGGTCGTCGTCAACGGAGCTGGCGCCGCCGCCATCGCTTGCGCCCAGATGTACGTGAACCTCGGCGTGAAGCGCGAGAACCTCATCATGTGCGACTCCAAAGGAGTCGTGTACAAGGGCCGCACAGACGGCATGAACAAATACAAAGAGCGCTTCGCCAACGACACCCCCAAGCGCACGCTCGCCGAGGCGCTCGAGGGCGCGGATGTGTTTTGCGGCTGCTCGGTGGCTGGTGCTGTGACCAAGGAAATGGTGGCGAGCATGGGCAAGGAGCCCATCATTTTCGCCATGGCCAATCCGGATCCGGAGATCAGGCCCGAGGACATCCTCGCCGTGCGCAAGGACGCCATCATCGCCACCGGGCGCTCGGATTACCCCAACCAAGTGAACAACGTCTTGGGCTACCCGTATATCTTTCGTGGCGCGCTCGACGTGCACGCGCGGCAGATCAACGAGGAAATGAAGATGGCGGCCGTTTACGCGCTCGCAGAACTCGCCAAGGAAGACGTGCCCGAGAGCGTGAGCCGCTCTTATTCCATGTCGAGCCACTCGTTCGGACGCGATTACCTCATTCCCAAGCCTTTCGACCAGCGGCTCCTCCTGTGGGTCGCGCCCGCGGTGGCGAAGGCCGCCATGGAGAGCGGCGTGGCGCGCCGCAAGATCGACATCGACGTTTATGTCGACCAGCTCGAGGCACGCCTCGGCGTGGTTCAGGCCGTCACGCGCAAAATCAAGCGCCAAGTCGTGGAAACCAACCGAGCCCGTGGAAAGCGCGTGCGCATCGTGTTCCCCGAGGGAGAGAGCCCGAGCATCCTGCGCGCGGCAGAGATGGCGCGCGAGCAAGGCATCTGCGAGCCCATTCTTCTCGGCGATGCCGGCAAGCTTAAAGCGCTCATCGCAGAGCACGACCTCGAGGCGCTGCGCGACGCGACGCTCGTCGATCCCGTGCACTCGCCCAAATCGGCAGAGTACGCAGCGGAGTTGTTCAAGAAGCGTTCGCGCAAAGGCCTCACGCGCATGGCCGCTCAGGAGCTCATCACCGAGAACCACCATTTCGCCGCGATGATGCTCGAGAGGGGTGAGGCCGACGCCTATTGCAGTGGCGTGCATCACAACTACGCTGACGCCATTCGTCCCGCGTTGCAGATCGTGGGCACCAAGCCCGACATGGTGCTCGCGGGTGTTTACATGCTCGTGTGGCGCGACAAGAGCCTGTTCTTCGCCGACACCACCGTGAACATCAACCCCACGGCCGAGGAACTCGCGCAGATCGCCATCCAGACCCACGACACCGCGAAGATCTACCTCAACGAAGTCCCGCGCGTGGCGATGATTTCGTTCTCGAACTTCGGTTCGAACAAGCACGAGTACGCCGACAAAGTGCGTCGCGCGACGGAACTCGTGAAGGAGATCCGCCCGGACATCGAGATCGACGGAGAGATGCAGGCGGACACAGCCGTTTCGCCGGAGGTCCTCCAGCGGAGTTTCCCGTTCAGCTCCCTCAAGGGTGCGGCGAACGTGCTCGTCTTCCCCGACCTCACGTCGGGGAACGTGGCCTATAAGCTCCTCGCGAAGCTCGGTGGCGCCACCCTCATCGGCCCCATCCTCATGGGCATGAAGCGCCCCGTGAACGTGCTCCAAAGGAACAGTGACGTTGAGGAAATCCTCAACCTCGTGACGTTCACGGCGCATAGGGCGCAACAGGATCTCTGAAGTCAGTCCTGCGCCTTGTAGCCCGCTGGGACAGGGGGAATCTGGAGGCGTAACGCATTAGGGGCTTCGCAAGTCCCACCTCTTACGTAAATGCTCGACCACGTGCAGCCTGCGTGGAAGCATGCGCGGTAACCCGTGTCCACCAGGCCTGGCTGCGTTGAGCCAATCCGCGCATCGTAGTCGGCGTTCTGATCGCCGGTTATTGGACGCACGCGTGGACAAAGGAAACGATAGTCGGCTGGCGGAAGGCGATCGACGGAGTGGTATTCGCCGAAGGTGAGGTCGAATCGGCTGAGAGCGCGCTCGAGGGAGTCGCGGGAGGGCGCATGTTTCGCGATGGCCTCGTGGCGGACTCCGGGCTCGGCGATATTCTCGTCGCAACCTTCCATGCGTGTCGTCGAGAGGTCGGCGACTCCCGCGACGACTTCTCTGCGTTCGTGCTTCACAATATGGGTGCATTGGGTCCAAGGCGAGAGCCGCTTGATGTCCGCAGTACGATTGCCTCCCATGTCCCTGTTGAAGGTATTCACGGCATCGAGGAGTGCGAGTGTATTGAACTGGGGAACGTCGCCACGGCCGATGAACTTGTGGATAGACACGTAGGAGAGGAATCCGACGACCGATGCTCCCGCGAGCGACGATGAAACGTTGGCACATCCGCGCGGACGTCCCGGTCCGGAATCGACGAGGAGGTCGTGCGCGATGACGGCCGCCACGATGGCACCGCGGCTGTATCCAGTGAGAGATACGCCGTCGATTTTGCCTAGGCGCCAGTCGTTGCAGATGCGCGCCTTGCCCGCTTCCACGATGCGACGCGTGTCGCTTCCAGAGAGTTCGGGACCCGCGAAGTATCCTTTCGTGCGCAAGGCGGCACGTTCGTACATTTGACGGATGATCGTTCCCTTTTGGGCGTCGGTGCGCGTACCGTCGAACGCGTAGAGTCCCGTTCGCACCCGTGACTTCGATCCACGATGATAGCCGCGGGCTTGGACCTGTCCGGTCGGCTCGCTCGAGCACGCCACGGCACCTGAGGCGAGGGTTGCCAAGGTGAGGGCCACGGTGGCCAGAGGCTGAGCGATGGCGGCGGTTCTCGTGCGCATAAATCTCGTCCTCCTTGTTGGCCAGCGGCGGGCCGTCCTTGGGAGGCTTATCGGAGGATTTCAGAAAAACCTGAGTCCATAAATTAAAAGTAACATTAACAGGTGGTCAGGAGGATGCGCTCCCGGTTCGAGCCGCCGGAACCATGGCCAACGCAAGCAAATATCTGTAATTGTGAGGGTATTCAAGAAAGAAGCATGAAGCCCTTCTGCGCCGACGAGACGCGTGCCTAGTTCCTCAGGATTCTGTGTCCACTCAAGCGTGACGAATCCAAGCGATAGTGGCGGTTTCCGCGCGGAAAAGTCTGGACCCTCCCTAGAGCCGGTGGCCGGCCGACATCAGGAGGCCCAGCGGAGGATTTCAGGAAAGCCTGAATTCCTCACCGAGTGCTCAGGAGAATGCTCCCTTGATGACGTTGGGGCGGCGCAAGGCGAAAGCGATCCACACGAGCACCCCGACAATGGGCGGAAAGAAAAACGGATCTCCCACGCAGGCGTGAGTCGCAGTGGCGCCCCCGAGGTATGCGGTCAGGAGGATGGCGCCGAGAAAGGCCGCGCGGGGGATGAGGAAAAGAGCGACGCAAGGAGACCCGAAAGAACCCAACCCCCAACGAGGAGGTTGCGCGAAGATCCGGACGCGTCAGTGTTCGACATTTGAGACTCCTGAAACGAAAAGGCGTGGGAGACGGCAAAAGCGCCGCGCCTAACCGACCACGAAGTTCAGGATCCTCCCGGCCACGTAAATGGTCTTGCGCAGGGCCTTGCCTTCCATGGCGGCGCGCACGCCCTCCTGTTCGAGGGCCGTCTTGACCGCCACTTCTTCTGTCGCGTCCTTGGGAACGAGGATTTCACCCCTGTGCTTTCCATTGACCTGCACGCCCATGCGGATTTCGTCGTCGATGACGAGCGCCGGATCGTAGGACGGCCAGGCCGCCAGCGACACGAACGGGTAACCGGGCACCATCGGATCGCGCGCGCCACCCTGCACCGCGCGATGCCAAAGTTCCTCGGCGAGGTGTGGTGCATAAGGTGACAGAAGCACGAGGAACTGCTCGAGCACGGCCTTGGAACGGCAGCCCGTTTCGTACATGCCGTTGACGAAGATCATCATTTGCGCGACGGCCGTATTGAACGACAGGCCTTCGATGTCCTCGGAGAGCTTCTTGATGGTCTTGTGCAGGAGCTTGAGGTCGGCCTGCGAAGCCGGAGCGTCGGTGAGGAGGCCCACTCCCGCGTCGTCGACGTAGAGGCGCTCGACGCGGGCAAGGAAACGCGCCACCCCGGCGAGGTTGGAGTCTTGCCATTCCTTAGACTGCGTGAACGGGCCCATGAACATCTCGTAGACGCGAAGGGCGTCGGCGCCGTAATCGCGCACCACGTCGTCGGGGCTTACGCCGTTGCCTTTGCTCTTGCTCATCTTGGCGCCGTCACGGCAGACCATTCCTTGGTTGATGAGCCTCTTGAAGGGCTCGTCCACGGGACAAAGGCCGGCGTCGAACAGGACCTTGGTCCAGAAGCGCGCGTAAAGAAGATGGCCGACGGCGTGCTCTTGACCACCCACGTAGAGGTCGACGGGCATCCAGTACTTGGCCGCCTCGAAATCGAACATGGCAGCCTTGTTGAGGGGGTCGCAGTACCGCAGGAAGTACCAACTCGAGCCGGCGGATCCGGGCATGGTGTGGGTTTCGAGGAAGCTCGTTTCGCCCGCGGGCCCCTTGCGTTCGACCCACGAGGTGATGGCCGCCAGTGGCGACTTGCCGTCGCCCGTGGGCTCGTAACTCTCCACTTCCGGCAGGGTCAGTGGAAGCTCATCGTCGCGCAACGCGCGTGCGACGTTCCCTTGTGCGTCCTTGAGGACCGGTATGGGCTCACCCCAGTAGCGCTGGCGCGAGAAGAGCCAGTCGCGCAACTTGTAGGTGATGGATTTCTCGCCCAGGCCACGTGTCTCCAGGTGCGCGATAATGCGCTCCGTGGCTGTTTCGACGTCAAGCCCGTCGATGAGTGGGCTATTGACGATGCGCCCCGTGCCGGTGAACGCCCCTTTGGACACGTCGACCGCATCGGCCCCGGAGGCTCCAGTGTCAGCCGCTCCAGCCGCGCCGCCGATGGGAGCGACGACTTGAACGATGGGCAGGCCGAACTTCGACGCGAACGCGTGGTCGCGTTCGTCGTGCGCCGGGACGGCCATGATGGCTCCCGTGCCGTAGGTCATCATGACGTAGTCTGAAATATAGATGGGCACGGGAGCGCCGGTGAGGGGATGCACGGCGTGGGCGCCCGTGAACTCGCCGGACTTGTCTTTGGCGAGTTCGGTGCGATCCATGTCGCTCTTGCGGCTCGCGGCCTCTTGGTATGCCTTCACGGCTTCAACCCGGGCGGGCGTGGTGATGCGCGCCACGAGCGGGTGCTCGGGCGCGAGGACCATGTAAGTAACGCCGTAAAGCGTGTCGGGACGCGTTGTGAAGATCTCAAACCCTTCGGAGGTGGGTTGACCCGCGGCGTCGGCCATGGCGAAACGCACGCGCGCGCCCACGGATTTGCCAATCCAATTTCGCTGGATGTCCTTGATGCTTTCGGGCCATTCAAGTTTATCGAGGTCGGCCAGCAGGCGCTCGGCATAGGCCGTTATCCGCAGCATCCACTGGCGCATGGGCACGCGGAACACGGGATGATCGCCCCGCTCTGATTTTCCGTCGACCACTTCCTCGTTGGCGAGCACCGTTTTGAGGGCGGGGCACCAGTTGACGGACATCTCCGCCTGGTAAGCGAGATCGCGCTCAAGGAGGACTTGGAATATTTTCTGAGTCCACCGGTAATAGTTGGGGTCGCAGGTACTGACTTCGCGCTCCCAGTCGTACGAGAAACCCAAGCGCTGGAGTTGGCGTCGGAACGTGTCGATGTTCCGAACGGTGAGCTTCGCCGGGTGTTCGCCGGTGTCGATGGCGTGTTGTTCCGCCGGGAGTCCGAAGGCATCCCAACCCATGGGGTGGAGGACGTTGTGGCCCTTCTGGCGATGGTAGCGCGACACGATGTCGGTGGCCGTGTAGCCGAGGGGATGGCCCACGTGGAGCCCGGCAGCGCTCGGATAAGGGAACATGTCGAGGGCGTAGTACTTCGGCTTGGAGCGATCGTCACCCGTGCGGAAGGTGCCGGACTTGAGCCAGGCTTCCTGCCATTTGGGTTCGATGATGTCGGGACGGTAAGCCATTGTGGATTCCTAATGGGAAAGGAGGAGTGACACGCCCGCGGACACGAAGAGGAGGACGGCGATCCACCCGTTGAGGTTGAAGAAGGCCATGCCAATGCGCGAGAGGTCGCCGCCGCGCGTGAGCCTGTGCTGCCACGCCATGAGCGCCGCGGCCACGGCGAGGCCGGCGAAGAAAAAGGCTCCCAGATCGTAGAGCGCTCCGAAGGCACCGAAAAGCAGGGCAGCTAGGATGTGACTCGCGCGCGCGATGCCCAAGGCGCGTGTCGTACCGAATCGGGCCGGGACACTGCGTAGGCCAGATTCACGGTCGAAGGCCTCGTCTTGAAGGGCGTAGAGAATGTCGAATCCCGCGACCCAAAAGCAGATGGCGAAGGAAAGCGTGAGCATGGGCCAGGGAAAAGCGCCGCGCAGGGCCACCCATGCGCCCAGCGGAGCGAGGCCGAGGCACAGGCCCAGGTAAAAATGGCAAAGGAAAGAGTAGCGTTTGGCCCAGCTGTAGCTTGCCAGAATGATAAGCACCGGAAGAGCGCACGCCAGGGCAACGCGTGACAGAGCGCCGGCACCGAGCAGAAAGAGGATCGCGCCGCCCAGGGTGAAAACCGACATGGCCGCGCGCGAGAGGCGTCCCGCCGGAACGGCGCGCGTCGCGGTGCGCGGATTGGCCGCGTCGATGCGCGCGTCGGCCAAGCGATTGACGCCCATGGCCCACGTCCGTGCCCCCACCATGCAAAGGACGATGAAAAACGCCTCATGGGGCGTGGGCAGCCCGCCGCGGCGCGCCAGCAGCAAGGCGATGAGCGCGAACGGCAAGGCGAAAATCGTGTGGCTGAACTTGATGGACTCAAGCAGCTCGACGACGACGTTTGATTTTTTGCCGGCTTCGTGGGCGGCTTGCGCCTGGATGTTCATAGGGCCCGCGGGGCGATCGGTTGCAGGGGAAGCGTCTTGGGATTTTCGACCTTCGCCACGACCATAGCGCCCGCGGCAGCCATCGTAAAGCTGAACACAGTGCCCGCGAAGGGCACGTAGGTCCAAAGACCCAGCGCGCTGCATCCAAGCGCGTGTCGAACGCCGAAGAGCAAACGGCGACGCAGGCCAAGACCCTGCAGGGCCAGGGTCCGGTCCATGTGATCCCATCCGAAGAACCAAATGGAAGCGACCAGGAAGAGCGGTCCCAGGAGAAACGAAAGCACGAATCCCGCCGGCACGAGCAATGGAACGAAAAACGCCAGGATGATGGTCGTATAAATAATGATGAGCTTCGAGCACTCCGACAGGAAGCTACGAAAGAAATCTGACCAGCCAAGGTTCGGCAGCTTGCGTCCGCTGGTCTCCTCGTAGGCGCGCGCGGCCATGATGTCGAACAGCGGCGATAGGACGACGTTGAGGAAGGGGACCCCCAGGAGCGTGTAAAGGACGACGCACGCTATGAACAGCGCAATGGCCAAGGCCCCGGCCAGGAGGCCGTCGGGAACGCTCGCAGCCATCTCGCCTAGGGTTCCCGACGTCGCAAGTCCGCTCGCCAAGCGGGCTTCAGCCCAAGGCAGCACTCGGCTGAAGGCCGCCCAGAGCATGCCGGCGAGGAAAGCCACCTGAGGCGCCAGCGCGCTGACCAGCAGGATTTTATGGCGCCGGAAGAATTTGAGAGAATCGAGGGGCGCCAAGAATCCCTCGCGCAACTCGTGCGTGACGAAGAAGGGCCGGGAGTCGTTCATGTCTATTTCCTCGCGGACTACCGCTCCGCAGGGCGAGCTCCGCAATCGCGTCTACCTCGCCGAGTACGTCCAATGCGTGATCTTCTTCGCGCTGCTGTTCTTTGTCCTGTCGGTGGCCTCGTTCCACCCGAGTGACGCCACGACGTTCCAGGTCGTTTCCCATGGTAGCTCACGCGAGCCGCCAGCCGGAAACCTGTTCGGACCACTGGGGGCTCAGGTCGCCGATTGGGCTTGGCAGCTTGCGGGCTTGGGAGCTCTGGTCTTCGCGCTCGTGTTCATCGCCCAAATCCTCGCCTCCTTCCAGAGGCCGCGACGCCTCTCTCGCATGTGGCTTCGGGCCGCCGGCTATCCCCAGCTCTTGGTCTGCTATCTTGGCATGCTTTCATTGCTCCGCCCGAAGTGGCTCCTCGAGGGCATGGAGTTCCCAACCGGGGGATATCTGGGTGCGAGCATCGCGGATGCTTTCGCGGGAACTCTCGGTGAGGGTGGCGCCCTCGTCGCCCTCGGTTTTGGCGTCGCGGCGAGTTTGCCTCTCTGCTTAGGCATTCGCCCGGTCGGGCTTGTGCTCAGTGTGCTCGAAGCCCTTCCCTTCGGTCGCGTGCGAGGATGGCTTGACGAACTCGAGTCCGACACGGGTGAGGACAGGTCGTCTCGTCAGGCGAGTGCCTCCCGAAACACGCCCGCGACGGAAAGCGTTCCGCCCATGGGCCAGATCGAGAAGGGCGCGTTCGCGCGTGGCTGCGAGGACGCGGGGATGACCGCCGCCATCCCTGCTCAGGCACCTACCGGGGATCCAACGCAGGAAGCGAATAAAGACGCTGCTTCGCCCCTGGGAACTTCCGTTTCCCAGTCGGCGCATGCGATTGGCAAGATTGATGGCTATGCTCCGCCAAAAATCGCCGCCCTCTCCGCGAACGCCGATGGCCAAAAGGTTGTCCAGGCCGCCGACTTCTCCTCGCTGCTCGCTCTCCTTGAGGAGCACCGCAGCAAACGCACACGCCCTCCCGAGGAGGAAGCGGCGCGACTCGGGGGCGAGGCCATTCAGCTCGAGGAGAAAATGGGGCAGTTCGGTGTGACCGGAAAGGTGCTCCGCAGTCAGCCAGGCCCCGTGGTGAACGTGCACGAATTCGAACCGGCCGCGGGCGTCAAAGTAACAAAAGTCACGGGCCTCCAGGACGACCTCGCGCTGGGCCTCAAGGCGCAGAGCATCCTCATGGCGCCCCAGCCGGGCAAGAGCACCATCGGCATCGAGGTGCCGGCCTCCCATCGCGAGACGGTGTCGTTGCGCGACATCATGGAGAGCCCCATGTTCCGGGGCAATGGCGCGCCCCTGCCCATGGCCATCGGTAAGCTCGTGGACGGTAGCCCGCTCGTGGCCGACCTTGCAGCAATGCCCCACCTGCTTATTGCCGGGGCCACGGGTTCGGGCAAGTCCGTGGGCATCAACGTCACATTGCTCTCGCTCATGATGAGCCGCACGCCCAAACAGCTGCGCCTCATCCTGGTCGACCCCAAGATGCTCGAGTTGTCGAACTACGACGGTATCGGCCACCTGCTCATGCCGGTGGTGACCGAGCCCGCCAAGGCTGCCGGCGCTTTGCGCTGGGCCATCGATGAAATGGAGCGGCGTTACCGCCTCATGAAGAACGCAGCCGTGCGCAATATCGGTGGCTTCAACGCGGAGATAGAGGGCGGACGGGGCGGTGTGGATCCTGAGACCGGAGCTCCGTTCCAGGAGCTGCCTTACATCGTCGTGGTCATCGACGAGCTGTGCGACCTCATGATGACCGCACCCAAGGACGTCGAGGATAGCATCCAGCGATTGGCGCAGAAGGCGCGAGCTGCCGGCATCCACCTCGTGCTCGCCACGCAGCGTCCTAGTGTGGACGTCCTCACAGGCGTCATCAAGGCCAACCTCCCCTGCCGCATCTCCTTCCAGGTGGCGAGCAAGCACGATAGCCGCACCATCATCGAGACAGTGGGTGCCGAAAAGCTCCTGGGGCGCGGCGACATGCTCTTCCTCCCGCCTGGAACCAGCAAGCTCGTGCGCGCGCATGGGGCCTACGTGGGCGACAAGGAAATCAACCGCATCGCCGATCGCCTGCGCGACCTCTATCCTTCGCGTTACGATGCCGCCATTATCGACGAGGTGGAACGCGCTGCAGGCCAAATCGGCACCAAGGACAAGGACGGCAAAGGCGATCAAGGAGGGATCGACGGGAATTCCATGGATGAGAACACACTGTTCGAGCGTGCGCTCGAGTTCGCCGTCATGACGGGTGTGGTGAGCACTTCGAGTATCCAGAGGCATTTCCGCATCGGCTACAACCGCGCCGCGCGCATCATGGACCGGATGGATCGCGAGGGGCTCGTGGGCCCCTCGGACGTCGCTGGAAAACCGCGCGCCGTGCTCGCTTCGGCGAGGGAAAGGATCGGGGGATGACGACACGGAAGAAGGGATGGGGAGCGTGGTTCGCAAGGGTCGGGTGCAAGGGGGGCGCCTTGGCGGCGCTCCTTGCGTGCGCAGTCCTGGCGGGGGCGGGATGCGCGAGTACGCGCGACAAGGACGCGGATACTTCGAACGCAGGGCGTCTCGAGGTGGGCCGGCAGTTCTTCACCGCGGGCCAGTACCATCGCGCCGTCACCTACCTCCGCGCCCTGTCGAAGGAGCTCCCCAAGAACGTCGAGGTGCAGAACCTCCTGGGGCTCAGTTACCTTGGATTGGGGAACCCCGCCGCCGCCGCCAATAGCTTCAGCGCCGCAATCGCCATCGACGACGACAACCACGATGCGCAGCTCAACCTCTCCTACGCCTACATTCTCATGAAAGAACATGCCAAAGCGCGCTCCGTCCTCCAAGGCATGCTCGACGAAGCCACTTATCCTTTCATGGAGCGCGTCGAGGCGAACATCGGCTTGGCGTGGATGGAGCAGGGCGACTGCGCCCGCGCCAAGAGGCATTTCGACAAGGCGCTGCTGCTCGATCCGACCCAAGTCCAGGCGCATTTCAATTCCGGCAAATGTTCGCTAAAATCCAATGACTTCCCCGGAGCGGTCCGCAGCTTCACAAAGGCGGCCGACTTCTGTCCAGGATGTCTCGATCCCATCCTTGAGCTCGCCCGCGCGCGGCATATGGCAGGGCAGAAGAAGGAAGCCGTGGCGAGCCTGGAAAAGGTTCTGCGCGGCAAAATCGACTCCCAGGGGGCCGAACGGACCAAAAAACTGCTCAACGAATTGAGGCGATGAAGCCATGTCAAACCTGAACGCGAACGCGAACAAGCCGAGGCCCACGGCGCTCGGCGTCCCCTACGAGACAGCCTTGGAGATCGGTGCGCGCCTAAGGGCCGCCCGCGAGAGCTCGGGGAGGTCGCACGCGGCGGTAGCCTCCCGCGTCAAGATCCGGGAACACTACCTCGCCGCAATTGAACAGGGTCAATGGGGCGAGCTCCCTCCCGGCCTCAATGGACGCGGCCTCGTGCGTATCTACGCCCGTGAGATGGGCGTAGACGTGCCGGAACTCGAGCCCCAACAGACACCCACTTCCACGCATCCTCACTATGAGCCCATTAGCCAGGTCAGTGTCATTTCACGCCAAGCCCTCATGGAGAGAGAGCTCACGCGCGCCTCGCAGGACATCGCGCGCAGCGTGCCACGAAACAATGGCGGTTCTTTGCACACGAGCGGTCGCGCCGCGGGATCGGGC
>JBIKVI010000058.1:0-18432 GCA_044356935.1 Silvanigrellaceae bacterium | reverse complement strand
CGCGCCTTCGATTTCCCGCCGCTTCCAGGTGCCTTGCAAGTCTTTGGACCCGCGGCCTGCGCAACGTTGTGCACCGAGTCCACACCTGCGGAGGCAGCCATCATTGCGCTCGCCTCATTCTTTGCGGTGTTTTTTGGGTCGACCGTCACCTCTCTGCCGCGTTGGAGCGTCTTCAATGCTTCGACATCCACAGCGCCCTGCGTGGCCACACCACCTGAACCACGTGGAATCTTGAGAGCCTGCCCGGCTCCCGAGCCGCCACACGCCCCAAGGCAAAGCATTAGACTTGACATAAAGATCGCGGATTTCGACCCCATACACTTAGCCCTCCCCTTCCCCCCGTCGTATCGGTTCGGATGCCTGAGAGCTTAAGGCGATCGAACCACGTGACGAAAAAATGAGTCGGGATGATGGGCCTGTGTTCTGTATCCTCCGGGCCACTTTAAATATTGCCTAGGTCGATGCCTGAGGAGTGAGACGAGCTGCAATGTATATGGAAATGCATGAGGCGAGCGAGCGACGAAAACGAAGAGATAGGCAATATCTAGAGTGGCCCCTCCTATTGAACATTGAGGTAACACTCGAGGTCTGCTTGAGTCACGTAACCTTCGGCCACGAGTCCCTGCACGCGGCGAGGAACCGTGGAGGGCGAGACCCTCAAAGCCCGCGCAAGCCCGCGCAAGCCCGCGCAAGCCCGCGCAAGCCCGCCCAAGCCCGCGCAAGCCCGCGCAAGCCCGCGCAAGCCCGCGCATAGAGGGAATGCGCTCATTCGCCCCCATGGCCTTGATGCATTCGAGGTGTGTATTCCGGCGAAGCCGACCACTCGTTTCGGTCAATCCGGCCGGAGCGAGGTGACGTAAGTCTGGCTCATGGCGTGGGCGAAGCCTCGGCGTCAATCTTGGCCACGCTCGATTTCCTCAGGCTCCTGAACAGGTCACCCACGCCGCTGCCCGCGAAGGTCTGGAAGAAGAGAGAGTTTTTCCAGTGCAAGATGTGTTTCTTTAGTGCCCGTTCGACGTCTTTGGTGTGCAGTGGCGCAAGTGACATGCGGGAGAAGGGAAGCCGCCTTTCAAAGTGGCGCAGAATTTAGCCGAACGGCTCCACGACTCGTCCGCTGGTAAGAAGGTTCTCCGAGTGAAGCCCGGACAACGCGAGGTCGCGGATGCGCAGAATCGCGGGCTAGGAAGGAGTTTGGTGAAGCGCGAGCCTGGCTTCGGTCGGAAGGCCCAGCGCGCGGCGCTCGGTTTTGAAGATCCGGTCGTACTCGACGAAGATTTCCCGGGCCTCATGCGGTACGTGCTCACCGAGCTCGAGGAAGGGACGCCTCGCATGCACGATGCAAAAAAAGATGCGCACGTCGGGCTGGTCCTGGTTCTGGCACCTTGCAGCAAGATGGAAAGCTCACGCGCCGCGAGCGGTGAAATGGGGTTGTTTCCTCTGGGCCGCTGGGGGATTTTTCCCTTCACCTGCTTTCTTGTCACGAGCACGTTTCCGATGCCAGGGAGATCCCCGTCGCTTCGCTTTAGCGATCCACTGAAAAGAGAGGCTGGAGCTTCTCGGTGCTCGCGAGGGAATGGTTTCCTTTGGGTGAATCAATCTTCCGTTTTGGCCGGTACCTTGAGCACTCGGCGGCGTTGGAAGGATCGAAGTCGCCGGTCGGCTTCAGATCGCCATAGAACGCGTTCAGGACCGCATGTTGGTCGGCATAGTCGAAAGCGAACGTCTGCGAGAGCATGAGGTAATCAAAGATGTTCACCTCGGTGCCGTTTCCGAGCGTTACCTTCTGGGACGCGTAGAATGCGGGGAAAAATGGCTGCAACGGCGCGGCAAGCGCGTTGTTCTTCTTTTCGTCGTCCGTCCAGTTTGCGACCGGCTTGAGGCAGAGCTCGATGGCCTCTTTGCGCTCCTTGAGTGTCCCCCCGCTGGTGCCAGCGTATTTGCCCACCGCGTAGCGGTGGCAGCCTCGATAGATAGGGGGCACGAGGCAATAATAATGAAACACGATGTCGGACCAATGATTCGCCGGATTGGGCTGGCACGATTCATTGAGAACGGCAGGGTTTTCGATGGATTTCTGGTAGCTCTCGAGCGGGGTGCCGCCCACGTCGTCGGGCAACGTGATGCCCACACCCGAGGGCGTTTGGGCTATACCGCTAGCGCCCACAAGCGAGAATCGTGTCCGGTTGTCGCGCAGCGCCGCGAGGACAGTTGCGGTGGCAAGTCGGATAGGCACCCGGGTTTTTCGACTGGTGTCGGCCTCCACGAGCTTGGAATACCGCCCGACATCTTTCATGTAAGCGACGCTCTCAGAGAAAGAGCGCGAGAAGCTATCGTGGAAATCAGGCACGCGCTCTGAGGTGAAATCAAGGACATCGGACTAGTAGTCGGCAGGCGGCGTTGAGGTGGGCGTGCCTCCGGTGGGATCCACATCGAGGTCGATTGGCGCATTCGGCGCTCCGCTTCCAGACGGAGCGCCGCTGCCGGCGCCAGAGGCAGCGGGGGGTGTCAAAGGACGCGCATCGTTGTGGGAACGATGTCGGCAAGACGAAGAAATGGCAATCAAAGATACGATGCCCAGGATGCTGGCGAGAGGTCGGCGCGCAAAGAGCCTTCGCACCCCCGAATCGATTTCGGTGAGCATCGTTCTTCCTCGGATATTCGGCTCACTTCAATTCGTATGGTTTTGCTGGGAAAAAGGTATTCTACCCAAAGCGGGGTCGCAAGGCTTGAAGTGTCTTTTTTTTGACTGCATCGCCTTTCATGGACGCTTCCAAGATTTTTTCGGGGCTTCCCAGGCCTCTCGTATCTCAAGCGGAGTGTCTCACCCAGTCGAGCCACCCGCGGAAGGGATGTGAAGGCGAGTTGGCGGGGGAGCGCCATGCGGTACTTCTGGGACTTCGCTGAATTCAAGATCTCGTTGATTTGAGCCTGGGAATCACGTACGAGGGTGCCGTTCGATATCGCTCCCATGTCGCGCTGCACATCGGCCACGTTGGGCACAGCTTGGAAGTCCTGCGTGTCCGCGAGTTTATTGGGCACGCTTCCGGAGGAGCCATCGAGCGTGGCGAACATCAAAAAGCGGTCGAAGGACGAGAGATGCTTCACAGCTGAAGTGGCATTGTTTTCCACGGTCACGATGGGGCGAAAGCTCGTCAGTGTGCCGTCCGCTTTCTGCGTCGCGACTTCGAGCTCGAGAGTATACAGGTGCGCGACTGTTCCTATGACGCCGTAGTCGTTTCCGAGCGCCCGCTTTAGATGCGTGCCCATGGAGGTGACCTTGCCAAAAGGAGTTTCGATCTCAGGGCTTTCCTTCGCCATGTGCAAAAACGCGCCGAAACTGAGGATGCGCCTCTGGGCGTAGAGATGCCGGTGCAACGTGAGGTATGCGAAAGCCATTGCTTCGTCGCGCGCATCGAACGCCTTGAGGAACTCATCCTGCGTCGAAGCGAGATAAATCTGTTCCTCAGCGAGTCTCGACTTCAAAGCGAGTTCCAGGAAGTCCCGCTCGCGCCCCTGGGGACGTGGCGAGGCGGCGAGTGCCTCAGCCCATAGGCCGAGGTTCGCAAGGCAGGGCTTCCTGTCTTTGGCGTCGGCTGCGCAAGCGAGCTCGAGCGCGTTCCTCCCCGCGGCGTCCATGAGCCCCGCTGCTTGCATGGATCCGACGATAACAGCCAGGTCTGCGGCGGCCTGGTGCTGAATATCGAAACCTGCGAGGTCCACTTTCGTTGCGGAGGTTGCGTTGTGTTTCCTGAGCCACTCCAAAAACTCTTCGAGTTCCGGGGTTCCAAATGCCGAGAGATTGACTTTGTGATTGTCAGTGCGGCCTTGCACGTATTCGTTCAAGACGTTCATGTCACGCCATGGCAACTCCATGGAGACCACCGAGTACTCGCCCTCTGTGATGAGGGACTTCATCATGGCGAACAAAACGGAATGGACCACGCTGCCGCCTTCCCGGAAGTCCGACTGATGGCGCAGTTCGGCCAGCGCGAGATGGCTTTTGGTCGCAGCGATGGCCTTTGCTCCCGCGAAAGCGGACTCACCTTGCAACGCGGGTTCGAGGTCTTCGAGGTAGGTAGGAAGCGAAGGCAGCACTCCGTAGAGGCGCCGCAGAATTTCAACGTCGCCTTCACTGAGCCTTATGGGCGCGCCGGAAGTGAGCTGCTTTTCGTTCATGCAGGAGTTCATGATGGAGTGGGGATCGTAGGTCGTTCCCCAGGTCGACGACCGGCCATCGCCGATTGATCGGAAGCCATCTCCGAACCCGGTGCAGGCGTTGTCAGCTCGCTCATGTTCAGGCATGAGGCCCAAGACGCGGCCAAACTCGCGCAGTGCGTAGGTTTGGATGCACGTTTCGGTGCGTTCGGGGGCGCCGCAGACATCGGCCCTGTCGTTCTTGAACGTCAGATTCATCGTGATGGCACCCGGCACCCCGAGGGTGGCGGGGCCCACGAGCGCGGGAGCAGAAGGGCCCGGCCGCTCGTCCGCGATGAGGACTCGGACGTGTCCGGACGCGTCGGCAGGGCAAGTCGAGAAATCGATGAATCGCACGGGTGTTCGTTGATTGTATTGTTTCTGTATCACGCTCTTCACGATATCCCATCGTTGCGCGTCGACTCCTTTGGAGTCCTGGAGGCATACTGGAATCGTAGGCATGCGTTCCCAGAGTGAGTCGCGACTGACCAAGGCTTTGACGGAAGCGGCGGGCCGCTCCTTCCTTGCGCAGCTATAAAGGAACAGGCAAGCTAACGAGATTGCGAATGTAAATACCCTAGCCATGGGTGTTTCCTTTTCTCGATGAGTTCGCTGCGCCGAACGACGTCTTGAGGACAGCAGGAAACGTACCAGCCCCGGTGCGCAGCGGGTGCCTGCTTTTTTACCCGCCATGCCGGCCGGAAGGAGATTGAGGGAGATGCGTTCCAACCTTGCGCACTGGCGTTCCTCGTCGACTTTCGTCAACGGTGCCTCGTTGGCCATGGCTCTGATGGCCGCACTCGGGGCATGCGGAAAGGGAAGCGATAGCACTCCCCCGGACGCCACGCCCACGCCTGGAACGAAACAGGGTCCTGGCACCTTAGAGGATGGTCCTGCGTGGCTCAAGGAACGCACGGCAGTGCCGGGGGGGATTACCTGGGTATTCGCGCCATTCACGGTCAAGGGAACAAACGTGTGGGCCGTGACCAGGGCGCCCACGGAGCTCACTCACGGCGAGCCCGCCACGCTCGCGGGTTTCCATTGGCCCTGGAAACTCGCGAAGGCAACACTGGCCGGTGAGCGCGGCAGCATCGCATTGCCGGCGCGCACGGGAAAAGGCTTGCCAGCCGTGCTGTTCTCCTTTGAGGCGCCCGTTGCTTCGGATCTGCGTGCGCGCTGGCCTGCCGTGATGGGCAAGCAGGGAACCGACGCCGGCCATGTGTCGGCCGCCCACTTCGTAGCTCTGCGTCCAGCGATGCCCGGGACGAAACACCGGTTGTGGGTCGTGGATGAAAACGGACGTCCACTGCCCGAAGTCGGAGCCGACAGTGGGGCGGAAGCCTGTGGCAAAGGTTGCCTAGACTTTCCCGACTATCCCACGTTCCTCGACACACCCGTGAGCTATTCCCGCTCTTTGGATGGACTCCTGCGCGTCGACGGTCGTGCAGTGAAGTTCGTTTTCGCCGCGACGTCTGGACTGGCTCGGGATCGCGCGCGCGACTTGCTCCGAAAGGCCGACTTGCCTGGACGCGGCGATGCGCTCTTCGAGGATCTCTCGGCGCGCTGGGGGCGATTCGCGGACACCTTCACCGTCCATGTGGTGCTCACCGGCGGGTGTTCCTACCAGGGGCTCGAGCACGGGTTTTCGACTGCGCTGACGTTCGGAGTGGAATGCGGGGGCCGCGAGCCGGGCTCGTTTGCCGCGCTCCTCGCCCACGAGATCGTGCACGCATGGAACGTCAAGCGTCTCGTTCCGCGGGAACATGAGCGCACCGCGTGGATGGAGTTCCCCGCGGATCGCACGAGGCAGCTCTACTTCTACGAAGGATTCACCGAGGGCCTCGCCCGATTGGAGATGGCCACGCGTTTCGCCGACGTCGCGAGGCTTTCCGATCGCGTGTCGAACTGGAACGCCACTTTTGCGTCGCTGCGCGCGCTTGGCGTGACGGGCCGTGGCCGCGACATGGAGGCCCTCTCGCGTGAGGATGCCTTCCGCGGCTACGCCGTGGGTGCCTGGCTCGCCTTGCGGGCTGGACTCGTGGCACGCGCAGGAATCATAGCCACGGAAGGAACCTCTACACCTTTCGGCGCCGCGCGCGCGGCCGAGGCCTATGGCAAAGTCCTCAATGTGATTGGCCGTCTCGTTTTGCCACGCGGCGGTAAGGCTGTGGTCGACGATCGACCTCTGTCGGAGGCCCTCGTCTTCGGCCGTTACCTTGCCACCCTCGACACGGAGCGCTTCTCTCGCGGCTACGATAAGTCCTCGTTGCGGGCGGCGTTTCGCGTTGCCCTGGGACTGTCCGAGGAGCATCCTTTCCTCGAAGAGTTCTTCGGCGAGAAGGGGCCATTTCCTGCGCCGCGCTCCCTCGATGACGCGTTGAGGGCAGCTGCTGCCGACGCCGGTCTCGCTTCAGAAGAGAACGCCGGAGGTGGAATCGTCGTGCGCGTTCCCACGAGCGTTCCTTTGGGCTCGACGTTCCCCTTTTGAGGATGGGTGCGACCTTTGTGAGGTTAGGTCACGAGCGCAGCCTCAGTTTGCTCAGTTCGCTCAGTTCGCTCAGTCCGCGAGAGCCTTGGCCGTCCACCCGGGCGCGAAGTTTTCGCCCATGAGACTGCGGCGTCCCGCGATGACGTCTTGCATGTGGGCCGAGCGGTTGAGCCATCCTGTGAGGAACACGCGTTGGCTAGGGTTGTTGGCCACAATGGCACGGTAGAAGGCCGATTGCTGATCGACGTACCACGCCGCCTTCGTCGTCGGCGTGCCGCCGATACCCTGTGCCGCCATGCGGTCGAGGAAGATCTGCGCGCGTCCGCCACCCGAGTTTACCTCGGTGTTCATGATGGCGAGGTTGAGTGGCCATGGGTACCGAATGGCGCGGTTGTTCCAGTAGTCGTTGCGGTAAATTTGCAGGATCATGCTATCGGGCATGGTGCACACGTCGCGCGTCCAGCCGTTTTGCCGTGCGCGACCCGTCGTGATGCCCTTGAACGTGCGTCCGCCAAGATCATTGGGATGGTCGGAGCATCCGCCTTCCCAAAGGAGGATGTGCTTCATGACGCGTGGGAAGTCCTCGACACGTGGCGCCTCGAGAAGGTTGTCGAAGTGAGCGGAGAACAGGAATCCGGAGGAGAATCCGCAACTCGGCAGTTCTCCGGACGCGAAGTTGACACGAGCATGGCCCGAACCAGCGTCAGAGGGCTCGCCCGCGAGGCGGTACTTGCGACCGCTTTCGAGGTTGCAGACCTCGGACGATTTGAGCGCAGAGGAGTCCGCGAGGCGCGCTTTGAATTTGGTGTCCGTCGTGGGGAGAGCGAACCAAGTCTTGCGCGACTCGAATGCGACATGCCCCTCGAAGACGTAGCCTGCCTTGAGAGCGCAGCCAGCGATGGGTTGCGCGAGGGTCACGAGACGATGCCCCGCCGTGGTTGCGCCCACCGCCGAGTAGACCAGTTGCGTCCCCGCAGACAGGGCGCATTTCTGCGCCGCGCCGAGGCTCGCCCCTTGGCCCGTGGTGGCTTTGAGCAACGTCTCTGCCTTGACCACCACCACGCCCTCGGTGGCAGAGAGGGAGAGTTGGGGAATGTAGCCGCTCTCGAAAGCCTCCGCGTCGAGAGGCTTCGCCTCGGGGGAGTGGACGTATTCACGGCCCGCATCGTCGGCGCCGCAAGCCGAAAGGAGCGTTAATCCGGAAATCAGGCAAATTCCACCGAGTGCAGCCGCGCGAGCGCGGCTAGCGTTGTCTTTGTTGAACACAGGCGTTCTCCTCTATTTGTTCGCCGTTGTGGACCTACTTTAATTCGGAGTCGACGAACGGGAATTGAGGGCTAAAGGAACGTTTTTGTGTTCGATTTGGAATCACGGTGACTTGCAAGTCACCGTGCGGCGGAAGAAGTTGCCTGAACCGTCAGAGTGTGAACCGAAGTTCTCGGACGAGCGCTCCGGGCAACAGCATGCCGCCCAGGTTGCGGGTGCCGTAAGTGCCCGTTTCTGGAACGTAACGACGCTCCTTCGAAAGGGCTTCGAGCCTATCGCCCAGGATGTTGTAGATGGTGTCGTCGAAACGAAGGTCGGCGATGGGGCCGATGTAACGCCCTTCCTCCACCCAGAGGCAAGCGTAACGGGTCATCCCCGTGATGCGCGCGCTTTGGACGTCGCTCCAGTTGAGGTAGTGGAGATTGGGGAGGTAAAGGCCGGTCCCCAAGCGGGCGAGAGCCTCGCCGGTCGGTAAGGACCCTGCATCGACGACAGGGCTGCGCAAACTCTCCCAGGCCGTCGCTCCGTTGTGCGGGATGCCGTACTCCTTGCCGGTACGCGAGGACACCATCGCCTCCGCAAGGGCACCCTCGCGCACGAGGATGGTTTCTTCCGGGGCGAGATCGCCCTCGGCTGTGAAACGTGGGGAGAGGCCCGAGAGAAAACTCTCCCTCAGCGTGAACAAGGGCGAAAGGCGCGCGCGACCCTCGCGCAGCGGCAAGAAGGCGCTCTCCTTTTGGCGTAACGCTCGTTCCGAGAGGCCATGCCACGAGAACATGGAGAGGATGTCACCTAGCGCTGCCGGTTCCAACCAAGCTCTGTAGGAACCGGGTTCCAAGCGTCTCGTGGGGAGGTCAAGGGCGGCGAGTTGAGCCTTGGCGTCGGCCAGACTCGCGACCCACTCCTCCTCGACGAAACGCGCCCCCGCGTAGCCCGACTTCACGGCCTTGCCGCTTCGGTGCCAAAGCGAATAGTCGACGAAGAAATTCTCGGCCGCGAACCAGTGCGATTGGCCCGCGGAGTCGGCGACCGCGCGGGCGATGGGGCCACCTGCGTAAAGTCCGCACATGTCGTTGCTCGAGGCGCGGGAAAGGAGGATGTCGGCGGCGCGCTCCGGCGCGGGAGTGGTTCCCGCGGTGACACTGCGGCTCCGGGCTGCGCTGGAGGGAAGGACGATGGCTTCATCTACGGGCTGCTCTCGCGCGTCACGGCGCGCCGTTTCGAGCGCACGCTCGAGACGCACCGCGTCGGAATCGATGTCGGCCGTGAACGACAGGTCGAGCACCACCTGGCGCCCTCCCGCCATGAAGCGCGCCAATAACGAGGCATCGTCCACGGTGCCGACCTGGCGCACGCGCGCGTTATTGAATCTCAGAAATTGGGAACTCTCCGCGGACAACGCGAGCGAAAGGGACTCTCCCTCGTGCAGAGACGAGAACGCACGCGACGCGACCTCTGCGAAAGTAACCTCAAGTCGCTCGGACCAGGCGTTGAGCCGACTCCCACCATGACTGTTAACGCTCATGCCTCACCTCCGAAAATCTCGACATTGGCGAACGCGCACACCGGGGAGGCGTGACCCACGCGGATAACTTGATTGGGTTCGCCCTTGCCGCAGTTTGGCGTGCCGAAGATGCCGAAGGTCGACGCGTCGCCTACGGCTTCGAGGGCGTGCCAGAAGCTTTGCGTTACGCCGCGGTAGTTGGGATCGCGCACGACTTCGGCCAGCTTGCCGTCGCGGATGACCCGCGCGTACTCGCAGCCGAACTGGAATTTGTTGCGGTAGTCGTCGATGGACCAGCTTTTGTTGCTCTCCATGTAGATTCCCTCTCCCACCTGCGCGAGCAGGGCGTTGAGGGACAGTGTGCCGGGTTCCACGTTGATGTTCGCCATGCGGTCGATGGACGGGCGGTTCCACGACGTGGCGCGCATGTTTGCCACGCCTGGAACGCCAGCGCGCGACTGGCTTTCGAGTCCGCCAAGGCCACGCAGGAGCTTGCCTTCCTGGATGAGGAACTCGCGGGTGGCGGGAGCGCCGGTGTCGTCGAAAGCGTATGAAGCGAGCTCGCCGGGAACCCCCGGGTCGAAGGTCACGTTGAGCAGCGGGGAGCCGTATGCCAGGCGGCCGAAATCCTCGAGCTTCACGAAGCTCGAGCCGGCGTAATTGCGTTCGTCGCCCAGGATGCGATCGAGCTCCAGCGGATGCCCGATGCTCTCGTGAATTTGGAGCATCATCTGGTCGGGAGCCAACACCAGACGCATGCGTCCGGAGGGGCAGTTGGGCGCGCGCGCCAGTTCCAGCGCCTGCTCGCGCACGCGCATCGCCTCGAGGCGGAGGCTTGGAGCATCGAAGAGCGCGTCTCCCGCCTGACGCGTCTGCCCACGGGGGCCGCCGAAGGTGCGCCTTTGGATCGTGCCTTGGTGCTGCGCCACGCACTCGAGGTGCACATGTGCGATGTGCTGGGTTTGCTCGAAGCGCGCCCCGGTACTCGAGACGAAAGACATCTCCACGCGTAATGTGGACAATTCCGCTTCCGATTTCACGACCCCGGCCTCGCCGGTGACGTTTGGCGAAGTGCCACGCAGGATGTCGCCTAGCTCCCGCAGGAGATCGAAGTCGTCGCCCGGCGACCTGCCCCCGTGCGAATCGACTCCCTGGGACGTCCAGGTGCCACGCGTTGCGGGGCGGTGACGCGCATCGAACGAGAAGACTTTGTGGCGCGCCGCGCGCCGCGCCTGATCGACCGCGCGCTCAAACGCCTCGCGGACCGATGATGCGGTGAGGACGTTTGTCGCGGCGTATGCGAATTGGCCGTCGACGAGCACCTCGACGAAGAGGCCCTCGTCTTCAGAGCGTCGGGCCGTTTCCGGACGGCCATCCCGGAGCGCGCGCCAGGCGCCGACCTCGCGGAGATGACGAAGGCCCACCCAGGCGACATCAGGAGCTCCGGGAGTAGGCAGGAGAGTATCGAGTTGGGAGAGCATGAGGAAACCCTCGTGAGCTTTGGAAGAGAGGAGGGCCACTTTAAAAATGTTTTTTAAGTGGCCCAGGAAAGAAGAATTGTGAGGCACGCGGGAGGTTAATCTATCCGGGTGTGCGCCTCAATGCGCTCTCCGTAATCTTGGGAGGCGATGAGTCGCGCTTCCCTCGTCGTCGTCGTCGGTTCCCCACCATCTAGGCTGGGGTCGCTCGGGGGGCGCCCAGGGCTTTAGCGGACAAATCCACGGTATTGTTTGCAATGATGTTTTCACATCATGGGGCAGTCCTCACTAGCCGAAACGAAAAGGTGTCTAAAAAGGTGTCTCATTGCGAGGCTGCGTTCGTCGTGGACGGCGTACCAACAGCCTCTTCGCGCTCCGAGCAGGGAGATAAACGGATGATTCGTCATGGGTGTGGGCGTTCTCAGGGTGCACCATCGATGCTTTCGATGGGAAGTCTCGCTGCTTTTGCCCTCTTCGCGGGGCTAACCAGTTGCGGCCCCATCCTTGGCGAGAACCCGAAGAAGGATCTCAGCGAGGCGGACGCCGAGGGCATGCTCGGCTACCGACCTGTTCCTCGCTTGTGCGAATCGGGCTTCCGGGGAGTCTTCACGTTTGATCATTTTCGGTGACCGTCGGGCGCAATGGCGCCGGAACGAAAACATTCCGCTTCCCATTGCTCGCGTCGCGGTTCGCGCGCGTCCACATGGATGGCCGGTGGAACGAAGGTGCATGGCGCACCGGTGAGGCATCTACCTGCTTTGAAGGGCGTGTTGAACTTTACAACCTCATCGTGAAAGACGGCATGGCTTCCTATGAAACTGAAATCCCGACCAAACCTCTTGAGGTCGTGCTTCTAGGAAATGAGAACGTGGAATTGCGCTCTTTGGACTGCTCGAAGCCGCTGTCGGAATCCACCCTCGACAAGGGCGCTCGTTACCTTGGTTTCGGTTGGAGATGGCGCAGTGCGGACAAGGGAGGAAAAATCGATGCAACGGCGAAGGTCGAAGGTGTCGATGTCGTTCTTTCCGGAGGTGGAGGGATTTTCAAGGCTCCGAGCGTCAGCGCGAGCAGGCCGGCTGTGCGGGAGCCTGACGTTCACGGCGCCGTGGCAGCAGAGCCTCTGCCTCCGGATTTTGCGGAGTCTTCGAGTCCCGACCCCGACCATGGCCAAGTGAGTGCCTCCCGCCCTGCCGAAGAGGGAACACTTCCTGCGGTTCCTGTGGATGGAAGTGGACCTTCGAGTGCTCCGCTCCCCGAGCACTCGGGGGCGACTGCCCCCGAATCCAACGCGGTAACCGAGCCTGGACTTCCTGGGACAGTCGCTCCTGAGCCCGAGTCTGCGGCAACGCCCTTGGCTGCGGCAACGCCCTTGGCTGCGGCAACGCCCTTGGCTGGGGCAACTCCCGTCAAGAGCGGCACGTTGCCCGCTGTTGTCTCCCCTGCGAAGCCCAAATAGGCGCGCCTTTGAAGCCAAAAAGGTCGGTTCGTTTAGGACGATGCATGACTTCGATCTTTTGGATTGCGACTGTGGAATGGAACGTCCGAAGAAAAAGGTGTCAGGAGTGGGACCCTGGACGCATGCGGCGGACGGGGCTCGCAACCGACCCATGGACAGAAAGGGAACACCCGATGACCAGGATTGTTTTCCGCAACTTGCAAGCATCATCCCTGACTCGCGACATCATCGTCGAACGTCTTACGCCCGTGCTCGCGAAATTCGATGTTCCCTTCGATCGGGCCTGCCATGTGACCTGCGAGATGCGCAATGGTCCGGCCTTGCCTGGCCCCGACGAATTCCGCCTGACCTTGCACATTGTTTCTGGGCCCTACCGCGGCATTCGACTCGAGGCGGCGTCCCCGAATCTCTACGTCGCGTTGGCCGACGTTGCTGAGAGGCTTCTCGTGGCCCTCAATCGGCGCAGCGACCGCGTGCGGGTCGTGCGGAGGCGTCATGCGCGCGCCTCGCGCGCTGCGGCTTGGGCGTGGGAAGTCGGCGAAACCGATTCGCACGCGGTGGCGCGCAAGAGCGCGTGAATCGCCCAGCGCGATGGTCAGCCCAGGTTCCACTTGAGGATGGGGTCGTTCGGTTCGGGGACCCATGTTTCTTTGGGACCGACGATGCCCACCACCGGGGGATTCTCCGCGAGGATGCTCCTCATGACGGCAAGGATGTCCTCCCGCGTGACGGCTTTCACGCGCTCCTGGAAACGCAGGAAATTGTCGAAACCCAGCCCGTAGACGTCGGACATGGCCAACTGCGAAGCCTGGGTATGGAGGTGCTGCGCGTCGACAGCCTGCGAGCCGAGTACCGATGCTTTGGCGCGCGCGAGTTCGTCCTCGCCGACGAGTTCCCGCGCGAGCGCCTCGATGTGTTCCTTTAGTCCCGCAACGGCCTCGGCAGCCTTGTGGCTCGCTGTCGCGATGTAGGTGGAGAACACGCCGGCGAGCAGCCCCGGACTCTGCGACGCGCTCACGCTGTAGGCCAATGAACGCTTGTCGCGCAGGTCCATGAACAGGCGTCCGCCCTGTCCCCCCAGGATGTTGGCCGCCAACTCCAGCGCGGTGCGACGCGGATCGGTGAGCGTGAGGCCGCGCACGTTGACGCCGATGTGTGCTTGTTCTCGCTCGAGCTCACCAAAAGCCACGCGCTTATCCGCGAGGGTAGGAAAGGGGGGCAGGGAGCGCGCATCCGCGGGGAACGCGGCATGGGGATGCGACTGCACGTAGGAAAGGAGTTCCGCGTGTAAGCGTGAGGAAAAATCCTCGAGCGGGAATCGACCCGCGCACGACACGACGAAGGTACGGGCCCCGGCCAGGAGGCGAGCCCAGTGCTCCTGCACGCGTCCGAGGGTGATGTTGGCGAGGCTCTCCTCCGTACCGTAGGAGGGGAAGCCGTACGCGTGGTTGCCATAAAGAAGCGGACTCGAAAGCCTTGCGAGGCGCGAACCCGGAGAGTCACGCTGCGCGACCAGTACGTCTTTTGTTTCGTTCATGAGACGCGAGAACTCCTCGGGCTCGAATCCGGGCCGGAAGAGGGCGTCTAGGAGCATTTCCAGTGTGCGGGGCGCGTTCTCCTCGAGGGCATCGAGGCGTATTCCGAAGATGTCGCGCGAAGAGAAGGCTGAAATGGAACTGGCGTGGTCCTCGAGCTCGGCGACGAACGATTTGTATCCTTGCTTGCGGGTGCCGCGGGTGAGCATCTGCGAAACGAACGTCCCGAGGCCCGCCAAGTCGGCGCTCTCGAGCCCATGGCCTGCCCGCCATGTGAGGCACAGGCTCGCGAGCGGGAGCCGCTCGGAGCGTCGCCAATTGAAGTGCAGCTCGCGCCCCTCGGGCAACGAGTAGAGCCATTGGCGCACGTCGGGATTGGTGATCGAGACGTTCTCCACGTAAGGCTTCAGCACCGCGTCGACGTCGGCGTCGTCGAGTGCGAGGACCGAAGGCTCGGTGCCCGAATGCACCGCGGTCGAAGCGGCGGCCGCGGAGGTGGCGATGGAAGTCAATGCGCTTCGAAAGGTTTCTTCCGTCCACTCGCCGCCGGATTCGCGCGTCATGGCCAGGCTGATGGCGTACTCGCCGCGAGCGTATGCCCGAAGCACGCTCTGGGCCACCTCTCGAACCTTAGGCGGAGTTACCTTGCCCAGGGCGGCAACGTAGGCATCCTCGAAGTCCATTTTGAGCGAAGTCATGAGGGAGAGACCAGCGGTGCGCGCCACGCCCTCCACGCTCTCGCGCGCGTAGACGCGCTCGGCCTTCACCGTATTGAGCACGCGCGCGAGCTCCTCGGGCTGGGGACCGAACTTCGCGAGGGCGTCGATTTCCTGGAGCGAACGAGAGAACGCTTCGAGTGCGGTGGACGCTTTCCCGTAGAAGCCGAAATTGAACATGCCTGCGGGGTAACGAGGCGAGTAGACATCGGAGTCGATGCCTAGCACGAGTTGCATCTCATCGCGCACCTCCCGCGCCAAACGCGACGAGTCGCCATGCCCTAGCACGGAGGCGAACATCTCCCAGGCAGCTAGCTCGGCGTCCTCGAGTGTCGGAGCGCGGCAACCGATTTGGAAACGGACCTCCTGGTAGGGGCCGCGGACGATGGACACGGGGGAGGAAGCCGGACCGCCAGTAAGTGCGGCCAACGGTGGTCGGGTCCTCTCGGGAACGCTCGAGGGTCGGTACGTTCGTGCCATGGTGGAGAGATGTGCGTGGAGCTCGTCCTTGTTGAAGTCGCCCGCCGCGATGAACGTCATGTTGTTGGGAACGTACCATCGCTCATAGAAGGCCCGCACCTTCTCGCGCGTGAAGCCCTCGACGACGTCTTCGAACCCGATGACGGGGCGCGCGAAGCGGGTGCCACCAAAGAGCGCCGAAAAGAGATTCTGCGACACGATGCGGGAGGGGTTGTCCCGGCCGCGGCGGATTTCCTCGCGGATGACCTCCAACTCGCGGGCGAGCTCGCCCGCGTCGATGAGGGAGGCGAAAACAGTATCGAGAAGGAGCTCCGTTCCCTTAGCGACGAAATCCGAAGGAACGGTCATGTAGTAAACGGTGTGGTCGAAAGTCGTATAGGCGTTGACGTCGCCGCCGGCGCTTTCCACGAGCGCGGCCAAGCCCCCGGGCTCGGGGAATTTCGTCGAACCCTTGAAGAGCATGTGCTCGAGGACGTGGGCGATGCCTGCCTCGTCCTCCTCCTCATCGATGCTGCCGGCCTTCACCCAAACTTGCAGGCTGGCCAAGGGCGCGAAGCGGCTCTCGGTGAGGAACGCCTCCAACCCGTTTTCGAGGTAACGGTGCAACGTCTCTTCGCGATCGGACGCAGGGAATCCACGTGTCACTTTAAGTTTCCTTCCTGGAACGGAGGTGTTCGACGCAAAGGCGCACGCGGCGGCGCACCATTTCCTTGCCCACGGCCTCGAGCGACTCGGCCAACGGAGGGGAATCCTTGCGTCCGGTGACGGCGATGCGCAGGGGCATGAAGACGTCCTTGGCCTTGAGTCCCGCGGACACGAGGTAGGCGTCGAGAGCGGCCTGTATGGCGGGCGTGGTCCACTCCTGGATGGTCTCGAGGGCGTCCATGGCCTCCGAAAGAGCCATGGATGTGTCGGCGTAGGAACGGCCCTTCACCTCGAGCGGCGCAGACTCGTACGAGAGGTCGCCCGAAAAGAAGAAAGCAGCCTTCTCGAGGAAGTCCTCGAACTTTTCGACGCGTTCCTTCATGAGGGGGATCACTCGGCGCAGCGCGGTTTCGGAAAAGATCTCCTCGCGCACGTGACGCACCCACGCCTCATCGGTCAGTGCCTTGAGGTACTGGGCGTTGAGCCAAGTCAACTTCTCGAGATCGAACACGGGCCCCCCGAGCGCCACGCGCTCGAGCGAGAAGTGCTCCTCCATTTCTGCCGTTGAGAATTTCTCGGCGCCGCCGGGCATGCTCCATCCCATGAGCCCGAGGAAGTTGAGGAGCGCCTCGGGAAGGATGCCCTTGCGTTGGTAATATTTGATCGATGTAGGATTCTTGCGTTTGCTTATTTTGGATTTGTCGTGGTTGCGCAACAGAGGCAGGTGCGCGAACACGGGCCGTTCCCATCCGAAGGCGTCGTAGAGGATGCAGTGCTTGGGCGTGGAGGTTATCCACTCCTCGCCGCGCAAGACGTGGCTTATCTCCATGAGCCGGTCGTCGACGACGTTGGCGAGGTGGTAGGTGGGGTAGCCATCGGACTTGAGCAACACCTGGTCGTCGATGCCCTCGTTTTCGAACGAAATGTCGCCACGCAGCGCGTCGTTGAAAACGGTGGCGCCCGATTCGGGAACTTTGAGGCGTATGGTGTGGGGCTCGCCTCGGGCGATGCGCGCGACGACCTCCGCCTCCGAACGGTGTCGGCAATGACGATCGTATCCACCGTTGAGCTTGGCATCGGCCCGCTCCTTGCGCACGGCGTCGAGACGTTCAGACGTGCAAAAACAACGGTACGCGCCGCCTTTTTTCAGGAGGATCTCCGCGTGCTCCCGATAGAGATGCGTGCGCTCGCTTTGGCGGTAGGGAGCGTGCGGGCCTCCCACATCGGGTCCTTCGTCCCACTGGAGACCGACCCAGCGAAGGGTTTCGAGAATGAGCGCCTCGCTGTCCTTTCGGAAACGGGTCTGATCGGTGTCCTCGATACGCACGATGAACTTGCCGCCGTTGCGCCGAGCGAAAGCCGAGTTGAAGAGGGCTATGTATGCGGTGCCGATGTGTGGGTCGCCCGTGGGGCTCGGTGCGATGCGGACGCGGACGGGGCGTGAGGCCGGAGACGGCATGGGCGGGACCTCTTCGTGGGGACAGGGAAGGGAAGGGGAAGCTCAATCTAAGCGAGGGGCGTCGTTCCTGGCAACCGCAGGCCGCAGCAGCAAACTTGCCGCGCTGCGGCGGGCATGCCGGACCCGTCGGACCTGGCGTCGGAGGTTCGCCATCCCGCCGAGGCCGCGGACGTGAGACGATGGAGTGCGGACACAAACCTGAAGGGACCATGCATGGCGATAGGGAACCGAGCTCGCGCACTCAGGGGATCGGCAGGCCTGCTCGCCGTTCTCGCCTCCTGCGCGCCGCATCTCGACTGGGCTCAACCTATCGTCGTGGGCGATGGGCAAGCGCCTCTGCCGGGGGTTGAAGTCGCCATTGACGGACGATTCATTGGGGTCACCGATGCGCAAGGCCGGGTCCTTGCGCGCTTCACCGCCCCTGCCGGCAAGCAGATGCGCCTCGAGGCGCGCGCGTCGGCCGCCGACTCCATACACTTGCCCAAAGCCGTCGAACTCGGCGTCCCATCGGTCTGGACGTGGATGCTCGGGGCCGACTTCGCGGGCGAGTCGATGCTGCCTCCCAAAGAGGTTCAGCTCGAGGCCTGGGACGTTGCCGTCCTGGGCGAAGACGGCGATTCCTCTCAAACGGATGATGGCGTCGCGCAGGCAAACGAGGAGGCGCAAAGCTCCTCAGGCCGCAGAAGCTCCCTCCCACCGACAGCGTGGGGCGGCATTGAATTCGACGCGCCCGCAGACGCGGAGTCCAGGGGAGCGGGCCAGGCCGAGGTGGGCAAAGACGCAACCCAAGGCGCAACCCAAAGCGCAACCCAAGGCGCAACCCAAGACGTTCTTGCCGCGGCGCATGGGGGCGTGGGAACTCCCGTTGCCGTGCCCGAATCCGGGGACTCTTCGGACCTGTCCCATTCCTCGGGCGCAACTGCGACCTCGGGCAAAGCCTCGAGTCCCCTGGTCGCCGGCGGTGGGGAACTCGCCACCAACGGCCTCACACGAGAGGGCTCCTCTACGGCCCAGAACGCGTCCACCGTGGGCACGGGCGGCAAGCCGCCGAACCCGGGCGCGCAAGACAAAAACGTCGAAGGAACGCGCCTCGCAAATCCAAACGCTTCGCTCGATGCCACTGGCCGAGAGGTTTCTGATGGCGCGACGATGTTGCCTCGCCCCGTAACTTTGATCATCGAAGGCTTTTCCGGAGGGACGCCACTGGCGCG
>JBIKVI010000304.1:0-5449 GCA_044356935.1 Silvanigrellaceae bacterium | reverse complement strand
AAGGTAACGCGCACGCAGGTGGACTTGCATGACTTCGAGTAGCGCCGATGAACGAGTCGCACGAGGAGCCTCCTAGGAGAAGGGGACGACACGTTACTCTAACGTGTTTCCTCTCGGGGGATTCACTTCCAGCGCTTATGGAGCCAGAAGTATTGATCGGGGGCGAGGCGGATCATGTCTTCCACAACGAGATTCATTTTTTCGACGTTCTTGATGACCGTCTCCTTGAACTTCCATCCCGGGTCCGTTTCAACGACGAATTCCGGCAAGAAGATCATCTCGTGGTGGTTGGGTCCCACGCGTCTTCCGATCGCGGGCAGAATGGGCGCCTTGTGGCGCATCCAGATTTGCAAGAGGCCCGAGTTCGTCCACGCCGGTGTTCCGAAGAGGGGTGCTTTCACTCCTCCCGGCTTATGCTGATCGACGATAAACCCGATGATCCCGTTTTCCGACAGCAGGCGTGGGATGCGCAATGCTGCGGGCACTTCCCCGTTGCGGGGAATAACGAAACAGCCATTTTTTCTGCGTTTTTCGGTGACCCAACGGGCGCCGGCACCCCGCCCGACGTCTTTGGCGAGAACCGACACCGGGGCGAAGTGGTGAGTCCCCCGGTTGCAGAGGAACTCCCAATTGCCGATATGGATGACCATGATGTAAGCGCCCTTCCCCGCCGCGATGGCGGCATGGAGAGCATCGCCGTTGATGACGTCCATTCGCGCATCGCGGAAGTAACGACCCGAGGCGAAGAACTCGAACATCGTGAGCGCGAAGCTCCGCACGCTTGAACGGCCCATGCGCACCCTGTCTGCAAGGGACAGATGGGGGAAAGCTCTTGCGATGTTGCTCAACACAAGGGATCGCCGGATGCGCAAGACGTCGAAGGCGACCCACGCGAGCGCTGCGGCCGCCGCCCCCAACGCGACCGGGGGAATGAGAGAGAAGGTCCACGCCAGCGCGTCTAGACAGGTCCCTATGCCTTTGGCGTAGGCGTCCCGCAGGGAATGCCGAAAGAGTGCTGTCCGCGTGAGAGTCCGGGGCATGGAGTTCCTTCGTGTTGAATTGTCCCTCGTTGTTTAGGCAATTGCGCCTCGATTGTTAATCGAGCCACGGGAGGTTGCAAATCTGAAGGCTCAAGTTCCAACGCGAGGGATCCGAAACGATTCGCATGCTTCGGCGTCGGCGCCGAGATCCTCGGACCGCCAGGCCGGCCGCGGGCCCTGGGTCCGCGAGACCCTTAAGGAGCCTACGATGCGCGTTGCCCTTTATTCACTCGCCCTGCTGTGCGGCCTTGCAACGCTCTCGTGCGCCAAGGTCGTCATCGCCGATCGGGCCAAGAAACAGGCACCTCCTCCCCCCCCGCCACCCCAGCCCACGCGGGGAGCTGGGCCTTCGATTCCAGCAACGCCCAGCCCCGTGCCCACGCCCGAGCGCATCATTCGACTCAACGTGGCTCAGGTTCAGCCCGACGCCTGGTGGAATTCCTGTCTTTTTCTGACCATCAACCAGGAGCCAGAGGTGGCGGTGGGGTGTGGGTTCGATAAAAGGCAGATTGGGAAGGTCATCGATCTCCCTGCTAAAAAAGACTTCTGCAATGTCATTAAGTTGAGAATGAACGTGACCACCGGCTGCCCGCCAGAGTACACCTGCGATTCGCGCATCTGGGACCGAAAGACGGGCATCGAGGCCGAAAGGAAGTTTTTCAAGTTCGTCGAAGGGCGGAAGATGTTTCCCGCCGACCCGGACATCCACCCGGAAGAGTCGGTGGCAGCATCCCTCGAGGCCACGGCTAAGCAGGCGGACGCCTACCAGAAGGCGCAATCCGGAAACACATGGATCCGCATGTATTTCGAGGACCAGACCGAAGCCCGCTACGCATCGTGGCAAGCGGAAAAGTCCCGGTGGCGGGAATTCGGCATCGATTACAACGACTACGCTATCGACTTGAAAGGCGAGAACGTCGACTTCACCATCGAAGGTTCGGGAGTGGCTTGCCAGCCGGCTACGGGAGCAGCTCAACCCGCTGCGGGACAGCCGCCAGCAGCACAGCCGCCAGCAGCACAGCCCCCGGCAGCACAGCAGCCAGCGGCACAGCCCGCAGCGGCACAGCCCGCAGCAGCACAGCCCGCAGCAGCACAGCCGCCCCCTGCCCCGGCTGCCCCGGCTGCCGGAAACTAGCTCTCAGGCACCCAAGCAGTGGGGCGCCCGTGCTCGCCCAGGGGGCAATCCGAGTCACTTTTTCTTATTGAGCTCGGTGGTTACGTCGATCTTGAGGTCGGCGATTGTCTTGCGCAGGCCGTCGTAGTCGGAGTCCTTGACCGGTGCCAGGGCATCGGAGTTGTTGATGCCCTTGAACGATTCGACGTTGGACGCGACGCACGTCATGAAGGCCTTCGAAATCTTGCCTTTCATTTCGGCCGAGAGATCCTTGCGCACGACGATGGGGTCGTTGGGAATGTCCTCAGTCAGCTGCAGGATTTTGACCTTCTTCTCGACGTCGGGGAACTGGGTCAGCACGCGTTCGCGGGCGTCACGGATCTTTCCATCGACAGGGGCGTTGTAATACACCGCACCGGCATCCACCTGCCCTTGGTAAATCATAGTGACGACGACGTCGTGTTTGCCCGCGAAGACCTCCTCGCCGAGCCTGACGCCATTGTCGGCAAGCAGCTTCTTGGGAAGGATGTGGCCGGAGGTTGAAGCTGGGTCGACGAAGGCCATCTTCTTGCCGGCAAGATCCTTAATCGACTTGATTTTGTCATTAGCCGGCACGAGGATCGCGCTCTTGTATGTCGTCTCACCGTGGCGGCTGGCCTTGAGGAGGGCTTCCGCCCCATAGCGCTCTTTGGCGAGGACGTAGCCGAACGTCGGCAAGAATGCCACGTCGACCTTCTTGGAGCCGAGGCTCTCGGCAACGACAATGTAGTTGTTGGGCACGCTGATTTCGATGAAGTAGCCCGTCTCCTTCTCGAGGCACTGCGCAACCGGCTTCATGTTCGCGAGAATCTTGGTCGCGTCAGCCGAAGGCACCATGGACATCTTGAGGGGGTTCTTGCGAGTGCCGAGGGTCTTGTCCTCTTGCGCGTGAGCTACTGCGGACACGGCGGACACGGCGAGGAACGCGACGAGGGCCTTCGAGGACTTCATAGAGCGGACTCCTTATTTTGCAGAACGTTACGACACGCCCCGGACTTACACATTTGTGCAAATGCCGGCAATAGGATCCGTAAATGCCGAATGTTTTCGATGGGAGTTCACTTGGTTGTCACAGGAGGAAATCGCCCTCAGCAGGGCGCCACAAGCTTCGCATCGACAAAGCTTCGTCATTCTTGGCGGAAGACGAACCCCAGGCGCAAGGAAGGAGACCACTTCAGATGAGTTCGCTGCCCGCGCGAATGGGATGCCCCTCGAAGCACTTCTCGACATCATTCCTTGTGAAGAATTTGGTCTGGCAGGCCATACAGACGTAACGGGCGTCGGCACGCTTGAAAGGCTTCATGCCAGGTTCCCGGTAGATGACGTTTCCATCCGCGTCCTTCATGGGGCCATTGGTCGCAGCCGCCGGCTCATCGGGCGTGGGCTCCGGAGCGGAGCCATAGACTTCGGGTAGCGAGGGTTCAGCGAGCGTCAGCGTGGGGGCTTCGCCATGCTCCTCGAGCGATGCATCGAGGTCGAAGCCTGCCCCAGCCAAGCCATCGAACGCCGCACCTCGTTCCGGAGCGGGGCTCTCTCCTAAACTCGACACGTCCTGCACAAGGGCTCCTTCGGGAACGTCGCCCAGGAGAAGCTCTTCGGAGCGGCGACTAAGCTCCGCTTTTTGCGCGTCTGAGAGGGGTAATTGCGCTCCTCCTTTGAGCGACGCCCCCCGATCGGCGAGCTCATGCGAAAGTGAAACATTGGTCGGCCTCCCTCGAGGAGTTTGTTCTTCTCCAGGTGCACCCATGTGATCGGGATTGCGCGAATCGAGCCCATCGGTGATCCCCGAATGGGGCAAGTTCAAGCTTGAAGTCGCGTTGTGCTCGTCTTGGTGCGCGGGAAGCCCAAGAATATCTCTGTTGGCTCCCGGGAGCGCAGCCCTGTCGCGACCAAAGAGGGGTGGGCGAACATGGGCCACTGGGCGTCCCACGAGAGGGCGAGCACTGTGTGCCCTGGGCCCGCCTTCCCCTTCGGGCCCAGTTCCAGACCGTGCCTTATCTAGCGCAGATGCCAAAGTGCCAGGCAGGCCCCGCCCATGCCGCAGGCCCTGCTCGCAACTCTCGAAACACCTCAGGGCGTCTTCGCGATGGACCCGAACCCGGCTGCAAAGACTACAGCGATAATGGGTCCCTTGTGGGCTCGCGAGGACGTGGACGCACTCGCGCAGTCTCGTTCTTACGCAGCAACGTTCGAGGCAGCGCTGAGCATCGAAGAGGCTCTGGAACTCGCTCAGGCAGAGCCCGCATGCGTACCCGGCAGGTGCGCGCATGACGACGGCCCGCCCCAGGGAGCCCCCGGGCGAGGAGTCGTCGCCTGGGCGTCCCGAACTCTCGCCCTTGTGCAAGTAACGAGTGAGATCCCTTGCAGCCATGGCCCCTCCCCTGGGTGGTATCGGCTCGTACGAACACAACTTGAACCCCTTGGGGTCTTGTGTGAAAGTCTGTGCCGAGAATCGAGGGGCGCGCTTTGGGTGCCTCGCTCACACGCGTTTCCCAGAAAAAGGCCCCTTCATGCCCATCCTGACAATCAAAACAGACAAAAAAACCATCGAGGTTGAAAAAGGCTCCGCCATCATCGACGTCTGCGAGAACCACGACACCAGCATCCTGTTTGGATGCCGTGACGGTGCTTGCGGCGCCTGCATGGTCCGCGTGATCGAGAACCCGCAGCACCTGAGCCCGATGGAAGACCACGAGCGCGATTTTCTTGAAACCATGGCCGCTCGGGAGGACGAACGCCTCGCCTGCCAATGTCGGGTCCTGGGCGATGTGATTATCGAAGTGGCCGAGTGACGCTGAAACGTTTGGACTCGGGCGACCTCCGTGGAAACACGGAGCCCACCGACCGGGTGGCACTGCCCTGCCCAGCTCCGCTGTGGAAATACCATGGCGCGCAAAATGATTTCTTTATCGTCGAGGCGTCGCCCCCGGAGTGTTTCACGAGCCTAAGTGACCTCCGGAGGTTCGCAAGAGAGCTGTGCCATCGCACTGCTGGGCTTGGCGCCGATGGCCTGGTGTTTCTCCGCTTGCCCTCCCCGCTGGAAGGCCCAGTAGAGGCACTCATTGTCAACAGCGACGGTTCCCTGGCGGGCACCTGCGGAAATGCGCTCCGCTGCATCGGCCTCCATGCTGCGCGGCACCATGGCTGGTCCGGGAGGACTCCACTCCCCGTAGCCCGCTGGGTCTCCCCTCTGCTCACACGTGGTCCCGACGGGGCAGGCCCGAACGCACTCGCCGCGGACGCACCCGCCGCGAAC
>JBIKVI010000057.1:0-18490 GCA_044356935.1 Silvanigrellaceae bacterium | reverse complement strand
GTTTCCGGGTTGAAGCAAAAGGAACAGCGGCGGCAAGGCACGCGCTGAGGTCGGCAATACCGCCGCGCAGAGCAGGCCAAGGGCGACACCCGTGGCCGCGACGCGGGCGGACGTCCTGGCCATCGAACGGTTAAGGGAACGATGCGACCAGGGGGCCAAGGGCACGGACGCTCCTTTCGCGCGTGGGCGCGGTTACCTTTCGCGCGTGGGCGCGGTTACGGGCCTAGGCCTCCGCGCGCGCCCTGCGAATGGCCTCCGCGAGATCGTCCGGCGTATCGATGCCGAAGGGCTCCTCGTGCGCTGTGACGACGCGGATGCGCCATCCCGCTTCAAGGGCGCGCAATTGCTCGAGGCCTTCGCGCGCCTCGAGGGCGCTCACGGGCAGACCGCGGGCGAACGTGCCGAGGGAATGCGCGCGGAAGGCGTACACGCCGACGTGGTGGAGGAACGGGATCTCGCCGAGGGCTCTCGCGCCCGCGTGGGAACCCGGCGTCAAGCCGAGGTCCGAGAGCCAGTCTAAGCCACCGGCTCCCAGAATACCCCGAGGCCAAGGAATTGGCGCACGGGAGAACGCGAGCGCATCGCCGACCGCCGACACCACGACCTTCACGACACTCGGGCGGAGGAACAGTTCGGGCGCCGACCGAGGAAAGGCCAGCGTTCCCATGGGCGCCTCGGGATGGGCGATGAGGTCGGCCACAAGGCGCGCAACGTCATCGAGGCAGAAAAAGGGTTCATCGCCCTGGACGTTGACGACCACGTCATGGGGCGCGGGTGCGTCGTCGCCCGTCAACATGCCGAGCGCGGCGTGAACGCGGTCGGTTCCGCTGGGCAAGGCCGGATCCGTGAGAAAACACCTTGCGCCACTGGCGCTCGCCTCGGCCGACACGCGCGGGTCGTCCGCGGCCACGAGCGCCATGGCTCCGCGCGCGATTCCCTCCCGTTCGAGCTGGCGCGCGAGCGCCACCGCGCGCGTTGCCACCCGCCTGATGATGGTGCGCCCGGCCACGTCCGCGAGGGGCTTATCGGGCAAGCGCGTGGATGCGATGCGGGCCGGGACAACGACGTACACACGCGGCGTGTTGGCCGGGGCAGGTTGGAATTCAGATAGCCGTGTCATAAAATCTTAGACTCCTGGGCCAGCCGCCATCGCTCTCATGGCGTGCGAGGGCAGAGCAAACTACACCCCCGGGGGCACCCATGCCAAGACCCGCCTCCGCCATCGCCAGCGACGGGCTCCCATTGTGGGACACCTTCGAGGCCCTGTTCTTTCTCGTGGCGGGGATATCGGTGGGCGTGGTGCTCGGCATCCTCCTGCCGTCCCTCTGGCGCACGCTGCGACGTCGCTTCCGAAGGGTCGACAAAGTCGCCCCACTGGACGACCGCCTTCTGGCTGACGTGCTCCCTCCGCTCACCATTCTCTCCGGAGAAGCCGATGATGCCGACGACGAGGACCTCGTCGCTGTGGGTGACGGTTTTGGAAGGAGCCTCAAAGTGGGGTTTGACGTTGGCCCTGGCGGCGGAGGCGGTGGCGGTGGCCCTGGCGGTGGCCCTGGCGGTGGCGGTGGCACTGGTGGCGGTGGCGCTGGTGGAGGTGGCGCTGGTGGCGCTGGTGGCGCTGGTGGCGCTGGTGGCGCTGGTGGCGCTGGTGGCGCTGGTGGCGGCGGCGCGACCGCTCCCTCCAAGGTGGTGGTCGCTTCCGCGGTCGCTTCCGTGCTCGCTCCGACTGGTCCCATCACCGGCACGACAAGCGCGACCATCGCGGAAGCGTTCGTCTATGCGCGTTACCTCATGCAGGAGGGCAAGGTGCGCGAGTCCATCCGCGTGTACCTCGATTTGCTCAAGAGCGATGGCGTTTCCAAAGGCCAAACCAATCGAGCGCTCTTCGAGCTCGCGCAGTGTTACGCTGTCGTGGGACTCGAAGCGCGCGCCCTCGACATATACCTCGAACTCCACCACCGCAAACCCGATCGCCCCCAGGTCCTACTGCGGGCCCTGGAGACATGCGTTCGCCTGCGCGACGAGACGAGGCTCCTGGCCCTGCTCGGCTCGTACAAGGGCACCCGCGGAGTAGAATTACGGGAGTCCGCGTGCGCATCGCTGTGTGGCTTCGCCGAAGACGCCTTGGCAGCAGGACAAACAGTGCGAGGCCTCGACCTCGCTCGCGCTGCACTCCGATGGCGCGGCGACGACCCCCAAGGCCAAAGCCTCGTGTGGCGTGTGGCCGGCGATGAAGTGTGGGCGGCGGCACAATCCGACGTCCGGGCTCTTTGGACCGCCTTCGGAGCCGACTGGGAAGCGAGGTACGAAATTTCCCGCGAGTCGGGTCTTTCTCCTGCGGCTGCGAGCGCGCGCATGGCCGAGCGACTCGCCCACTTGGCGGCGCTGCCCGACACCGAAGCAGGATTCCGCTCCGTGCGGCGCGAATTCCGCGACATAGCAGGCCATGAACGCAGGGAAGGAAGGGCCGACCTCGAGTCGCTCTTCGAGGCTGTCGTGGTGTTCGGATTCCTGGAGCTCTTCAGGTTCAGCCGGTTGGCGACGGATGCCGCAGTCGCATCGCTCCCTACCCTCCTCCTCAGTCCTCGGGCGGCAGCCTGGGTGGAGAGCGCGCGTGCCCTGAGCACCTTGGCGGGCACGCGTCATGCCTGGCCGCACTCGGCGGCCTTCCGGCACGCCTGCGGACGATGCAAGGCGACCAGTGACGCGTTCCACTGGAGCTGCCCGCGTTGCGGCGCGCGCTCAAGCCTAGCCCTGGTCCACCCGACCCCGTGGCTCGAAGCCGGCAGTGTCCCAATTGGGCATGTGGGAGACTCCGTGGGTTGACCCCCTGGCCGTCAGCTGCACGGCCAAACCACCGGCACACAAAGGTTTTCGTTGAAAGCAGGGGTTCCCTCGGCTAGGCATCTCAGGATTCTCGCTCGACAAGTCGCCGATCCCGAGCCAATCCGGAGCCTCGCCCAATGTCCACCCGAACCGGCACCCTCACGCGCGCCCTCGCCATCGATGCGCTCACGCACGTGCTCACGCGCCGCATCCACGCCGACGTGGCTCTCGACAGGCTCTTCGCCCACCACGCGGAACTGCGCCCGCTCGACCGCGCGTTCGTGTTCGAGATCGTCTACGGCTCCTTACGCTGGCTCTCGAAGATGGACTGGATCCTTGGGCACATGGTGGATCGCCCGTTATCATCCATCGATCCGCGCGTCCTCGGCGCGTTGCGCGTCGGTGCTTATCAGATTTTCTACATGGACCGCGTTCCCGATCGCGCCTCCGTCAGCGAGACCGTGGAGGCCGTCAAGCAGGTCGGTGCGGGCAACGCCGCGAGTTTCGTTAACGCCGTGTTGCGGCGAGTGGCACGCAAGGCCGAGTATTTCCCCAAGCCCGACAAACAGGCGAAGCTTTCGGATTACCTCGCCATGCACCACTCGCATCCAACCTGGATGATCGAGAGGTGGCTCGCCGACGTTCCCCTCGAGCGCCTCGAGTACATGCTTTCGGGCAACAACACCCCGCCAAAGCACACGTTGCGCGTCCTCAAACGCAATGCGATCCCCTCGGGGGAAGACCTCGCCACCTTCCTCCTGCGTGAGCAGGGCATCGCGTCGGAATGGCGCCCGCTCAAGGGAACACTGCGTGTGGAGAGCTTGCCGCCGTTCGAAACCTGCGAGGCCTTCCACGCCGGATGTTACATCGTCCAAGACGAAGCGGCGCAGCTTTGCTCGAGTATCGTGGCACCCGTCAGGGGTGAAACCGTTCTCGACGCCTGCGCGGCCCCTGGCGGGAAATCCATCCACATGTGGGACGACGGCGTCGAGCCCGCTGATCTCACCATGTGCGACTTCTCTCACAAGCGCATTGCGATCCTCGAGAAGAACCTCTCCCGCGTGCGTCTCGCCGGCGCGCAGCTCGCGCACGGAGACGTCGGCGAAGTCCTGTCAGGACGTTCGTTCCGCAAGGTGGTGCTCGATGCGCCTTGCAGCGCGTTGGGCGTCATCCGCCGCCACCCCGAAATCAAGTGGCTCCGATCGCCCGCCGATATCGACAATTGCGCGAAGGAACAACGGCGCCTCCTGGCCGCCACCGCGCGCCTCGTTGAGCCGGGTGGGGAACTCGTCTACATTGTGTGCAGCCAGGAGGTGGAGGAGACGACCGCCGCCACCGAGGACTTCCTCGCCGCGCATCCGGACTTCGGTGTCGTAACGCTCGAAGGCCGCATCCACGACTACTACCGGAAGTACGTCACGCGCCGCGACGAGGTTTTGGTGCTCCCGGGCAACCAAGACGACCTCGACGGCTTCTACGCGGTCATCTTCCGGAGGCGCGAAACGGAGTGAAGACGAAAACCATCGCCGTGCTGGCGTTCTTGGCGGCGTGGATTTCCTATCCCCCGAACACCGCCACCGCTCAAGACTCCCCGCAGCCTGCGGCCACGTTGGTGGTCCCTTCTCCGGTTCCCGAGTCCTACAGCCCCCCGTGGCGAGCCGAAGGCGAGACTTTCCTTTCCTACGGATCGTTCCGCGACGAACTCGTGGCGGCCATACGCCAGGCCCGCAAGCGAGTGGCCGTGGTAACGCCCTTGCTGTCCGACGGCGACGTCGCGACATCCCTGTTCGCCGCGCGCGTCAGGCGCCTTCAAACCTTGGTGCTCCTGGACGCGCGCGCTTCGCGCGCCTACAACTCGCGCCACGAATATCTCGCACGCACCCAGGTGCCCACCTGGCTCGTTGCCCTCAACACGTTCCGGCTCGATGCCATATCGCTCGTGGTCATCGATGATGGCGTCTGGCGCGTAGGCGCGCGGTTCGACGACTCCGTGCGGGGATCCGTGCGAGTGGAGGCCTCATCCCTCGTCCCCGACGAGGTGTTCCAATGGCGCGACGTGCGTGGGGCGCGCTTCGCCCGCGATGAAGGACGAGGCCTCGCACCCCGCGCGCCAAGTGCATCCCGCGCTCCCGGCGATGCCGCCAAGAAGCCGACGACGGCGGCAGGGCCCGGTACCGACGCTTCTGTTACGATGGGCGAGAATACCGCGAAGAAACAGAGCGGAAGCCGTATACCGAGACGTCTGCCCAGGGAGACACGCCTGCAGAGGCTGCAGAGGCAGTCACCGGAGCCCCCATCTCCCGCATCCGGCGAAGGGAGCATGGGATCGCTCAAGGTGCCCGCCCCGCCCCCCAACGAGATGGACGTGTCGGAGGAGTGACGCGAGGCCCCGGCGGGTCTCTCGCCTCGTGCGGTTCCAACATGCATCGGGTCCGCACGGACCCGGGGGGACCTCGAGAATGCTACGTGAGTCGATGCGCACTGTCGGACTTTTCCTCGCGAGCACGGCTTTGCTCGGATGCACCATGCGCGGGTGCGGGGGGGGCCTCAAGGACATCCCGCCGGAGGATCAGCTCCATTCCTACATCAGCACGGCGGTCAACGTCACCAAGCCCGAGCAACGCCAGGAACTCGTAGACCTCACCACGGGGCCTCTCAAGGCGGCGCTCATAAACGCCACCGACGAGACCTTCAAGCGCGCCTATATCGATAAGAAGTACGACTTCCAGAAGTTCGAGATCGTGCAGCGCAAGGACGCTCCGGGTGGGAAGGAAACACAGGTCGACTTCAAGCTCGTCTACAAGAGCTGGAACGCGGGCGAGTCGCCCGAGCGCGCGCCTCTGACCGACACCGACAACCGCGCCACACTCGTCTACGAGCACGGCCAATGGGCCATCGCCAAGGTCGAGAGCCTAGGCTCGAGTTTCGAATGGGAAGTCGGGCTACCCATGGACGACGTCTCCACCCAAGGGGTGGATCCCGAGGGAGAGCCCACGGAGGTCCAGAGCTCCCGGGAGACCATCGAGGAAGAGCAGGCGGCCACCGAACAGCAAACCGAAGAAGCGACACAAGAAGGAGGCCAGTGATGAAGAAAATCCTCATCGCCGACGCCAGCAAGGCGAGCCTGGTCATGACCAGCGAAGTCTTCAAGGATCACTTTCCGGGTGTTCAGGTCGTCGTGGCGCGGACCTCGGCAGAATGCCTCGAGCTCGTGAAGACCACCGAGAACATCGACGCCTACGTCATCGACTTCGATCTTCCCGATCGCGACGGCGCGTGGACGGCCGCGCGCGTGAAGAAGCACACGCAGACGCCGGTGCTCATCACGGCCTTCGATCGCCCCGACGTCCACGACGTCATCGAGGAGGAGCTCGCCGCCTACGACGATTGCCTGAGCTGGTTGCGCAAGCCGGTGAAGGCGGAGGTCGTCGTCTCCGTGGCGCAACGCTTCTGCGAGGGCCTCTATCGCACCCAGCGTCGTCTCGCCTGCGCCATTCCCGCGCTCGCGGAAGTCGTCCTGACGACCACGGTGAGGAGGACAATTAAGGAAACAGTGAAGGTTCCCTTGGCACCCCCCAAGGCACCCGTCGCCAAGGCCGTGGCCAAGTCTGCTCCGAAAACCAAGGCCGGAGCGAAGGGCAAGGCCTCAGCGCGGGCGCCCGTGAAAGCAAAGCCCGCCAAGGCCACAGCCAAGGCCTCGGTAAAGGCCACAGCCAAGGCCGCGCCCGTCAAGATGACAACGAAAGTCGTGACGCGCTCGATCACCGAGAAAGTGAAGACAAAGGCACTCGTACCGGCCACAGTGACCGACACGAGCCTCGGCGGCGTGAAGGTCGAACTCGACTTTTCCGGATGGAACCCCAAGGGTAAAACCACAGGCTCCGCGGGCGAAGTGAGTTGGAGCATCGCCTGTGGCGAGATCCTCGCGGTGCACATCCCTTCCCACGAATCCCTGGAAACCGGCGACATGGCCAAGTGGAAAGCCTGGCAATCGTCGCTCTTGGGTTCGAACGTTGGGAACCCTGACAAGGGTGCCGCAGCTAAAACAGTGAGCAAGGGAGCCACTGTCCCCGCGGCTAAGTCCACGCTCTCGACCCTAGCCAAATCCACGAAGACAGCCACTGCGAAGGGCACGGGAGCGAAGCCTGTGGAGTCCAGCGCCCAGACTCTGCGCGGACGCATTTGCTGGAGCCAGGAAACGGGAGCTGTGTTGGCGGTGGGCCTCGAGCTCGACAACACCACGCAAGCCAAGCGTCTGTTCGACGCGGCCCATGCCCGCTATGCCGCCTCCCGTCAGGGCACACACGGAAACAACGGCTCCGCCAAGAGCGACGCCCATGCGAACGTCACCTATACAGGGATGAGCGTTGCCTCCCTCAGCGCTTCTCGAGTTCGGCGAGACGCTTGACCGCATTCTCTGCGATTTCGGCGAAGCGCACGCGCACCGGATGACCCGGGACATCCGCCAACGGGCGCCCGTCGTCGCCGGCCTGACGGATGTCAGCCTGCAGGGGCACATGACCGAGGACGGGGACGTCGAACCGCTGTGAAACGCGGTTTGCCCCGCCCTCACCGAAAATGTGCGACTCGGTGCCGCACGACGGGCAGTGGAACGTCGACATGTTTTCGACCACCCCGAGGATCGGAACCTCGGTTTTTCGGAACATGACAACACCCTTTACCGCGTCGAGGAGCGCGACGTTCTGAGGCGTTGTGACGATGACCGCGCCGGCAAGGGGGAGGCTCTGCACGAGCGTGAGTTGCGCGTCTCCAGTCCCCGGTGGGAGGTCGATGATAAGAAAGTCGAGTTCGCCCCACTCCACGTCGTAGAAGAACTGCTGGAGCGCCTTCATGACCATAGGGCCGCGCCAAATGACGGCGGACTCGTCGGAGGCGAAGAAGCCGAAGCTCATGACCTTCAAACCGTAAGCCATGGGAGGAACGATTTTGTTGCTCTCGTTGACCGATGGGTCTTCCCGCAGCCCGAGCATCATAGGAAGGCTCGGGCCGTAGATATCGGCGTCGAGGATGCCCACTTTATAGCCCTGGTTGTGGAGGGCGAGAGCGAGGTTCACGCTGGTCGTGCTCTTGCCTACGCCGCCCTTCCCACTGGCCACGGCGATGATGCGCCGCACGCCAGGAATGTTGCGCTTGGCAAAGGGCGCGCTGGGCCCGCCGAGGTCACGGTGCGAGGGGGCTTTCTGCGGTCCATGTGAATGACCTTGCCCTCCGGCACCGGACTCTGGCGTTCGACCTGCCGTTCCCGCGGCAGAAGCGCCCGTTGGCCCGCTGGCTCCCGACCGCGCGGGTGCCGAGGTCTTCTCTTTGCGCTCCATGAAGATCTGGACCTGGTCGACTCCCATGCCGATGAGTCGTTCTTTCAGGAAAGTCTCCACGGCGATCTTGCTTTGGAGATTGAGGCCGTCGCTGAAGAAGCGCAAAACGGTGCGTCCTGCGTCGTCATCAACCTGAACCAAGCGCTCATCCCAAGGCAGCGGTCCCATGAGGGCGGCCACATCGTCGGGAAGCGTGGCTGAGAGGGAACGGAGGGATTTTAGAAGAGAATCGGGGTTGGTGGTCATTCCGCTCACCAAACCTGCTCGATGCCTTTGACCTCGGGAACGAGGTCCATCAGCATCTTTTCCACACCATGGTAAAGGGTCATGGCACTTGATGGGCAGTGAGCGCACGCGCCCACGAGCTTCACTTTCACGATGCCATCCTCGACGTCGACGAGTTCGATATCGCCCCCGTCAGACTGCAGGATGGGTCGGACCTGGGTTTCGATGATCTCTTGGATGCGTGCGATCATTCTCGGCTAGCTCCTCGCCCGGAAGACGGCTGCAAAGAGGGGCTCGGGGCACGGCCCATCTCCCCGGAGAACGCTCTCCGGGCCCTAAACATGTGACGGGGAACGCCACGGGTCAACTCCCCATGCCTGCTAGTAGCCCGAAAACCAAGGAGCAGTTTTTTGAAGTAGGGAATCTAGTCGCACGGATCCCTCAACCTGCTTCGTCGTCGAGAAAGTTGACGTTGCTGAAGTCGGACCTTAAACTCCTCAAAACTCTTCGAGAACTCCGGTTTCCTGACTCGCCCCTCCACACCCTTCTGTGGGCCTGGGCTACTCGTGTTCCCCATCCTGATGAAAGGACTCCCATGCAACGCAAGTCCGCTCTTTTGTCTTCCGTGGCCCTCGCCTCCGTAGCCGTTTCGGCCTCCGCTTTTGCGGCCGAGCCCGCCTTCCGCCTGTCCATTACCGCCGCGCGCGCGGGCATGAACACCACCACAGTCAAGCCTGACGGCGCGAAAGAAGCGAAGGTCAAAACCACCAGCCTGATGACCTTCCCCAGCATGCCAAGTGCGCTTTCCAACCTTGAGCTCGCCATCTTCCCCGAAGGTTACGCTGTGTACCTCTACCCAGCGGCCACGGGCGGATCGCTGTGGCTCGGCCAAGCCTTCGGCGACGCCATGGAACTGGGCGTCACGCTGGGCCTGAACAACTCCAAGGTCGACAAGCCCAAAAACGAAACGATGACCAACTCCATTGGTGTCTACTACTGGGGTTCCATGCCCGCCGGCCCGGGCGCTCTCGAGGTGAACGTCAATCCTAACCTCACCATCATGAGCGGCACGGAATTGACCTCTCCTGGCGAGGGTGCAGCAGCCGACGCAGCCGCTGTAGAAGTCAAAAAGAGCGGAACAACGTTCGGCGCCTACGCCGACGCCCTCTACGTGATGCCATGGGGCAAGAACTTCGATTACGCCGCTGGCCTCGACCTCACCTTCACCACCGGCGATTCGAAAGAGAAGCCCAAAGGCGGCACCGAAGCCAAAACCAAGACGACCGTCATGGACATGGGCATCGTGCTCGCGAAGTTCCGCGCTAAGTTCTAACCACGTTCCAAGTGTGGCTCGCAGGGTCGCCCCGTGCGCTCCACGCGAAAAAAATCCCCGGTCGCCGCGAGGCTCCCGGGGATTTCTTTTGTGCACGAAGCTGGGATCAGAAAACGTAGAGGCCGGTGATGTAGGAGAACGTGCGGCTCTTCTCTTTCTTGTCGCCCTTCTCGTTGGAGAAGGTTTTGCCCTTGGTCGACTCCATGCCTACGTCGAGCTCGAGCGTGAAGCCGCCGGCATTGTAGCCGCCCGCAACCACGAACTGCGAAACGTCGGCGTCTTCGAGAGCATCCTTGACCGCGCCCTTGGCTTCAGAGTTGCGAGCCGTGGAGAGAGAGTAGGAAGCGCCGTAGGTGAGCTTGTCGCCGGTTTGGGCGATGCCCGTGAGGCCGAAGAGGGTGGAGTCGCCGTTGACACCCAGGGAAAGGATAGTGGCGGTGTCCTTGCCCTTGGTGACGGTCTGGCCGCTCTTGAGCTTGCCGTTTTCGTTGGTGTAGGTCTTGGTGTCGCCCTGCTGGATGCTCTGGTACGCAACGCCGCCGCCGAGGCCGTCGATGTTGTAACCGAGCGAGGCTTCGAGGTGCGTGGTGGCGCGGTAAGTTTCGCCGATGGCGGGCGAGGCATCGACGTCATCGCCGGTATCGGGGCGGCCGTCGGGACCATCGCTGGCCACGACCGCGGTCTTGGCGCCTGCAGCCTTACGCTTGCCATCGGTGCCGAAGTACACGCCGGCGCTCACGCCGGCGATCTTGACGTCGACCGCTGCCAAGATGGCCTTGCTGTTGGTGTTCCAGCCGATGCCGTCGTCGGTGCTGGAGCCCTTCTCACCGTATGCGTAGTTCTCGGAGAGTGGAGACGACAGGGAATTGGCCACGCCTAGCTTGAGCGTGAGCGAGTTGCCTTCGGAGATGTCGATGCCCTGCGAGACCATGACGCCGTCGGAGCCGCCAAAGCCGTCGAGGGTGGTGGTGGCGTCGACGCCCCACACTTCGGGGTTGCCGATGCGGTAGCGGCCGAAGCGCACGGAGGTCTTGGAGGGCAGGTCGAGGCCAACGTCAGCGCGGCGGATGGTGACGCTGTTGAAGTCAGCTTCGTCGCCCTTCTTGCCGCCTTCAGCCTTGTTGCCGTTCACGTTCAGTTCGAACTGGGCCTTGGCGATGCCTTCCGACACCTTGAGGCCGAAGCGCGTGATGTACTGGAAGAAGTCGGGATCGTTTTGACGCGTGGTGTCGTAGAGATTCACGTAGCCCTGGAGGAGGCCGTAGGGCGTGATGGTCTTGTTCACTGCAGGAGCAGCTGGCTCCGCTGCGGCGGGGGCTGCAGCGGGGACCGCGGTGGGTTCCTGCGCGAGAGCGGCGGACGACAAGAGAGCGGAAGACAGCAGGACTGCGGACTTGAGTTTCACGCGAACCTCCAAACGAGATACGGACTGGATAAACGGGAATTTCACTAGAATTCGTAAACGGGAAAACCGTTTATTGAGTGCGAATTCCTCGCACCAAATGGCCGAAACGAGGCGGAACTTAATCCCAGTCTCCTATGCCGTCAAGTGGAGCACGCTACAATCTGGACCATTCCGTAAAGAATTCGATTAAGCCTCAAATCGTGTTATTCCCATCGATCACCAACCGCCGCACAGTGCACGAACGAATTGCTGCGAGGCTAAATCATGCTCCCCATGCGCACGCCGACTCCCAACGCATCCGCACGCTCGGCCCTCCTCTCCCCTGACGCCGTGGCGCGAGCGCAGGCCGCACTCGACGCGTTCGCCCAAGCTGAAGGCATCGACCTCTTGTGCGTGAGCGCCCAGGATGCCTTCCTCTCCGAGTACACCCCCTTGGCGAACAACCATCGCGCCATGTTGTCGGGATTCTCAGGTTCCACGGGCGACGGCCTCCACGTCGCAAGGCCGGCGCGCACCAAGCTCGCGCGCGTGCAACCCTTCCAGCTTTTCGTCGACGGTCGATACCATCTTCAGGCCGACGGCGAGTGCTCAACCGAGCTCGTCCTTGTGGAAAAGCTCCCACTCGCAAAACCCATCGAAGACGCCCTGCTTGAAACCGTGTCAGTGGCCCTTGCCGCACTCGGAGGTGGCGTCGTCGCAGTAGATGCCAGGAGAACCACCCTCGCACGTGCCCGCGCGCTCCAAGCCGCCTGTGATCGCACCGGCGCCTCGTTGCGCCTCTTGCGTGACGACGAGATCTCGCGGGCCCTCGGGTTGCCCGGATGGCGCACCGAGCGAGCGGTTGAGCCTGTCGCCACGGCGCTCACAGGTCGAGATCCCGCGCTCACGGCGAGCCTTCTTTTGCGTTCCGCTCGCCGCGCCGCGGGAGGTGCGGCAACTCCCTGCGTGGCGAGTTGCGCCTCCGACGACGCAGCCTTCCTGCTCAACGCGCGCGGCTACCACCTCCCCCACCTCTCGAGCGTCCTCGCATACTCGTTCGTTCTCCCGGGGCGCATCGTGGTTTTCCTGCCCAGTGAGTCCGCGACGTGCTCCGTCAATCTGCCCACCCGTTTGAGGTCGGCCAGCATCACCGCGGAGCCGCCACCCGAGTTCGCACTCGAGGTCGTGCGCGGCTCCCTCGAGTCTCTCAGCGCGACTTTGGCGACGTCCGAGGTAACCGCGTTGCTCTTCAACGAATCGCACATGAACGCCCTTCTGCCGGAGTTCCTCGCGAGCGTCTGGCCCAAGGCCGCCGTGGTGGCCGACTTCCGCGGCATCGAGATCCTCCGGGCCCGAAAGACTCCCGAAGAACTCGCAAGTTTCCGCGACTCCTACCTGCGAAGCAGCCGGGCCATCGCGCGGACACTGCGCTGGGCCAAGGAAACCGTTACGCAGGTGCAACGCATGAACGCCTCCGACGAGACGCTTCCCTCGGAGGCAGATCTCGCCACGCGAGTAGCCGACGAGTACGGTCGCGAAGGTGCGTTGGAGCTGTCGTTCAACACCATCGCGGGCACGGGACCCAACGGCGCCGTCATTCACTACGGGACGCCCTCTCCCCGCAACCGCATGATGCCGGGCGAAATCACGCTCCTCGATTCGGGGGCCTACTACGCCCCCGGATTCGCCACCGACTGCACGCGCGTCTTCTATAACGGCGACGCCGAGATCCTCGCGCCGCAAGCCTGGCAGAAAGAAATCTATACCGTCACGCTCAAGGCATTCTTGCGCGGCATGCGAGCCGAGTTCCTCCTCACCGACGCCGGTCGCGCCATCGACGCCGAGGTTCGCGGCGTCTGCAAGGCGCACGGATACGATTACGCGCACGGCACCGGTCACGGAGTGGGCATCCACGTGCACGAGTCGGGCATCCGTCTTTCGACCGCCTCGACTTACGCCATGACAGAGAACGCCTGCGTGAGCATGGAACCTGGAATCTACCTGCCGGGCAAAGGCGGCGTGCGCATCGAGAACGTCGTGCGGGTGGAACCGCGCGATCCGGCGCAGGGCGTCTACGGCTTCGAAAACCTCATGTGGGTGGGCTTCGACTGGGACCTCGTCGACGTCGCTCTCCTCGACGACGCCGAGAAGGCTTGGCTTGCGTCCTACGAGCGCCGCTGCGCCGCGCTGGGAACAACCATCACGCGCTGTCCGTTGGTGTGAGGCGAGGTCTCTGTCTGGCGCCTTTATGGCTCAGGCAGATCTCCCCAACTCCGGCGGGGCGAGCTCCAGCTCGGCTCTTGTTCAATGGCGAGCGCCGGTTGAACATATGGACTGAGACCCCCAAGAGCGTCGAACCCACCTGCAGGGATGACGAGCTTCGCACGGCCATCCTTGATCACTTTCACGACATACTCGCCGCTTCCAACCGACAAGATCTCCGCGGGAAGAATTTGAACAGCTCGCTTTGCGCCTCCGCTCACCTCTGCGGGCTCCGCAGTCGCGCCAAGCTTGTAGGACCTCGATACGAGGTAGGCGCTGCCAACGCGCTTCTCATCGACCGACACATTCCCCACCATCGGGCTGTTCCTTTTGGCGGGGTGTTTCCCTCATGTTACCATGAGTGTCGCAAAAGGAGGCTCGTTACCCCTCGCCGCGCGTCACGTCATCGGGGTTCCCTTTGGGCTCCTTCGAACCGTCAGCCTCGGCGTTCCCGCGTTGGGCGCCATCAGCGCCTTCTCCGGCGCCCGGGGATTCGGAGGACTCATCCGCATGGGATGGCTCCGGTGCGGGTTCGGGTTCGGGCGGGGCTTTGCGCCTTTGCGCGTCCTCCTCGGCCCGCTCCTTCGCTTCGAGTTCGGCGAGCGCTTTGGCGCGACGTTTCTCGAGGATGCGAAGGGCGAGGATGGAGATCTCCACCATCCCATAGAGGGGGAGAGAGACGATGAACTGGCTCACGACGTCGGGAGGCGAGACGACGGCACCGATGATGAAACTCACGAGGATGACCATCCGGCGGTTCCGAGCGAGCATCTCTGAGTTGAGGATGCCCACCATGCCGAGGAGGCTCATGACCACGGGCACCTCGAAGATGATGCCGAATATCATGACCATCATGGACAAGCTCGAGAAGTAGTTCTCGAACGAAAGCGTTACTTTGACGTCGAAATCGGCGGCCCAATCGAGCGTATTGCCCAGGAAGGCCGGCACGATGACGAAGAAGCCGAAGGTGATGCCCGCGTAGAAGAGCGCGATGCTCGACCCAACGAGCGGCACCGCGAGTTTCTTCTCGTGATCGTAAAGGGCCGGCGCGACGAAGCGCCACAGCTCGCGGACCATGAACGGCGCGGCCAGCACCAGGCCCACGACGAAGCAGATCTTGAAGTTCATGAGGATGACTTCGAACATGTCGAGCGATACGAGGCTCGGGTCGAGCTTCTTCTCGATCATGTACGCTTCGTAGGGCGCACGCAGGAACCGGATGAGCGGCTTCATGAACGCGATGCACAGGATGGTGAAGCCGAGGAAATAGAGCAACGCACGCACGAGGTGGCGCCGGAGCTCCACGATATGCGAGACGAGGCTCATTTCCTCGCCGAGCGAGGCGGAGGCCAGGGCCTGCCGCTCGACCTTGGCCTGCATCCCCTTGTTGAACAGGGCCGAGAGAGTCTTCATGGGGTTCAAGTTTACTTGGCCTCCAACCAGTTCGCGCCCTGCGACACTTCAACAAGCAGCGGGATCGAGAAATCCGCGGCCCCCTCGAGGGCCTCGCGCACGAGGCGCGAGACCTCCGCCGCCTCGGAACGAGGACCCTCCAGTACGAGTTCGTCGTGCACCTGCAAGACGATGCGCGTCCGGAAGCCGCCTTGCGTGAGGGCCCGGTGGGCACGCAGCATGCCGAGCTTCATGATATCAGCCGCGGTACCCTGGATGGGAGAGTTGATGGCAACATTCTCGGCGGCCCTGGTTTCCGAGGGACTCATGCCCCCCCTGAGATTCACCGGCCGGCGCCTGCCAAAAGAGGTGGCAACGTAACCCTTCTCGTAGGCCAGGACCTTTTGGGCGTCGAGGAACTCGCGCACCTTCGCATAGTTCATGAAATACTTCTCGATGAACGCCTTGGCTTCCGAGAGCGATATCTTCCGCTCCCGCGCCAAGCGCTGCGCTCCCATGCCGTAGATGATGCCGAAGTTGATGGCCTTGGCGCTGGAACGCTCTTCCGGCGTCACCTCGCCTGGCTCCTTGCCGAGGATCTTGGCGGCGGTTTCGCGGTGAATGTCGGCGCCGGAACGGAAGGCCTCGATCATGGTGGGATCGTGCGCCAGATGACCAAGCACTCGCAACTCCACCTGCGAGTAGTCGGCCGAAATAATGCACGAGTCTGGGTCGAGGGTGCAGAAGGCCTTGCGGACTTTTTTGCCCAGGGAGGTCCGCACGGGGATGTTCTGAAGGTTAGGATCGTTGCTCGAGAGCCGGCCCGTGGCCGTTCCTATTTGATTGAAGTGCGTATGAATGCGACCGGTGGAGGACTTCACCAATTGCGGCAAAACGAGGATGTAGGTGCCCAGGAGCTTCGAGAGTTCGCGGTACTCGAGGACCAAGGCCACGGCCGGATGGCTCGCAAACTGCTCGAGGACGGCCGCGTCGGTTTTGTAGCCCAGGGTCGTCTTGGCGAGCTTGCCCTTGTGGCCCACGAATTCGTGGACCTTGAGTGTCTCGAAGAGCACCTGCCCGAGTTGCTTCGGGCTCGCGATGTTGAAAGGCGCACCCGCCAAGGCGTGGACCTCGCTCTCGATGGCGGAGAGACGCTCTTGGACCTCGCCGGCGAACTCGGCGAGATAGTCGCCGTCGATGTGAACGCCCGCGCGCTCCATGTCCACGAGGACACGCAGGAGCGGCATCTCCATCTCGCGGAACAGGAACGCGTTCTCACGGCCCTGGGTTGAGTCTTCGTCGAAGCGAGGGGCGAGGCGGTTCCAAAGACGCAATGTGGCGTCGACGTCTTCCGCGGCATACTCGCCCACGAGCGAGAGGGGCACTTCGAGCATGGTGGCGCGGCCCGCTTCCTTGCCGATGAGGGCCGAGGTCGGAACCTTTTTCAAACGGAAATGGCGAAGCGTGAGCGCGTCGAGCCCGTAGCCCCCACCCGTCGGTTCGAGGAGCCAGGAAGCGACCATGGTGTCGGCGATGGGGCCGGGCCCGATGTCGACACCCACGTTGAGGAGCTGATGGACGTCGAACTTCAAGTTGTGTCCCACGAGGAGGCCGGTTCGATCGCGCAAGGCGCGCCCCAATCCTTGCCACGCATCGACGGGCGAAAAGTCGGCGTCGACGGCGAGTCCGGAGAGGTTGCCCGCCGCCAAGTGCGCCTCGTGCGCGGGAACGTAGAAGCCAGAGCCCTCTTCGAAGGAAACAGAAAAACCGATGGGTCTGCTCTCGATGACGTCGAGGCCTGTGGTCTCGGTGTCGAAGGCGAGGCAACGCACGTCCTTCGACGCGATGCGTGCGAGTAGCGCCTCGAGGCCCACGCGCGTGGTGATGGTTTCGTAGCGACGGTCTCCCCACGCCGCGAGGTCGGGTTCGAGCCTCGGAGCCTCGCCCTTCGCGTTCTTCTTGCCCTCGCCCTCGCCCTCGCCCTCGCCTTCCCCCTCGCCAGGGGAATCGAGGGGGTTGCCGAACAAGTCGGTGTGGCCGTCGGCGGCGGCTTGCTTCTTCGTCGCGGGAACGTTGGGCCACGTTCCCGCCCGCGGCGCACCGCCACTTCCCGCGCCATCGAGTGCGCGCAGGAGCGAGGGCATACGCAGCGTGGAAAACGCGCGCCTCACGCCGGGCTCACTGCACAATCGTGTCCAGTCGTAGCGAAGCGCCTCCTCGCTCACCTCGAGCGGGACCTCCGTGGCGAGAGTCACGAGCTCCTTGGAGAGGAACGCGTCAGCCTTGTACTGCTCGAGCAGGCCGCGCGTGCGCGCATTGGCCACCTTGTCGAGGTTCTCGTAGACTTTCTCGAGCGATCCGAACTCGCAGATGAGTTTGGCTGCGCCCTTCTCGCCGATGCCCTTGACGCCCGGGACGTTGTCGACCTTGTCGCCCATGATGGACAGCACGTCGACGACCTTCTCGGGCGGCACTCCAAAATAATCGACCACGTGCTCGGGCCCCATGACGACGTACTCGTCGCCCGACTTGAGCGAAAAGATGCGCACGTGGCTATCCACGATCTGCATGAAATCCTTGTCGGAGGAGACGATGAAAACCTCGTGGGTCGGCGCGAAGCGCAGTGCTAGCGTTCCTAGGACGTCGTCGCCCTCGTAGCCCGGCACGCCGTAACAAGGGATGGCGCATTCCTCGAGGATGGCCTTGAGCACCGGGATTTGCTCGAGGAGCTCCTGCGGCGTCTCGGAGCGTGTGCCCTTGTAGGCGGCGAACTTCTCGTGCCGGAAGGTTTTCCCCTTGAGATCCCAGGTGACCGCGAAGTGCGTGACGCCCTGTTCCTTAAGGATCTTCTGCACGATGCGCAGGAACCCGTAAACGGCACCTATGGGCACGCCGTCGGGCGAGGTGAGATTGGCGCGACCCATGGCGTAGAACGATCGGAAGAGGAGGGCCATGCCATCGATGAGGAACAGGCGGGGCTTCGCGTCGGTGTTTGATGCGCTCATGGCATGGGGCTCCCTAGTTGAGCCCGTGAGTGTGCATCAAAGGGGGGTTGGCCCACAACAGCGCCCTCTCGAGCGCGGTGGCACAAGCTCAGGAAGCAGATAAGCTCGCCCACGAGAGCGTTAGCAACGGGCCAACCTGCCACGACACGAGGTTCGCCACGAGGCTCCAAATCAGAGTGTCGCGCAAGCGCAGCCCGTCGCCGAAACCGACGTGGAGGAAGGCTTCGACAACCACAGCGAAAAACTCTGCGGCGAGAACGGCGACCCAATGCGACCAACCGGATGCCATGAACAAGAAAATGACCACTGGATGCGTGATGAGATTCGAGAGGGTTCCGAGCGCCAGGGTGCGCGGAACCGACTGCGTTCGCCGGTAGCCCCAGGCGAGCACGGGCAGTTCTAGCGCGTTGCTCTGAGCGAAAAGGAGCACGTATGAGAGGGGAGTGAGCGTCATGATCGCATCCTGCGCCGCGTGGATCCGAGCGCGACGAGAAGACTCAATGCCGACGCGCCGAGAACCGCATAGGCGGCCAGGAGGTCGGGGGCGTCGGCGAGGCCTCGCCGCTTGGCGGGCCACGCCTCGATGAATTCCTGAATGCGCCGCTCACGGGGACCCGCCGTCCTTCCAAGGACGAACCCCAGAGGCGTGGTGGAGAGGGCAACGCGCACGGGCACCGGTCGCTTCAGGAACACGTCGAATCCGCTGCGCACCGACAGTGTCACGAGC
>JBIKVI010000056.1:0-18503 GCA_044356935.1 Silvanigrellaceae bacterium | reverse complement strand
CTAGCCGACCCTCACGTATTCCGCCCACACGGTCTTTCACCCCGCCTTTAGCGAAGCGATCGCGCATGCCCTCGAGGAGGAGAAGCAGGGCATCGAACGCTTGTTTCGGGAATTTGCGGAGCACTCCCCTTATAAAGACGCTCCCGGTACGTCGATAACGTAGTGGAGTTTCGCCGACCCTTCGGCGGGCTCGAAGCGCCCTTTATAACGTGCGCCGATGGCCTCGAGCACGCGGCGGGAGGCGATGTTGGATTCATCGCAGGTGGCCAGGGCTTCCCGCATCCCGAGTCCAGAGAGGACGGGCAAGAAAGCGCGCACCATGGCCTTGGCGACACCCCGTCCGCGGAAGCGGGGTGCGACTTCATAGCCCACCTGCCCGAAGCGTTGTCCCAAGGAAATGTCGAGCTCATGCCGAACGGAGATCCGGCCAAGCCACGTGGCATTGCAGACCGCCCAGTAGGTCGTCTGGGGGACTCGTCCTGGTGCCTTTTCGTGCTTCTGCGCGAGGAGGTTCGCCAGGTAGCGGGCGAATGCGTCTTCCTCCATTTCGGGGTGTAAATCGCCGTGGCGTCCTTCGGCGTGGGCGTCGCGCAGGGACTCGAGGAACGAGGCGCGCCAGCGTCCCTGGGGCTCCACGAGCTCCAGGGATGCGGGAAGATCCTCGACGACTTCCAACATGGTGCCGGCACAAAAATTCAGCTCGGTGCATTTGCCACGGGCTTGAATGCGCGCCGAAGGCGCAGGGAGGGTGAGGCCCGAGTTTTGAAGCGCCAGGGCGTCGCGCAGGACGTCGGCAGACTTCACGGTCAGCCTCAGAGGCTGGGTGCCGGCATTCTCGAACGTGATGGAAGGCGCTTCCAGAAAGTTGACCGCGACACCGACGGCGTAGCGACCGACTCGCCAACCGAGGAGGTCTCGACAGGCGCGCGTGAACGCATCGACGTCAGCCACAGGAACCGACAGATGAGAGAAGCCGAGGTCCACCTTGTCCATGCGCATCCCCTTCGCGTATCTTTCCGACCGCGTGCCTGCGCAGTGGGGCGCATCCGCACGGAGACGCTCCGCTATATGATGTCCGAGATTCCCCTGGCAACCGAGGCGCCCATCGCTCTGGGCTTCCGACATTACGCCCTCCACTCGGGTTTTCTCTCGCCCCTTCGCGATGTGAGCTTTTCGCTGCGGGCGGGCGAATCCATGGCCATCATCGGTCCCGCGGGGTCCGGCAAATCCATGTTGATTTCGGTGTTAGGTCAAACGGTGTGGGAGACGGCCTACGAGCCCCGGGGCATTACCCAGTCGGGCTTCGCCGAGATACTCGGGAAAACCGTGACACCCGAGCGACCCGGCCCAAGCGCCTTGGCCGCACTTCAGGCTCACACGGCGCTGGTGAGCGAGCAGAATGCGTGGTTGCCCCTGTCCATGGCCGAAAACTTCGACTTCTCGCAAAGGCTCCTCGGTGAAGAACGCCCGCGCTCCTACCACGAGATCCTCGAGGCGCTCCCTCTTTCCTCCCGCAATCGAGCCATGATGCTTGCCCTCGCGGAGCTGATGCCGAGTCAAATCGAGCCCCCACTCCTCCAGGAGCTCGCGGTCATTCGAGCGCTTCTTCGCCAACCGCGGCTCCTCCTGCTCGACGAACCTTTCGTACGCATGGATCCCGTGCTTTTGCGCCAAACAGAGAATCTCGTTTTGGAGGTCGCCGAGCATACAACCGTCATTTGGGCGACCAACGACCTCCACCAGGCGAGCCGCGTGACCGACCAAACGCTCTTCATGCTTCACGGCGGGGTGGTGGAATTCACACCGACACCCCAATTCTTCACCAACCCGAAAAGTCGCGAAGCGGAAAATTTCATCGCAGGGAGAGACGTGGATTAGCAGCTTAGGGAGTGTAGGTTTTTCCCTGCATTTTAGGTTGCGAGTGGTTAGCCCTCGAACTAACGTTCGGTTATCCCCGAGGGTCTCCCCCTCATCAGACCGCACGGAAGGCGCCATGAAGACGGTTCGACTCCTCATCGTCGATGATGACCCCATCGTCCGCAAGACCTACGCCCTCACCCTGCGACGTCTCGACCTCGAGGTGGACGAGGCAGGAAGCCTCGAGGAACTCGCGCTCGCGCTGCATCGAGTCACATACGACGTCGTGTTGCTCGATCTCACTTTAGGGTCGCGCTCGGGGCTCGAAGGGCTCCCCCTCATTCTGAAAGAGCAACCCTATGCCGGTGTGTTCATTCTCACCGCCTCCAACTCCGTCGCACAGGCCGTCGAGAGCATGCGCCGCGGTGCGGCGGGGTACCTAACCAAAGACCTCTCCCACGAGAAACTCGAGGAGGAGTTGCGCCGTTTCCTTGAGCACCGCCGAAGGGCGGAGGCGACCATCCGCGACGGCGGGCTGCCGGGCTTCATCGGGGAGAGCGAGGCCATCAAGGGCCTCAAAGCGCGAATGGATCGGGTCAAAGACATCGATTCCACCGTTCTCATTCTTGGAGAATCCGGCACTGGGAAGGAGGTCATCGCGCGAGCGCTCCACTCCATATCGGGGCGGCGCAATGAGCCTTTTTGCGCCGTGAACTGCGGCGCCATTCCAGAGGCGCTGCTGGAAAGCGAACTTTTTGGCCACAAGAAGGGCTCGTTTACCGACGCGCGGACCGACAAAAAAGGGCTTTTCGAGGTGGCCGCCGGCGGAACCATCTTACTCGATGAAATCGGCGACATGCCGCTTGTGTTGCAGACCAAGCTCCTGCGCGTCCTTCAGGAACGCCACTTCGTCCCCCTGGGCAGCCACACGCCTGTTCCTCTGCGTGCTCGCGTGGTGTGCGCAACGCATCGCGACCTTCAACAAGAGGTGCCCGCCGGCCGTTTTCGGGAAGACCTCTTCTTTCGCATTAACGTGGTCGTCCTTCATTCACCCGCTTTGCGCTCGCGCATTTCAGATATTCCTCAGCTCGTGCGTCACTTTCTCGACCAATGCAACACCCGCTTCGGGCGCGCCGTGCAGTACCCCGACGAGGCCCTCCTCGCGCGTTTCCTCACTTTCCCGTGGCCAGGGAACGTGCGGGAGCTGCAAAACAGCATTGAACGCGGCGTCGTTCTCTCGCCCGACGATCGACTCCATCCTGAGGATGTCTTTTTCCACCTCAACATGACTCCCCGCCTGGGAGCTACCGCACGGCACGAGGCCGAGGGAGCGACGCTGTTCACCTCGTCGCTGTCCCTCGATCTACCGCTGACCGAAGCCCGCCTCGCGTTCGAGCGCGCCTACCTTGAGCACCACCTTCGAAAAGCGTCGGGTAACATTTCCGACGTGTCCCGTGCCATTGGTCGCTACCGCGCGGACATCTACCGCATGCTAGAGAAACATGGATTCATTGCCGAAGAATTCCGTATTGGCAGTGAGCCCGCCAGGGAGGCGACGACATGACGCCCGGCTCCGTCCACTCCACCGAAGGGTCCGAGGCCACAATCCGCGAGCGCGATGTGAGCTCGCCGTATGAAACCGACGAAGGTCTGCGCGAAATCATCGTGCAGTTTGTGGCGAATCTCGGCGACGAAATCCCGCGCTTATCCGAAGTCCTCGGGCGCGCCGACCTGGCCGAACTCGTGCGGCTGGCTCATCGCCTCAAGGGATCCGCCAAGGTCCTCGGTTTTGATACCCTCGGAAATGTTTTCGGAGACGTTGAGGAGCTCGCGCGCGAATCCATGGGGATGCATTCCCAGGGCCACGTTCCCATCAGCGCCGACGAGCGGGCGGCGCTCCTGACACAAGGCCTCGTGCGAATTGCGCGACTGCACGAGGCCATGCGCTTACGTTTCTAAAGGATGCTTAGAGAGGAACAATGACGCGCAAGCCGCGGGGTTTCAGCGTGAAGCGTACTGGAACGGATTCCTTGACGTCGCCGTCCACGTCGAGCCTGCGGTGGCGGCAGAAGAGTGTGGCATTCGCCGTGCGAATATGGGTGACCTCTGTGAGGCGGCTCGCTGTGCCGCGCCGGAACATCGCAACGTAAAAGAGCCCGTGCCACCACTTACGGAAGTGGACGCACAGGACGTCGAGCTGGCCGTCTTCCAGCGTGGCGTCCTCGGTAACCGACAGGCCCGTGGCGAAGTAGCGTCCGTTGACGACGCTCACCTGGTGCACGTTGCGCAGGTAAAGGGGCGGGCCATCGGCGAGGGCAACGCGGACGCGGAAAGGGCGCGCCTTCCAGGCGACCCTGAGCAGTTGCACGAGAAAGGCCAGCGGGCCGAGCCATCTCTTGATGGCGCTCGGGACCGTGGCATTGACCAATGTTGAAAGTCCGATTCCGCAGACCGTGACAAAAGGCGTTCCGTTGGCGAACCCCACGTCGACGCGCCTCTCGGCGCCTTCGACGGCAAGCATCGCGAGCGCGTCGATTTCCATGGGGAGATCGAGGTTGCGCGCGCTATTGTTGGCAGTTCCCGAGGGCACGAAGAGCACGGGGAGATCATACTCCATGAGGGAGGGTAAGGCGCAGTTGAGCGTTCCATCGCCTCCGACCACGGCGACGCGCTCGGCCCCGGCATTGCGCGCTGTGAGCAAAGCTTCCGCGAAGGTTGCGGGGGAGTCCTGGCCAGGGGCTTCGATGAGAGGCACGCCAAGGCGTTTCAGAGCACTCAACAAGTCCTCGGCGCGTTGCGCACCCGATCGTGCCGAAGCATTCCACAGGACAAGGAGCCGAGGAGGAGACGAGTTCATGGACGCTCCTCCGCATGGGAAGATTTTCCGTCCGCATTCGGGAAGGGGATGGGAGGAAAGGGGATGTTTGGTAGGTCGAAAGGGGAGTCTGGGGCGGGGTAGGAGAGGCGGTAGGCCGAATGCGGAGCGGAAGAAGCTCCTTGTCGTGCTTTTGCGAAAAGCATGCCAACGCATGAATCGCCACTCAAAAAAGCGGACATGCAAACCTCGCCGCATCTTGACCCAATTTGAGGAGGGGAATGCCTCTGAGCTGTATGCATTTTTGGGGCGTCCTCTGTTCGAAATTCCAAACACCGACTTCATCGCCACCGTCGCTAGAAGCCGACGACTCCGAAGAAAATGGCGCACAGCCCCTTCTTCCTCACACACTGAGGGCAAAGCGAGCGCTGCAATTGTTGGCACGATTCCTGAATAGCTCGAATCGGGGAACGCATCGCCCTTCCGCTCTTGCGGACGCTTCGACCAACGGACAAAGGAGAATCGCATGATCGTCAAGGGAGCACACGTCTTCTTCCTCGCCGGAGCCCTCGCCCTTGCCGCTTGCGGCAAAGAAGACGATTCCGACGATGTCGGAGATGCCGGCCGCAATCTCGCGCGCGCGCCCAGCCTCCAAGGAGCTTGGGCATCGACGTGCGATGCGTTCGGACCCCTCGACCTCTCGGGCAAAGCCTTCTACGCATTCCAAGGGAACAAGTACCAGAAGAAGATCACCGTCCACTCCGATGACCAATGCGCTACGCAGACGGCCGAGATCCGTTACGTGGGCGAGTTCAAGGTGGGCAATGGCGATGATCTTGCCAATGGCCTCAATCGCGTGGATTTGACCCCGAAGTCGGTGAGCGTGAAAGCGACGACCGAGGACGGAGCGCGTGCGCTCAACGCCGCGCGCCTGTGCGGCATCACCGATTGGAAAGTCGACCAAGCCCGCGACGTCGCGGCCGCGGCCCGCCAGGGTGATTGCATCGGAGAGCGCATCGACGCCGTCCAGTACGACGTCTACGGAATTTCGGACAAAGCCCTCAAATTCGGCAGTGCGTATCTGCTCGGCGCTCCGATACGCGCGGAAAGTCGTCCGGCTCGGTTGAACGAGCGTGTTTTCCAACCCACCGATAAATGGGAGTAAGGTCATGCTGCGTTGGTCATTCGCCTTCCTTGTGCTCGCACTCGTGGCGGCACTCTTCGGCTTCGGCGGTATTGCGTCCGGCGCAGCGTCGCTGGCCAAAATTCTGTTCGTGGTGTTCTTGGTTTTGTGGCTGCTGTCGTTTGGCATCGGTCTCATCACCGGGAAGAACTCGCGATCCCTCCCTTAGCGCCGCGGGCGTGCGGAGTTGAACGTGCGGTCGGCCGTTCGCTCCGTTCCGTTCGCTCCGTTCCGTTCGCTCCCTTCCGTTCACTCCGTTCCGTTCGCTCTGCTCCGCGCGCAGGGCGCGCGCTGTTAGCGGATGTCCGAAACCTTGACGAACCGGATCTTTTTTATGCCGACCTTGCGCAGAACAGGTTCGACCTTGGAGCGATCGCCCATCACGTAGAGGCGGCCGCCTTCGCGTCGCACCTTGGCGTCGACGAACGCCTTGACGCGCGCGGTATCGACCTTCTCGAGATCCTGGAGGTACGACTCAAGGAAACGCGTATCGAGTCCGTAGAGACGGTAACGGATGCGCTCGAAGAGCATATCCGAGGGCAATTCGAAAGCGCCTTGGAAAGCTGTCTTCGCCCCGTCCTTGGCCAGGAGAACCTCGGCTTCGGTGAGCGGGCGCGTGCGGAACTTGTCGACGACCTCGAGCACGCCGGCCAGGAGATCCTGCGTTTGGAACATGCCCCCGAAGGTGTAAACGCCCCATACCGGCAGTCGCGAACCCACGAACGAGCTCGCGTTGTAGGTGAGACCGCGCTCGACGCGCAGGACCCGTCCGAGATCACCGGTGAGGCCGCCACCGAGGATCTCGTGCGCGACGTTGGCGTCGTGCGCCTCGGGCGAATCGTGCTTGAGAGTCAGGGGGAAGTAGAAATAGATTTGGTTGTCGGTGGCGCCGGGCTTATCGATGACGACGGCCTCGGGCGTGGGCGAGGATCCTTTGAGCGTCGGAGGCGGCGCGAAACGCGCGGGGCGCCAAACGCGGGGGCGCTCAGGCGATGCCGGCGGCCACAGCGAAGCTTCCAGGGTTCCCTTGAGGGATGCGGCGCGCGATGGGCCGGTGGACGTGTAGAAGGCCGACTCCCAGTCGAAGAGGTTCGCCTTGGCTGCCCTGGCATCCTCGATGGTCAGTGCCCCAATCGTGCGCGGCGAGCCTGTGTCGTTGAGGGTCTCGGGATGGTAGCCAAACAAGTCGCGGGTGGTGAAGTAACGAGACACGAACGACATGGAGTCGTTGGCCGCGGCGCGCGCTGTGAGGGCCTTGGCCTTTCCTTCCGCGAAACGCTCGGCGTCGAGTTTGGGCCTCGACAAGACGTCGCGGGCAAGTGCGAGCATGGCGGGGATTTTTTCGGGGGGGGCCTTCACAACGAGGTAGGTCGCCCGGAAGTCGGTACGGAAGTAGATGCTCCCTCCCGCGAAGAAGAGCTTCTCCTTGTATTGTTCCTGGGTCATGCCCTCGGGCCCCTGCGCCAGGACGTCGAACAGGATGCTCGAGACGCCTTGCTTGTCCTTGGGAATCTTGCCCGCGCCACCCATGAACGTAACAACAACCGTGTCGCGCGGCAGGTTGGCGTTCGGGGCCACTTCCAGAGGGGCGCCGTTGGACAGCGCGGCCCTCTCGGTCGGTGGCACGAGTTCGGTTTCGGTGGCGCGAGCGACGGCCACCGCGAGCAGGGCGGGCGAGAGGGCCATCGCGAGACCCGCGACGCGCGCGGAAGGGGTGAGCGGTTTCATTTCTTGGGCGCCTCCGTGGTGGGCGTTGTCACGTAGACGAAGTTGTCTTCGCGCAGGATACCGTCAAGGAACGTGCGCATTTCGGCGTGCGAGACCGCCGGCGCCTGTCGGCTCCACTTCGCGACGAGAGTCGGATCCCCGTACTTGCCCCAGGCCGTTGCCAAGGCGTCGACGATGGATTCGTTACGTTCGAGCCCTTCGGCGACACCTACTTGGAACTCCTTCCGGTACGCCTCGTAGTGGGCCACAGGCAGGGTGTCGAAATCGGCCTTGAGCGCGGTGAAGGCGGCGGCGAGCCTGTCGTCGGCAACGCCGGGCAGGGGTTGCGCGACGCCCGTGAGCATCCCGTTGCCGTAACCGAAGCTAAACGAACCCACGCTCGCGGCGAGCTTCTCGCGATCGACAAAGCGCCGCGAGGCGAGGTCGTTGGAGGAGTCGAAGAGGATGTGGTTGGCGAGCTCGAGGCGCAGCGCGGTTTCGGCCGTAAAGGGCGGCAGGCGCCAGCCGGCGAGGACCTTGCGCCCGCCCGCGGGGAGTTTGGAGACCGCCTTCACGGGGCCAGGCCGACCCTCGAACGGGGGCGGCAACGCGGAGTCCTTGCCCTTCTCCCACGAGCTGTAGTGCTTTTCCACGAGAGCCATCGTGGCGTTGATGTCCACGTCGCCAGCAATGACCAGACCCACGTTGTTGGGCCGATAAAAGGCCTGGAAGAACTGATTGCAATCGCGTGCGGTGATTTTAGGGAGATCCTCGCGCATGCCGATGATGAACCAGCCATAAGGATGCTTGGGGAAGGCGGCGCCGTAGAGCGCGTACCAGAGGTCGAAGCTTGGATCGGCGTCGAACTTGGTCGAGTACTCGCTCCAAACCGCGCGCCGTTCCACGTCGAGCAGGGCGTCGGTGACCGTGAGCGTCTTGAAGCGCGCGGCCTCGGCTTCGAGGAGCGGACCGAGATTCCTGCCGGGTACAGTGGTCGTGTACACCGTGCTCTCGAAGCGGGTGTTGGCGTTGACCTCGGCTCCGAGGGCGCGCGCTGTGTCGAAGAAGCCCTGTTTGCCCTCGCCGAGGGGACGGAACATCATGTGCTCGAAAAGGTGCGCGATGCCGGTTGTGCCCGGCTTCTCGTGGAGGCTGCCCGCTTTGACCCAGTGGTAGACCGAAACCAGCGGAGCGCGCGGGTTCTTCGCAATCAGGATCGTGAGGCCATTGGGCAGGACGCGCGTTTGGACGCGCACGCCGTTGCCGACTTCGAACGACGGGCTTGAAGGACCCGCAGTGGACTTCGAAGCCGTGGTGGAGGTTTTCGTCGACGCCTTTGGCGCGCCGGAAGGCGCCGATGATGGGGCGCTTGCCGAAGGCGCTGCGGCCTCCTGTTTCGAAGCGCAGCCGACAAGAACGATCAGCGCGGCGCAGGAAGCGACGGGAAGGAAACATTGGCGAAAGGTCATGGGGCGTCTTGAACGGGAGGACATGGGTTTCCTCAATACTTGAAGTGCTTGATAGGCTCGCCCTGCGTCTCGAGCTCGATGAGGCTCTTGATGCCGAGGTCGAGGTGGATGTCAGACCAGGTCGCGTTGACTACTTTGTCGACCGCCTCGGTCTTGATGCCCTCGGGAGTGATGGGCACGTCGCTCACGAGGAGGAGCGCGCCGCGCGGGATGTCGTTGTGATGCCCGACAATGAATATCGTCGCGGTCTCCATGTCTATTCCAAGGCAGGTCATGGCTTGAAGCCGGGCCTGAAAGGCGAGGTCGTGCTCCCAAACGCGGCGGTTTGTGGTGTAGATGACGCCCGTGCGGTAATCGAGTCCCGCTTCGACGATCTTCTGCGAAACGAATTTATGCAGCTTGAACGAAGGCAGCGCTGGTACTTCTGGCGGGAAATAATCGTTGGACGTTCCCTCGCCGCGGATGGCGGCGACGGGCAGGATGAAGTGGCCTATTTCGGTGGTTTTTTTCAGGCCTCCGCATTTGCCCAGGAAGAGGACCGCCTTGGGGTGTCGCGCTTGTAGGAGATCCATGATGGTCGCGGCGTTGGCCGAGCCCATGCTGTAGTTGATAATGGAAATGTTGTGGGCTTGGCACGTTGCGTTGGGCATGGGTCTGTCGATGCCGTTGACTGGCACCCCCATCTTCTCCGCGAACTTGTTGACGTAGCTTTGGAAGTTAGTAAGCAGAATGTTGTCCGCGAAGTCCTCAACCTTGGTGCCTGTGTAACGGGGGAGCCAGTTGGTTACGATTTCATCCTTGGACTTCATGCGGACCTCGCGGCTGGATGTACGGGAGGGTCATCTTATCGCCTCGGTGGCACGGGACCAAGCAGGCCCTCTTGGGGGCGACGACACTTCCCCTGTTTTTCGGGAGGAGCAGGCGAGGCCTCGCTCACCCTTGGAAAGTCTGTCTCGGAGCCTGGAGGCGCTTTGGGGTCGGCATGGCGTCTGTTTCTTTTCGAGGCGTTCCGGCGGAGCTGGTTTCGCTTTCCCCGATGAAAAAGCATACGTGGCGGTAGAGCGCGGGCCTCGATCCCTCGAAGTCATTTGGAACGAAACGGACGCTCTCGAAGTTGCCTTCGTGCTTGGGAGAGCCCAAGAGCTGGTCCATCGAGATGCGCGCGCAGCGTGGGAGGCTTTGGAGCGCGCGCGGAACTCGGGTCGGCCTGCCCTCCTGGTGGCTCCTTTTCCCATGGCCGGGCCAGCGATGCGTCCTGCATCCGACGATCCCCTCCTTGCGCCTCCCTGCGCGCCCTGGCGGGTCATCGTGGGGTGCGCAGAACTCCGAGTGCGGATTCCCTCGGGTGATGGCGCTCCCCAATGGACTTGGACCGATGTCGACGCTCAACCTTCCATGGCCGAAGCCACCCTCGCACTGTGCGACGCCTGGCACGATGTTCCCCTCGCGACTCCTCTGGAGGAGTGCGGGAGTCCACGGGAGGAAATCGGTCGCGATGCCCTTTGCGCCAAGGGTATCGCCCGGGCCCTGTCGGAGGCCCGACTCGATGAGCGGCTCCTGGAGTCGGCGCTCGCCCGTCTGGCCGCGCATGAACTTTCAGGCGACTGTTACCTCGCGAATCTTACGACGCGCGTGGCCCTTCCCGGCGTGTCCTCGCTGCCTGGGCCCGCTGCCCACTTGGCGCGGTGCGCAGCGAAAGGTGTCCGCTTCGGTGCCTACGTGGTGGGAAGCGATGGCGATGGGGTGCTGCTCTCGTCGCCCGAGCGATTCGTCCGCACCACCGCAGATGGCCACGCGTTCACCGAGCCCATCAAGGGAACGCGCCCGAGCGGCGCGCTCCCCGCGCTCGGGGAGGCCCAAGCGCTCTGGGCATCACTTAAGGAAACAGCGGAGCTCGTGCTCGTCACCGACCTCCTGCGAAACGACCTCAACTCCGTGTGCGAGCCGGGTAGCGTCGCAGTGCGTGCGCCGTTCTTTGTCAGGGAGGCCGGAGGACTCCTCCAAATGCAAAGCACCCCTTTTGGTCGTCTGCGCTCGGGGAGGCGCGAGCCTCACGAGTTCCTCCCGAGTCTCCTGCCGGCGGGATCGGTGTCGGGAACGCCCAAAAAGCGCGTTCGTGAAATCCTCGCGACCCTCGAGCCTGAGGAGCGGGGCTACTACACGGGGATCGTGGGTTGGCAGGCCGCCGACGGTTCCTTTGACTCAGGTGTGTGCATCCGGAGTCTCTGTCGCGATGGCCGGGGTGTTTCGGTAGGCGTGGGCGCGGGCATCACGACGCTTTCCGAAGCGCGTGCCGAAATCCGAGAGTTCGTTTGGAAGCTCTCGTCGGTGCGCCGTTTTTGGGAGGACTCGCCATGACCGGGCCGCGGATCCTGTTCCTTGACCATGAGGACTCTTTCGCCGGCAACCTCGTAGCGGCCCTTCGCGCGCGCGGCGCCCATGTGGAGGTCGCCGCGCTCGTGCGGGGGCAGAAGGAGTTGCCATTTGAAGCTTCTGTCGGGGCTCTGAGTCTCTCCTACGATGGCCTCGTGCTCGGTCCGGGGCCGGGCCATCCGCGCGAGCATCCTGCGACTCTCGCGTTGTGCCGTACCCTACTTGCGGCTCACGCGACGGCTCTGCCTATGCTCCCTTTGTTGGGCATTTGCTTGGGATTGCAGACAGCGGGTTGGGCCGTAGGAGCGAACGTGGCCAGCCTTCCGAGCGGACTCGCTCCTGTGCACGGGCGCCGCGTGCACTTGACGGGCCCCTTGGAGCTTGGACCCGACTTCGGCTCCGTTCGTGCGCAGGGGCACGTGACCCTGCACAATTCCTTGGCGGTCCCCCTCGACGACGAGCCCTTCGGGCGTGCCTTTCGAACCCTCGTCGGTGCCGAGGACGGCGTCCTCCTCGCCGTTGGCCACCATGTCCCCTGGCTCCTGTGCCAATTCCATCCGGAGAGCTTCGGTTCCACCGCGGGCGACGCATTCCTCGACGCGTTCGCGCGGAAGTGCGGCTCGCCAATGCGCCCTCCGCTCTGATATCGTCGCGTGTGTGCCGCAGCCGGTGTGCCCAAGTCTGGCCCGCTCGCCGCCGCACGGGGAGGCCAACGAACCATGGGCGCACGCGCGTTCGCCATCTCGTTCCTGTTGCTGGTCGCTTTCGGCGTCTGGTTCCAACAGGCGTACATGGCGGTCTATTCGGCTGAATTCGACGCTCAGCGCATGGGCGCCGGCTTCACTTCGGAGCTGCTCACCGTGAAACCCTTCCGTGCCGTGCAGTACCGCGGCGAGGCGCTCGCCTCGCGCGTGGCGGCCGACGAGGCTCGTTACTTCACCAACGGTCGCGTGGTGCTCGCGGGCAAAGTCCGTTACGAGGATTTCGACGAGCAAGGCGCCCCTCGGCTCGCCCTCGACGCCAAGCGCGCTTTGGGCCAGCTCCAGGTGTCGGGATCCGGCGCGGGCTTCTTCGACTCCGAGCGGAAGCTCGAGCACGTGGAAATTCCCGGCGACGTGCGGATCACCTTGGCGGGAACGGATGTCGTGGGAACAAAGAAGATCCGAGTCGACTTCATCAAGGGCCTCCTCGAGACGACCGAACCCGTGACCCTCGCAGGGCCCGGACGCACCATGCGCGGCACGGGCCTCACCTACAACATGGATTCGCAGGAGTTCCGTCTCGGCGGGCGAGTGAGCGGCGAGCTCGTTCCTCCGCCTCGCGAGAGCTCCTCCGGTCGCAGGCAAGGACGCAGGGAATGACCTTTCGAGTGACGCCTTCATTTCCCATGATGCCGCTCGCGTGCGGGTTTGCCCTGGCGACTGCGGCCATCGCCGCGGCAACTTCCGTAGACGTGGCGCGCGCGGATTTCGTTGATGAGCTGCCGGACCTTCCCTTGACGCCCGCGCCCCTTCCAAGCGCGTCGCCACAGGCTCCTTCTCGGGGCGAAGGCGCTTCACCAGGCGGCGGGGCTTCCGCGGGGCCGCAATCTCCTCCCACGGGAGGGGAGGTGAACCCGACTCCCCAGGGGGGCATTCATGCGACTCCCGGAAAGGGTTCGGCAACTCCCGCCAAAAAAGCGACTCCAGAGGGGGCTACTCCTACCACAGCGCCGAGCGGCGGAGGGGGACTCTTGGGGGCAGACGTCGTCGCGCATGATTCCAATGCGCCGATCTCCACGCAGGGCGACGTGCTTGAGGGTTCACTCAATAAGGGGAAACTCATCCTCACCGGCAACGTCGAAATCCGCCAAGACGACACCCTCATGAAAAGCGACACGGCCGAAGTGTTCTCGAAGGCGGGAACCACAACGCCCGAGCGCGCCGTGGCTAAGGGACGTGTCAGCATCCTCAAGCGGCCCAATCCACGCGTGCCTGAAATTCGGGCCGTGGCCGACGAGCTCGAGTACTTCGTGGAGCTCCTCCAAGGAGAGGTCATCGAGCTCGCACTCGATACGGGCGATATCCGCATCCGTTCCGCCCGCAGTATTCTCGACCCGCGCACCCAACAGGAGTTTTCGAACTCCGGCGGAGGGAACCCCAAGTGACGAGCTCCGCCGCGGCCGCGGCGGCGGCGGCCTCTGCCGCCTCCTCCCGCAAAGAAACATCGAGCCTTCGTTCGTTCAACCTCATGAAAAAGTTCGATTCCCGCGTCGTGGTGGAGGATGTCAGCTTCTACGTGAACACGGGCGAAATCGTGGGGCTCCTCGGTCCCAACGGCGCCGGAAAAACCACGAGCTTTTACATGACCGTCGGGCTCTTGCGGCCAACATCGGGACGCGTGGAACTCGATGGCGTCGACATCTCGGCGCTCCCCATCCACCGCCGGGCGCGCTTGGGCATCGGATACCTCCCGCAGAACGCCAGCGTGTTCCGCAAGCTCACGGTGGAGGAGAATATCCTCGCCGTGATGGAGGTTTGGGGCACGCCTCGGGTTCAACGCCGGGACCTCCTCGAAAAGCTCATGGAGCAGTTCGGTATCGGCCACATCCGCAAGAGCCTCGGACTTGCGCTCTCCGGCGGGGAACGCCGTCGTCTCGAAATCGCACGCTCGCTGGTCATATCCCCTCGTTTCCTTTTGCTCGATGAACCCTTCGCCGGCATCGACCCCGTGACCGTCGACGAAATCCAGAAACTCATCGCGCGCCTGGTGCGCGACGAGGGTTTGGGAGTACTCATCACCGACCATAACGTGCGCGAGACCTTGGGCATCTGCGAGCGCGCCTACATCCTGGCGGGCGGGCAAATCCTCGCCGAGGGTGACCCGCAGGAGGTTGCCAGCCTCGAGAGGGTGCGCGAAGTGTACTTGGGTGAGAACTTCTCTTTTTAGGCCAACCTCACATGTTCAATCGTCCCGTGGACCTCCAGACTCCGGCATTGCTTTTTCCCGCCGTGTCTCTCCTCATGCTCGCCTACACCAATCGCTATATCGCCGTGTCGAACCTGATTCGCTCCTTGCACGAGCGCCACTTGCGCGAGGCTTCGGAGGGGCTCTCTCGCCAAATCGCCTCACTCCGCAGGCGCGTGAGGGTGATTCGGAACATGCAGGTGGTGGGTGTGGCAAGCATGCTCGCCAGCGTCCTTTCGATGCTGCTGGTGTTCTTCGGTCGGAGCGCGGAGGCGACTTGGCTTTTCGGAGCGGCCTTGGGCCTTATGATTGGTTCGCTGTTTCTCTCCATGCAGGAGATTGGCCTGAGTGTCCGCGCCCTCGACATTTTGCTCGAGGATATGGATCTCGTGCCCAGACGAACGCTACGCAAAAAAGTGTCCGCATCGGGGTCGGAGCCGGCCTTCCCTGGCCGATCCGATCGTCCGTAATCGACCCCCGACCGGCCGTCGTCGAGACCGGCCTGGTGGTCGGGCTCCCGCCCTCGCCCAGCCTTAGCAGATGACTTCTCTATGGGATTTGCTGACTTGAAACTACCTGCCTCAACTTTGGCCGTCAAGTCAAGAGGAGCGTCGGGCGGGTTGTGTTTGATTCCAAAGTTGGATGTTCAAGATGTGGCTTGAAACATGGACTTTATGGAGTTGACGAAACAACTAAGGAACACGCTTGGCGCTGCGCGTGCGCAGAAAAACCACGCTGCAAGAGGAAGAATACAGTCCATAAAAAGTGTTAGCAGTAACGCCATTGGGAAGTGGGTACCGACTTATCCGCCGGCAACGCGGAAGTCCGCCGCGCCCGTCATGACCGCGCGGTGGCGCCCGGTTACCTCGGGTCCGAGGGGAATGCCCGCCCGGCCTTCCGCGAGGGCCACAAGGTTGAACCACCGCGCTTCGGCCACCTCGTCGCACGATATGCGCCAAGGGGTGTCCGCAGTCCAATCGAACGTCTCCGCGCCCAAAGGACCTTCGCCCCGACCACCCTCTGGGCGGGCGAGGTAAAGAAAACCACTGAGCAATCCGTGACGCCACTGACGCGTCACTTCCCGCATGTCTCCAAGACGCCAGCCCAGCTCTTCGCCGACTTCGCGCCGGACGGTTTCCTCCGGAAACTCTCCCGCATCGCCATTTCCGCCGAAGTGATCCCACGCGCGGTCGAGGTAATTGCGGCGCATGAGGAACGATTCCCACGCGGACGGTGCGGCCCGCATGGCCGCGAGCAAGTCCTCGAGCGACAAGGCGGCGGATTCCGCGCGCCTCGCGCGGTCGGCAGCGCGCAGGAAAATCGCCGCGCCGAAGATGCCCGGTTCGCGTTCCTCCACCGCCATGGCGCACTCCTCGGCTAGGCGCGCGAGGAGTTCCTCCCGAGCGAGTCGCAGGCCCTGCGCTGGCCAATTTCCGTCGGAACGCACGCCGTAAACCTCCTCGGACCGAGCCGGTGCGGAGGCTGCCTTGAGCGACGGGTGCGCCTGCAAGATTTCCCAAGGAGTGAGGGCGGGATGGCGTTCCTCAAGGTAACGGGGCACGATGTGCCAATGCAGATGGCGCGCAGCGTTACCCAACTTCACGACGTTGACCCTATCGCATCCGGTGACACGGCGAACGGCGCGTTCGGCATCGAGCACCTCGAGGAAAGCCTCCCGCGCCACGGCCGAGCGCAAGTCCGTCTGTTCCACCACGTGCCGGCGGCTCACGAGCATAAGGTGGCCAGGCCACTGTGCTGAAAACGGACCTTCGTAAACCACGGTCGCGCGTCCGGAGACGAGGGGGCTTTGCCCGGGCGGGGGAGACTTCAGACGGCGGCACAGGGGACAGTCATGGACGGACACGCGGCATCTCCCGGGAAGGGTGTTGGGGCCGCGCGAGAATACACGGAATCACTCCTTCTGTCCGGGCGCGAAGCGCCCCGGCACGCCCGGGCCCTGCGGACCCGTCTTGAGCCACTGCTCGTACTTGCCTTGAAGCGCGGCCCAGCCTACCCGCGCCGCCTGTTGGACCTTGATGATAGCGGCGTAACGGGGTTGTTCGGGCAGCCACTCGGGGTAGGTGTCGTTGACGCGCCGAGGGCGCGTCTTGGCGATGCGCTTGTAGAAGGCGTTGACGGCTTTTTGTTCGCTTTCGATATTGAAGTCGAAGGCGAGCTGGACCGCCTGCATAACGTACGCGAAGGTCTTTTCACGCGTGGTGTCCTGCGCGATCCAAAGGAAGGGGCCCTCGCCTTGGAGCACGCAATGGCGATAAGCCGCCTCGTGATACTGGCGCACGGCCGTGGCCGCTGCGAGCTTGGGGAAGTTCGGACGCGTGAGAGAATGCCCAGCGGCTTCGTCGGCGCCCTTTAGCTCGAGGATCTTCTTTATGTAACAGGTGCGCGCACCTTCCATTCCACGCTCGCCCTCAAGGGCCTCGTGGGGGAACTGGCACCAGAAATGCGCTTGGGAATCGGTCCATCGGGTTACGACGGTGGAGTAGTTGTTCAGGCACGTGTTTCGTGTCTTGTCGTCCACCACGTCCTTGTACTTGTGGTACACGTCATGGGTGAACTGCGCGTAGGCCTCGACGTCCATCCCCTCGCCTGGCGAGCCCGGGGGGCCATTGTCGATTGAGCGCTTCCGCACGCCGAAGCCTGCGGCGATTTTGGCCGCTCCCCAGGCCGGATCCCTGCGCAAGCGCTTGGCGATCTCCTCTTTCACCGTCTTGGCGTCGAGATGGCCATCGGCGCCGAGTTTGGCGTCGAGCCCAATGAGCACGACCGAAACCTTTCCCGGAGAGCCCATGGTGTGGAGCTCGAGCAGGCAGAGTTGGTCCTTGTCGCGTTCACGCGTCGTGCGGATTTCGCCGAACACAAGTTCCTCGGCCTCGGTGCAAGGGAAGGGCGTGTTGGTGATGTAGCCGTAGTTTTCGTCGTCTTTGAGTTCGAGGAGCGTGCCGAAAAGGTTGTCGGCATCCTGGAGAACTTCTTTGCCCTTGGCCTCCGCACCCGCGGCGCCCTCGGCATCCGCCGTGGCGCCGATTTCCGCGCCCTCAGCAGGACGGTCTTCGGACCACCCTTCGCCCGTCAAGTTCGAAGTGTTGGTGCCGTCTGCCGCTGGCGAGACAGGCGCGGCTTGCGGTGCTTGTGGGGCTTGCGCCGCTTGCTGGGCTTGCGCGCTTTTGCCACCGATGGATCCCGGTGCCGAAACCGACGTGGCGGGAGAGGCGCTCTTGTCCGGGTCCCGAATGAATTGGATTGGGGAGAAGCCCCCTCCGCCGATAGCGTAACGCGTCACCGTGGTCGCAGGCTGGCCTTTGGCGTCGAATCCGGTGATCACGAATTTCGTGATGCCTTTGCGCGCGGGGTCGCGCCCGTACTCTGCGATGAGACCTTGCGGTATGCCCTGCGCCGCTTTGACATCGGTGTTGTTGTACTCGCGCGACTTGCAGCTCATCAGGAGCGCGGCGCTCGCGCAAATGCCGAAGACGGCTCGCGGGAATGCGCGGGAATGGTTCACGGCCACGGGAACTCCTCTTCATTATCGCTGGGGCGGTGGGTTCAAACCGCTCGCATTCACCCAGGATACGTCGACGACGCTCCGGGAGGCGGCAGAAGTTTCCCTGGGCCGCCAGCCGCCTGGCCGAGGGGTCCCCTTTCGACTCATCCCGCACAGAGGCCCGGCGCGTGACTCACTTCGAAGCGCCGACTCCCGAAGCGAGCCACTTTTCCATTTGTGCAATCTCCTTTTTCTGCGCCACTACGATTTCGCGGGCGAGCTTGCGGACTTTTTCGTCCTTGCCGAACTTGAGATAGGATTCGGCCATGTCCAGCGCACCTTGATGATGGGGAATCATCATGCGCAGGAAATCGTGGTCGGCGTTCCCGTTGAGTTTGGAAGCGTCCATCATGCCGTCGTGCATGGACATCATTTTGGCCATGACCTCCTTGACGTAAGGCGAAGTCGCGGCCGCCTGGGAACCCTGACTGGCACCTCCCATGGCGCCATGGCCGGCGTGGGGCCCCTGCGCGAACGCAGCAGGGAGGAAAGCGAAGCTGGAAGCGATCATTGCAATGCGGAAGGCGCGACTCACGGACTGAAGGGTCGACGATTCATTCATGTGTGGAATCTCGGAGTCGTGTGGTGGAG
>JBIKVI010000302.1:0-5502 GCA_044356935.1 Silvanigrellaceae bacterium | reverse complement strand
GTCTGAGATGCGATTGCGCGCGAGATCCAGGTCTGTGAGTACTCGGACCTGACTCAAGGGCGAAACGTCTTCAATGACGTTCCCAGCAAGATTGAGCTTCGAGAGCCGCGGGAGCCCTGAGACGAACACGATGGACGAGAGCCTGTTTCCCTCCATGTAGAGGCGTTCCAGGGAAGCCATCTTCGCTAGTGGCGACGCGTCAGCGACCTGATTTTCCGAGAGGTGAAGATCACGAAGGCCATCGAGCGAAGACAGGGGGGCGACGTTGACGATTCTGTTTCCTTTGAGGAAGAGCTTGTCGAGCGGACGAAGTGCCGAAAGAGGTCGTAGGTCCTCGATGGCGTTGCCCGAAAGGTCGAGTTCCTTCAGGTTCCAGAACGTCGCGATGGGGGAAAGATCCACAAGCCCCTTCTCCCGGAGGGTCAGGCTGCGCAAGCCGTCCATTTTTGCTGCGGCTTTGGCGCAGTCCTGTGTCTGCGCCACATCACGCAAAAGCACCTCCATGGTCCGCCGCGCTTCCGTGCCGAGGTCTTTTTGTGCGCACATGTCGCGGAATCTCTGCGCGCTTGCCTCGGCCGAAAGAAACCCTTGATCCTGAAGTTTAGGAGTGGGTGAGGTCACGGGAGGTGCCTCGGGCTCGTCCGCTTCTGTTCCCACTTTGCCATCGTCAGAGCAGGCCGAAAGCAAACACAAAACGGTGGCGAGAGCAAAACGCGGGGGGACTTTCACGGAGGGAACCTCATCAGGGAGTGTTTTTTCGGTTCGTCAGTGATGGTGGTGGAACTTTGCTTCGCTGACGGCCGCCTTAAGAAGAGTGGCGTCCTTTAGAACAACGCCGCGGCGCTGGCCTTCTCCGTTGCCAGGTGAGCCACCTGTTTCTTCCGTGTTGAGGAGCGCGTTGTCGTCGTGGAAATGGCCTTCGAGTCCATCCCACACGATGAGGTGTGCGGGGGACTCACCATCGTGGACATCGATTTGCAAATTGATGACACGGCTCGCGTTGATATTGGAAAGTTCCGTCGAAAAATCCAGCGAGGAAGCGTCGTCTCCCCCTTTTCGCACGAAGCTTTTCAGAGCGCGTCCTTCACGCGTGAACACGAACTCGAGGCCCTTGCCTAAGGAAGGGTCCGCATAGGCCACAAACGTGAGTGATCCGCCGTCTTTCAGTGTGAACGAGAGTGCGTGGCTCGTATCTTCTCCGATGGCGTCGAGCTTGTTCGCGAACACTAAAGATCCTGTGCCCGAGGCGCGGGTGGCGCTGAGTGTGAGCGTCGAGGCGTCACCGAGCGTCGAGATGGTTTCACCGTTGAAAGAGGCTTCGGCGGCATAGGCGCAAGGAAAAGACGCGACACCCAGAGGCGCGACGCCAGTAAAGGCAAGGGCAGCTCGAACAATGGATGAATGGAGGAATGGCATGAATATCTCCTTGAGAAGGAAGGGTAAGCCTTGGGCTCTGACATGGAGGACCTGGACAACGCCCTAATGTTGCCGATAATGATATCGCTGTATCATCTGTGATTTTCCTTGTCCACACTCTCGAAGAGGCCAGCCCAAAGCGATCCACACCAAACGCAGCCAAGCTCCCCGTTTCGGTCTTGTCCGGATTCCTCGGTACCGGAAAGACGACCTTGCTCAACCACATTCTGAACAACCGTTAGGGCTTTCGCGTGGCGTTCATTGTCAATGACATGAGCGAGGTGAACATCGACGCGGCGCTCGTGAAGCAGGGGGCACCAGGTCTGTCACGTACTGAAGAGAGGCTGGAGTTTTCGCACTGGCGATAACTTCAAGCGGCTCGAGGGCTAGTGATATCACCGCATCAATAATGGCCGGTATTGGCGGGGAGTCCCCACGTTTCTTTCCCGGGGCATTAGTCGCTTTGAACGTGGTCATGGTGTCCAGTGAAAAACCATCCCGCTCCAAACCGCGCTCACAACAAAAACATCTTTCCTGCGCAGAGTGGTGAGGTCGCGGACCCATTCGGCGCGCATTCTGTAGCACTCGTCGAAGGTGTGTTGATAGCTGAGTGTGTGCCGGTAAGGGTCTTTACGGCTCGCGAGGAACCCAAGCTTCTCAGAGAGCGCCGGCGCCGCATTGCCGCGGATCGTGTTATTCACTTTCAGTCTTTCCGAACGGATACTCAACGTCGCGATGTCGTAGCCTAGAAAAGCTTCGCCCCAGTAACCAATCGTCTTGTTGTCGAACGAGGACTCGCGCGTTGCATCCCGCAGACGACCCTTCGATTCAGACTGGCTCACCTCCCCCTGCAGGCCTGCGCGGAGCGACTCCTGCGGGTTCCAAGCCACCTTTCCGAACGCACCATAGATTCTGGTGGTGCCGTCGAAATATGTTGGGTCGGTGGCGACGGTCTCAGTGGAATGTGAATGAGAACCGTCGGTCCGATCGTCGTCTCGTGCCTGGGGTTTGGAGTCGAAAAAGAAGCCGCCTGTCTGGAACTTTAGGCTCTCATTGCCCAAGCTATAACGGCCGTAGAGGTCGAACGCCGGCCTGTCCGATCCCTTCTGCTGAGCAGGAAACGAATGTCCTCGCCAGGCCTCCGCCCCAAGGTCGAGTCCAAGGAAACGTGCTTTCACGCGCACACCTTCGTCGTTGAACTGACCACCCCACAAGACGTCGTGCACTAGGCGGCGCGACGAGAAGCCGAGGTCGCTTGGGTGCTCTCCGTTGAACGGCGTGAAGATGGCCGCCATTTTGCCGCCCTCGAGAGCCACGTATTCCGACACGTGGTGACCGATGAGGGCGTGGTCGAGCTCGAGTTCATCCGCGCCCGAATGCTTTCCGATCTTCAGCATGGCGTAGGTCTCACCCCTTCTGTAGATGGGCGTGAGAAAGACCTCGTCAAGAGCCAAGCCCGCCTCGAATGGAAACGCCTCGCCCCCCATGAGAGTTCCAGGCACGGTCCAGGTCTCATTTTTCTTCACAAGACCTTTCGTGCGGTAGGCGCCAGACACGGTAAGGTGCGCATGCAGGCCTTCTGGGGGGAGGTCCATGGTGTCGAACGCGTGAGCCAGTGCCTGTGCGGAACAAAAAGTGCCGGCGCAAAGAAACAGTCGGGCCAAGGCGTGGAAGGTCGGCATGGGTGAGTCACCAGGGGTTTGAAAAACGAGGGTTTCGAAGGAATCCATCGTCGGTCAGGCTTTCGAGGAACGCTATGAGATCCTGCTTCTCGCTCGGCAAGAGCGAGAACCCCGTAACGAATCCATCTTTGTAAGGATTCTTCCGACCGTCTCCCTGCTCGGTGCCTGAGGTGATGTTACGTCCTCCGGCCGCGTAGAAGTCCACCACCTTGTTGAGCGAAGCCAAGCTGCCGTCGTGCATGTAGGGAGCGGTTTTAGCGATGTTCCGCAACGTAGGTGCACGAAAGCGGCCCATGTCCGATGGTGTGCCCGTGATCTCGAATGCGCCGCGATTGGGTGCGGGGTACGCGCCCGATCCTGCGATGTTGAAGAGGCCCGTGTTGTGGAACGGGCGGTTGATGAAGGTCATTGTGCGATCGGCCGTTGAGTCCGAAAAATTGTAACCGCCATGGCAATGAAAGCACTCGAGGCGCTCGCCAAAGAATAGGGCCTTGCCACGTGTTTCCTTTTCTCCAAGCGCGCCCGCATCGCCTGCAAGGAAACGGTCGTAGGGGCTATCGAAGGAATTGAGCCCGCGCACGAACGTGGCGAGCGCCTTGACGATCTGATCCTTCGAAAAAAAGGTGGCTTCGCCAGGAAACGCTTTGGGAAACAGCCGCTGGTAAACGGGATCCTTCTCCACGCGGCGTTTTGCCTCGGGCCAGTTCGCATCGTTGAGGCCGTGTTCCACTGGCGTTTCGCCAAACAGCGGAACGAGAATCTGGCGTTCGAGCGAGAGCAGCGAGGGGTTCGCCCACGTCAGTGTGGAGTTGTAGGCGACGTTCACGAGTGCTTGGGAACCCCGGGGATGCGTTTGTCCTGTGGATCCCACGGCGACTTTCTTTCCATCGGTGAACGCCTTCTTTTGGTCGTGGCAGCCGCTGCAGCTCATGCTGCCGTTGCCGGAAAGACGCTTATCGTAGAAAAGACGCCGGCCGAGTTCGAATTTCGGTTCGCTCACGGGGTTGTCGGTGCCAACGATCGGGAGCGGGATGCCGTCGGGAACATTCCATCGAAAATCGCCTTCGTCGGCGGACGCGGCAATGACTTCGGTCGAAGAGGTATCGGAACACCCCCCGGCGAGAGCCGCGCAGAGAAAAACCGCGGCGCACCAAAGGAGGGGGAGTGCTGCGAAAGACGTTTTCATTGGAGGCCAAACGCGATCTGCGGTGCCTTCGACACCGTGCCCGAGGCGAAGTCGAGTCCGAGCGCCTTGAAGAACGTCTTGCACTCCGGATCTGTAAGATCCGACATGCAGCCGGGTGTGTCGGCGGCGTCGGTATTCAAATTCAGTTCCGCCAGCATCTTCGCCACGTCGATGGACACCTTGCTCTTCTGGAATTCGAAATTCGACAACGTCACGACAGGCTGATTTGTGCGCGAGCATTTCACGATCTGACCCGACGAGGGGTTTCCGGTGCAGCCGGTGCTGCCGAGATGGAAAAAGAAATTCGTGCCCGAGAAGCTGGGATCAGAGGGGCGCGTGATGCCTCCTTCGGGCGCAATGTCGAGTCGCATGGCCTTGTAGCCGCTCTGCCAAGACCACTCCAGGCGTTGCAGGTTGAAGGGCGTCTTCGCACCCGCAGGATTGGCGTGATTGAGCGCGGGTGGAAGGCCGAGAGTGAAGCGGATTGCCTTGAAAGTGTCCTGAGTTTGGACCTGGCCAACAACGACGGTGTTCGTGGGTTTGGCGGCGCCCTTGCACTCGTCGGATCGGTCCTGAAAATCGAGGAGGGCTACGTTCTGACCTTGCCAGGTGTTTGTGTCGAGGTCCGCCGCGACTTCGCTGCCATCGGCCCGGATGAACTTAAGGCCGCGCACGTAAAACGCAAAATCGAGCAGTCTGCCCTTCGCCTTCTTCGCCCCGAGCCCGGAGAGTGCCTGTCCGCAGCGCAGAGGCTGACCGGAGGCCGTGGCCACGAACTCGAGCTGGAAGGGTCGGGGGGCGTCGACCTGCGTTTTGCTCGAATCGCCGCACGCAGTGGCCAAGGTGAGCCCAAGGATGCCAAAAACCAGTGTAGAATGAGGGAGGTGTGAAAGAGGTCTCATGGCAGGCGATCCTTTTGAGCCCGCAAAGGGGCGGGGCACGAACCCGAGTCTAGGATCGGACATGGGCTTGTCAACACGTTCCAAAAGCCGGGCTCATCGCCTCCCGAACTGTCGACTGCCGCAGGTTAGCGCACTTGGGGCGCAAAGAGGTGCAACATTTGGTTGCTTGCGGGAGCCGGAAGGTCGAGTGTATTCCCGCCGAGTGAGAGGCCCTAGGGTGTGTTTGTGCCGAAGTTTAGGGGCCATGTGGTTTTCGATTGTCGACAGAGGAGATCGGGATGAAACAGACAGTTTCTTCGAGAACGCTTGGAACCCT
>JBIKVI010000301.1:0-5527 GCA_044356935.1 Silvanigrellaceae bacterium | reverse complement strand
AGAGTGGCTTCGTAGGTGAAGTCGAGCCCGGCGGAACCATTCACGCCCAAGGTTCCAGAGAGGGGAACGGGTCCGACCATGAAACGGAACTTGGTCGAAGCTCCGAGGATGGGGGATTCGAACGCCTCGCTCTCGCGCAGGACGCCGACCTCGAAGCCCTCATCGAAGACCTGGCTGCCGGCGATGACGATGGCGCCTCGCGCCTTGACGTTCCCACTGGCTGGAGCCTGCGTAATCCCCTCCGCGCGGAGGACGTCAACGCGCGGCGAGTCGAAGACTCGGATGCCGGCATTGGCCTGCACGTTTACTTGGGCCGCGTCCGATTTTCCCGAAAGGTCGAAGCCGGCGTCCACCGTGGCGAGGAACGTCGACGCCTTGCCATAAGTGGCGTTCCAATCCTTGTGCGTCTTGGTTTTGAGGTCGGTGAGGACATCGAAGCGAGGGGCGCGGATGACAGGAAGGGCCGGAAGGTCCTCTGTTCCCTTGGCCACCGCGTGTTTGTAGAGGCGATCGAGCGAGGGTGTTTCCTGCGCGCGCACGGCGTCATCGAGCGCGGAGGTCATTGCTTTCTCAGTCAGAACGGGAGGCATTGACGTGGGATCATGGTCCCGAATGGAACCCAGAATGCGTCCACCTTGATCGGCGAGATCGGCGGCTGGCACGACTGTTTCCGCGACGGTCCCGAGATTCCCTTCGCCGTCGAGCAGCGTCCGGCCGCCGGCGGCCAGCCCGCGCTGGATGTCCTCAAGTTCCTTTAGGGCACGCGCGCGATCGACGATGCGTCCATCGGGAAGCGTGACCTCGGCTCCTCCCGTGAGCGCGGAGTCGAAGGTCGCCTGGACGGATGCGTAAGGGATGGCTTGCTTGTCGAGAGGGCGAGTCATCTCGGGAGAAAGCCATCGCGATGCGTCGAGGGTTGCAGGGTCGTCGCCATGGGCGGTTAGGAGAACCCCTCCGGCAAGAAGACCTGCCCAGACAGGGGGCCGGAGTGCGGTGCGGAAAAGACCTCTGAAATTCACGAGCGATCTCCTTGGCCCGACGCGCGCGCCCAGGCCTGCTCGTAGGTGGCGAGGTCGGCGTGAGGGAGCGCCAGGACCGTGGCCTTGGGAATTTTCGCGAGCCACGACGCGGTAACGCAATCGTAGGTGGGATCCTCGGCGGAGCATGGAGCCTGGAGGGCGAGCGCGCGCGAAGTGGCGTATGCGAGCACGGCATGCGGAACAAGGGCGGGGTTTCCCCAGAGCACTTTGTTGCGCGACGCGGCTTCAGAACACCCCGACGCAACGCGTTCGCGCGCACGAGCCCGCAGCGGGCCGAAGCGCGCCTCGTCATCGATGCGCCGCAGCGCCGCCAAGCACGCCGTGGTGAGGGTTTCGGCAAGCGCGCGGGAGGCGAAGGGGCGCTGCGCCGCCACGAGGTCCTTGAGGCGTTCGGCGTCGCGTTCGAGTGGTGCGGCGAGGGCTTCGAGATCGGTCGTCGCGGCGAGGAAGGCCTTTGCCGCATCCGCTTGCGCACGCCAGTCGGCGACTCCAGAGGTCGAGAGGAAGGCCTCCATGCGAAGGTCGGACTTCTTGCGCGCGGGAGCCCACGCGTCGAGCATCTTCGCTCCGGTGGTTTCGAGCCTCCTGTCGAGATCGGTGAGGGAAGCTTCCAGACGGAGCGAGAGGTCCTCGTATGCCAGCGCGCCTTGCGTGTAGAGGAGCGCTCCATGGTCGGCGCGTTTGAGGCCCCTGACGTCCACGAGGCGGGCGAAAATCTCGCTACGGAGTTCCGTGAGGACGGACTCCAGAGACGCCTTTTGGATGGCCAGCGAGGTCCACGCGTCGGCAATCGAGGCTCTTTGCGGTTCGTAGGGAAGAGCCGCGTCGAATGTGAACCCATTGGTTCCCGCGTCGAGGTCGCGAACGAATGCCGCCGCGTCCCGCGCCCAGTTCCCGACGCGTCCATGCAACGCGTCGCGCGCGCGCACTATCCTGTCGATGTTGCCTTCGACGCCCGCGACGTGAGCGTCCATCAGCGAAACGTGCATGTGCCTGCGGGGAAGATCAGCGCCGGCTCGCGCCGTTGCCGAAACCCACAAGGCGAGGGTGAGCGACCAAACCGTCATTGAGGCAAGGTGGCATCGGTCGCGCGTCATGAGAGGATTCCTTTGCTTCGCAGCATGGCCAGAAGCTCCTCGAATCGAACACGGACGTCGTCGGCGAAACCGTCGAGCCTGCGGACGATGAGTTCGAGCATCGCGGCTTGTGCCCGGATCTCCGATGCGAGGGCATCCACATCGGACTGGCTCAGTCCGGCTTCGCCATTGAGCACCGTTGCGACGGCTGCCAGTTGAGTGCACTCACCAATGGAATGCGACCACTTCGTGTGATCGTCGGGCGCCGCTTCGTCGACCCGCGGGCACGCGGCGTCGCGAATGGGTTGCCCAAAGGCATCGACGAGCGGGGCGCCGGAGACGTCGAGGAGGGGGCTATTGTATTTTTCGAGGGGTCCGCCAGGAAACACGTAGGCGTCGAAGATGCGCTGGAGCTCCGATCTGCTCCTGGATGAGTATCGCACCGCATCCGCGGTTCGTTCGTAACGGGACGCCAAAGCCTCGAGGGAGTCGGAAAGCTCCTGCGCGTCTGCGCGAATCGCCTCGAGGACGCGTTCGAATCCGCGATGGAGCGACACCGCCCTCACACGAAGTATGGCACTGGCAAGGAACTGGACCTTGGCTCCCGATCGGCCCGGATGAAGAGTCACGTGGAGTTCCGTGCCGATTGCCGGAGGAATCGCGCAGAGGTTGACGCCATTGGAGAGCGGGCACTTCGCACCGTTCACCATGGCATCGACCGACATCGAGATGTCGCGCATCTCGGCGTCTACGGCGACGTAGGTTCCGCTCGATGCGAGGATGAGAGGAGGCAGTCCCGTGTCGCCGGAAATCCGTGCCAAAGTCACGGAAGTGGCGACTCCGCAGACTTTGTTGAAGGTCCCCGGTTCGCATTCGAGGAGGATATCACTCGCCCCGCCAATGGCCTGCGTGGGCGCGAAATCGAGCTGAACAAGGCGTCCCGCGGCGCGTGCGACGTCGGCCGCGCGTGCAGTGGAAATCGCGAGGACGCAGGAGGAGAACGCGATGGCTAGGGGAATGATTCCCTTCATCTCAATTCTTCTCCGCGATGTACTCGACGCACGCCGCGTTGAAGACGGCGTTTGGGGTGTCGATGGGACAAGCCTTCGCGTTCTTGGCCACGGTCAACTTACGCTCCCCGAAAAAGTCCTCGAGCCGGGTGAAACTGAGCAAACGCAGTTTTGGGAACTTGGCGAGGGGACGCACGTCGGAAAGGGGCGAGGTCGAAATGACGACCACTTCCAAGTGAGGAAGACGTTGGAGGAACGCGACGTCGGTCACGTCGGTCGTGCTGATGTAGAGTTTCTTGAGATTCGTGAAGCGGGCCGTTTCGCGGAACTTCGCGCCCATGAGGCCGAAGAGGTCCAGCTCCTCGACGAAGGGGAAGTACGGGAGAACGTCGCCGCAGACCTTGTCCATGCCGCAGGAGAGGGCGAGTCGCCGCGTCTTGACGACGGCGTCGAACTTGTCCTCGCAGGTCTTGGGTTCCGTGCGCCCCATAGCACTGACGCCTTCGAACGGAGCCGCCTCGGGTGTGCCCGGTTTGGCGCCTTTGCAGGCCTTCACGAACTCGATGCGCCATTGGGGATCGAGAGCCATGGGAGCCGGCGTCGTGATAGCGGCGGGCGTGGGGGGAGTTTCGGACGACTCGTCTTTTCCGCAGGAGGATGCGAGAGCGCCGAGCGACGCGACGACAATGAGTTTCGAGAATAGGTACATTTTGGGACCCTTCCTTATGGCCTGATGCCGTTGAGCCGCTTGATCGTTTCGGTGGTGATGGCTTTGACCATGGCCGGGCAAAGGCTAGTTCGTGAGTTCGTTTCGATGGCTCTTTTCTGAGCTTCTGTCAGTTGGAAGTTGTCGGCGACAAGGACCTGCCACGACCAAGGCCCCACCGCTTCCGTGCAGTTAGCGAGGTCCGCCGCTCTGGAGAGGCCGAAAGTCACGCCGTTACCTGCGAGCCTGGCACCAAAATTGAGCCGGAAAGGAGGCGCCCCCGTTGCCGCCTTGGTGATGGTCAAGTCAACGTCCGCTCCGTTCATGAGGCAGCCGGTCGCAGTGAACTTCACGCGCTTGTCCTGCCGCACGCCTTCCCAATTGGCGTAAGAGTAGGCGGCTTCGATGGTGCCGAGTTTGGTGGTCAGGGACTTGCAGATGGACCTGAGTTGATCGGGTGTCAGGGGCATGGGAACAGGATCGGCGTAGGCCGTCGCTGCTGCCGTCATGGCGAGTGCCGCAACGGCAACGGTTCCAAGAAGGGAGAGTGTCATTCTTCGACTCCGAGATGTTGAGGAGTGCAGCATTGAATGGCGGCGCGGACATTTCCTCGCGCCGCGACAGTGTCATTCGTGGGGCATCAGGGCCGAGGGATCAGCGCGCTTGCAGTCGCAGCGGGCAGAGGAGGCTGCATCGTTGGGAATGCCCGCGTAGGCGGCGCCGAAGTCACCACTCCGGTAGGCCGCTTTGCGGCCCTGGAATCCGGGATGTTCGTAAAGGAACAGCGTGCACGTTGCCGGGACGCTGACCGAAGAGACCCGGTCGTTCAGGCCGACGTTGTAAACGAAATGAGGGGTCCGATCGCATCCATCTTCCACGCTCCTACGGCAGGTGGGGGTCACCCACTCCATGGTGGTGGCGACGGAAAGGTCGGAAACAGACCCATTGGGCGGAAGGCTCACGAAGGGCCCGATGAGATCCGCATGAGTATAGAGGTTGCAGGGTGCCGCGAAGGCCTGAGGGGTGACGAGGGCGAGGCCGGAGAGTGCGAGAAGCCAGGATGCAACCGGCCAGAATTTCTTTGCAAACAAGTGAATCCTCCTGAGTGTGGGTCCCGCGGAACCACCGCGGTCTCCTATCAGACTCAGGGAAGGGTCAATTGCTGCATGCCCGGGTAAAATGTCCTTCGGGGGACGGCCGAGGACCAGCCCGCCGAGATTAGCGCTTCTCGGGTTTTTCTCCTGAAGAAGCCTTCATGCCGAGTTCTTCATTTACCTTGGCTTCGTAGGCGCGCTGAATTCGTTGCGCGTTCCAATGACGGCAAAGAACCGACATGAGCCTAGCCACATGGATCCTCCACCGGGTGTAACTTCAGTGACGACGCCAGGGCTAGTGTAACCTAAAATCCAAAGGAAGCCGCGGCGCGCGTCGGCCGGGGCGGGAGGAGTCCGCATGCGCGTCGTCGAAGGGCCCGTTGAAGTCAACGATGTCCATTCGGAACTCAATGCCACACGTGTGGCTCGGGTTTGTGTTCCTGGGAATGTCGACGAGGTCGTTGCCCTGGTGCGGCTCGAGGCGGGTGCGGGGCGTAGCCTGGCCGTTCATAGCCCTGCGCGCGGCGCTTGAGGACAAAACACCATGAAGGACGACACGCCGTCGGCCACGGCCTGCATCGTCGCGCTCGGCTGCCTTTGC
>JBIKVI010000055.1:0-18698 GCA_044356935.1 Silvanigrellaceae bacterium | reverse complement strand
CGACCATGACGGGTTCGACTCCTTCTCCCGCCGCCTCGTCTGACGCCGCGGACCACTCCGAGAAGTCATTGGTCGTAGGGCCGCTCACCATCTTCCCCGAGCAGTTCAAGGTTCTGGTAACAGGCGAGCACGTGCAGCTCACGGCCACCGAATACCAACTGCTCCTCTACCTCGCCGAACGCGTAGGGCGTCTCCAAAGCCGCGAGGCACTGCTGCAGCGCGTGTGGGGTTATGAAGGGAACGTAAACACCCGCACGGTGGACACGCACGTGAAGCGCTTGCGCCAGAAGCTCGGCGCGGCCGGCCAGCTCATCGAAACCGTGCACGGCTTCGGTTACCAGCTCGTGGAGAGCGCCGCGGGCAAGCGTCGCTCCGGGGCGTCAGGCGCAGAGGATGACGCGGCGCTGGGGTGAGTGCCAGCGTCGAGCTGGGTAAGCAGACAGAATTTTAGGGTAGGACGACGTCGCTTTCCGCAGGGATGCCGGCTGGCTGCGGGGCCGCGGGAATGGGCGGAGAAGGATTGGGGTGCCCAGAACGCCACAACTCCTCGGTCCCCTGGCGTAGAATGAACCTTAGGACGGTGAAGCCTTGAAGCTGGCCCGGTGCCAAAGTAAACCTGGAATTGCCCGATTGCAGTGGGAAAGGGCCGAGAACGGGTCCATCCGTAACAAGGCCATCCACGACGGAAGCCGGTTGCACCCAAACGTCTTGAGCAGAACACTCTACTTGGGAAAATCGGGCTTCAACTTGCAAGACTGATGCTGAAGAATTCGATGCGGAGCCCCCAGCCGCGGCTTCGCTCGACCAACTCATCGTGTGAGAAAAGCCCGAGCCGCAATCTCCGCAACTGCCATTGAAAACGGGAAGATCGTCGGTCCCGATCATGTTTCGTTCCGCTTGAGTGCACGTGGCTTCCCAGGGGCCAAGACCCGAGCTAGGGTTTCGAAGTGCCCTCTCCATGTAAACATGCAGGGCGCACTGCGCGGAAAATTGATGATTGGTTTGCAGTTCATTAATGGTTCTGGCGGGACAATGGTACTGGTCGACCCTCCTGTTGCGGTGGCACTCCGCGATCTGCCAAAAGCCATAGGCATTGCCACAATCACCTGTGTAGGGCCCAGTGGTATCCCCGCCGAACGTCGACTCTTTGTTGGCGATGCACGCCATCTGACGGAGGAGGTCGGTATGGGTCATCCCTGGGGGAAGTCGCTCTTTTGGAATCCTGCACCAACCAGCGTCCTTAAGAAGTCGAATGGCCCTCTGAGAGCCCTCCCGTGAGGAGAGCGCCCCTCTCTGAAGCTCGCTTCTTGTGTAGCCTTCTGTTGAGGAGCCCCCTTCCCGGCAAGATGAAAGGAAAAGTGTAATCAACCCCATAAGAACAGATACCGAAGTCAGGTAATGCCCTGATGTCGTCATTTGAGCCCCCCGAATCCCTCCTTATCGGTGGCTCCAGGGCAAAAACTGAGAAGTGGCCCAACACTTCGGAGTGACCTTGCGGCCCATGCGGCATGGTGTCACCTTATGGCGACCCATGGCGCGTGCTGTAAGCTGCGCGAGAGGCAGCGCGTTGGAATTGCAGCCGACTGTGGGCGCCAACGGAGGACACCCCCATGACCACCGAACGCTTCCGATTCTATAGCGCCTTCACCCGCACCAAACTCGCCGACCGAGCGCGCGAAATCGTGGAGAACGAGGCGTTCCTGGTGAGCGGCGTGGGGTCAAGGCCCTCGGGCGACGACTTCGAAGACGCCCCATTCTCCGAGAACCCGTATGCCGAGGGCGACCTCGTGGCAGAGCTTGGCGACCGTGCCGCGGCGGCGCATGAGAACGCCGAGGCGGCCCACGCCGATCAGGCCGCGCTGTTACGCCTTTCGCGCCTTTCGCGCACAGGACTCGACGAGGCGGCCGCGACCACCACCAGAGAGATGCCCGCGATGCCCGCGATGCCGCCCCGCGCTACAAAGGAACAGACAGGGGAATTCGATTCGACGGCGGGACCTTCGGGATCGTGACGGTGAACACCGTTCCCACGGAAAGCTCACTGCGCAGGGCGATGGTTCCGCCATGGGCCTGCACGACGTGCTTCACGATGGACAGCCCCAAGCCTGAGCCGCCCCCGAGTCGGGTGTGCGCTTTGTCCACGCGGTAGAAGCGCTCAAAGGCGCGCAACTGGGCGGCATCGGGCAACCCCTGGCCCGAATCCTCGACGTAAACGAGCGAGTGGGTCTTGTTCTGGCGAACGGAGAGTTTCACGTATCCGCCTGGTTTGTTGTACTTGATGCCGTTGTCCACCAGGTTGAGGAGCACGGAGTCGAACCTCTGCCTGTCGACCATGAGGAACTCCACGTCGGGGGCCACATCGAGCACGAGCTCCACGTTGGCCTCGCGGGCTTTGGGCAGCAGCGTCTCGATGACGCGTGCCCCGGCCTCGCGCACGTCGTAGGGCTTGAACGCGAGCATGAGGCTGCCCGACTCCAAGCCGGCGAGGGTGAGCATCTCGTCGATGAGCTTGGTGAGTTGGGCGGTGTTCCGTTCGATGACCTGGAGGAAATTGGACGCGGTGGCATCGTCCGCCACGGGCGGGAGGCCGCCGAGGATTTCCGCGTACCCGCGAATGGCCGATATTGGCGTCTTGAGTTCGTGGCTCACGTTGGCGAAAAACTCGCGCCGGAACTGCTCAAGGCGGTGGAGGTCGGTGACGTCGAACAGGAATATCATGAACACCGTGTTGTCGGGATCGCTTTGCAGGGCCACGATTTTGCATCGCACCTTGCGCGTCTCCGGCCCCTCGATGGCCAAGGATTCGAGGATCTCGGGTTCGATATGCCCCACGAGTCCGGGCTGCCTCGAGGCGCGCGCCATCTCGGAGAGCTTCTGCGCGAGCTCCACGCTGCGAACGACCTCTACGACGTCGCGCCCCGCGACGTCGCCGTACCAGCCCACCCAACGGCGCACGGTGTTGTTCACCTTGAGGATCTTCCCGTCGTGCTGGGCGATGACCACGCCCTCGCCGATGGCCGAGAAGATTTCATCGACACGCGTGTTTTGCTCGCGCGCCTCGACCATGCTGCGCCGCATGCGTTTGGCCATCCCGTAAACCGCGCGCGCCACACGCGAGAACTCGTCGCGCCCCTCGACCTCGCGCTGCGGGCCGGCGAGATCGAATCCGCCTTGCCGAGTGATTTGGAGCAGGGCGCGGATAGGTCGATCCATGAGGCGCGCGAGCAGGACGTGCACGAGCAGCATGCCCAGCGGCGCGACGAGCACTAAAGGAACTTCCAGCCACGCGCCCATCACGTAACACAACAGGAACGTGAGGCACACGCCCACGAAGATCTGCTGCCTCACCGACACCGGCCAAGCCAGCGAACGCAGGAAGCCGAGACCCTCCCTCACGGGTCCCGTGCCGGGCGTGGGTGCGGCCGGGCGTTGCGGTTTCACACGAACCCCTTGGAATCGGCGTCGAGGAGGATGGTCACGGGACCGTCATTGACCAGCGAAACTCCCATGTCCGCACCGAACTCACCGCTGTAGACGGGCGCGTCGCCGGCGCGCTCCGTGACGATTTCAACGAAGTCCGCAAACAAGCGCTCCGCCACTGCCGGCGGAGCGGCCCGGGTGAACGAGGGGCGAAAACCCTTGCGGGTGTCGGCGAATAACGTGAACTGGCTCACGAGGTAGAGCCCGCCCTGCGCCTCGCGCAAGCCAAGGTTCATTTTTCCCGCGGCGTCGGAGAACACCCGAAGGCCGACAATTTTATCGACGAACCGTTCGAGCACGGGGCGCAGCGCGAGCGCAATCTGGGTCACAGTTTCTTCCAAAGGCATGAGCGGCAGGGAGGGCACGCCTTCGGGTGCCGCTAAGGAGGATTCCTTTTGGCCTACGCCGAATAGGACCACCAACCCGCGACCCAATCGGCCACACGAGCGGCCGTCGATGACGACCTCGGCTTGGGAACATCTTTGAATGACGCAACGGAGGAGGAGGTTCTCGTGCATGGCGTTCGCGTCAGCGCCCCCGCGCGGCGCTGGGGGTTCCCTCGAGCACGCGCACGATGGTCGCCACGAGAGCTTCCAGGTCGGACGCCCCATGGCAGGTCGAGAGGAAGCCCACTTCGTAACCCGAAGGCCCCATGTAGATTCCGTCCTCGAGCCACGCATGATAAACCTTGGCAAAAAGCGACATGTCGCAGGCCGAAACCTCGCTGAAATTCCGGGGCAACGTCGCGCTCCCGAAAAAGAAACAGAAGAACGACGCCTTGCGGACGTAACAAAGGCGTCCCGCCCCTAACGGGCCCGAGAGGCGGTCGGCGACGATGGAATCGAGCGCTCGGCCGGTGCTCTCGAGCGCCTCGAACGCCCCCGTGCGTTCCATCACGTCGAGGGTCGCGAGACCGGCAGCCATGGCCAGGGGATTTCCCGAGAGCGTGCCCGCCTGGTAAGCCTTCCCGAGCGGAGCCACGTGCCGCATGATTTCCATTTTGCCGCCATAGGCCGCCGCCGGCAGGCCACCACCTATGATTTTTCCGAAGGTCCAAAGGTCGGGCGTAACGCCGAAGACCTCGGCCGCACCGCCGCGCGCCACGCGGAATCCCGTCATGACTTCGTCGAAGATGAGCGCCGCCCCGTGCTTGCGCGTGGTCTCCCGCAGGAAGGCGAGCCAACCGGGCTCGGGGAGCACCAGGCCCATGTTCGCCGCCATGGGTTCGACGATGACCGCGGCGATGTCGGAGCCGTGCGCATCGAACAGGGCCGTGAGAGCCGACGGGTCGTTGAAGGGCGCGGTGAGGGTATCTTGAACCGCGCCTTGGGGAACGCCGGCCGAACTGGGTGCCGGCGCATCGGGGGCGCCAGGCTCGCGCAACGTGGCCAAGCCACTCCCGGCCTTCACCAGGAGGAAGTCGGCGTGTCCGTGGTAGCAGCCCTCGAACTTCACGATTTTCGAACGCCCCGTGGCGGCCCGTGCCGCGCGCAGCGCGCTCATGGTGGCCTCGGTGCCGCTGGACACGAAACGCATCATCTCCAGGCCCGGAACCCACTGGCGCACCTTTTCAGCGAGCAGCAGCTCTTCCTCGCAGGGAGCGCCGAAGGTGAGTGCCCGGCCAGCTTGGCGCCGTACGGCTTCCACGACATCGGGGTGCGAGTAGCCGACAATAAGGGGACCCCAGGAGGCGCAGAAATCGATGTAGCGTTTGCCGTCGACGCTCGTAAGCCACTTGCCTTCTCCGTGCGAGAAGACGACCGGGTCGCCGCCCACGGAGGCGAAGGAGCGGACGGGGGAGTTGACGCCGCCCGGGAAGACCCGACGCGAGCGTTCCATGAGTTCTCGGGAACGAGGGAATGTGGTCATGGCTCTCCTAAGAGTTGTCTGGGAGCGGCGTTGCGATGTGGGCGCTCTGTGGCATTCCCTCCGACATATCGCACGCCCTAGGGGAAGCCAAGGATCGGACAGCAGCTCACTTCACACACAAGGCCGAGCCGCCGGGCGGAGGGGGTGAACTTGAGTTTTCAACGATCGCTTCGCGATTCCTTCACACTAGCTGGTCGAGTTCCGCGCGTCGTAACAGACGCTCAAGTCCCCGCAGTTGATTTCCGATCCCTCAATTGCCCCTGTGCCCGCCCCGGTCCCGGTTCCGGGCGCGGCGCTCACGCAAAAAGAGCGGCGACAGGGGGAAGAGTGATGGGTAGACGCAAGTTGAAATCGCACATGGTTCGTGGTCTCACATCGATGGCGTGGGTGGCGGGTTTATCCACGGCGGGCGGATGCTCGCAGGAAACGACCTTCTATGAAGCCGAGCGCAAGGAGTCGCGCCGGACACCGGTCGCGGGCGCGCCCGAAAAAGACATGGGATACACCTCGGGGACAAGCGCGGCGGCTGGCGAATCCGACTCCTATGGGCGCGTGTCCGCCTCCAGGAACGACGACGCCCTCGTATCTCCCGCGCAGGCGAAACCGGCGCTCGCTATGCAGGAACCCCTCGCACGGCAACGGACCTTCGAGCTCACCTCGGGGCTCGTGACCCACGACATAAAGCTTGATCGAGTCGAGGAACCCTCGCGCTGGACGTTCACACAACCCGCCCGCGAAATGGGAGTTGACGAACGCACCCAGGGCGCGGCGCGCAAGAGCGTCACCCAGGATTTCGCGCAAGACGAGCTCGGATTGCTCGACGTGCTCGTGGTCGTCGATGACTCTGGTTCCATGAAGGAAGAGCAAGTGGGACTCTCGACGCGCCTAGGCGCCCTCATGGGATCGGTCGCCAAGTCCAACTGGCAGATTGGCGTCATCACGACCGATCCCGCCCGGCCGAGCCTGCGCGCTCTCAATGTGGTGAGCTTCAAAGAGGAATCTCGGCCCGCACCGGGCGCGCGCATCAGCGTGACCTACGATCGCGCCGCATCCGCCTCGTGGTTCGCGGATATGACACTTTCGCGCGCACCCGACGTGGCCACACTCGAAGTGAGCGTCGGTGGAAACTCTCTCGCGTCAACCGAGTACACCTACGACCCCGCGACGCGGGCCCTTCGCTTTAAAGCCCCTCCCGTCGAAGCTTCGCGTGTCGTGGTGCGCTACAAAGTCGGAGCCCTAGGAGCTCGATTCCCCCTGGCGCTCAAGGGCGCGATCGATGGTCGTTACGTTCTCGCGCGCGATGGCGCTCCCGTGAAGCAGGGCTGGCGCGTTGAAGGTGAGGCCATCGTGTTCGATACCGCTCCCTCCGAAGGCGCGCTTTTTGAGCTTACCGGCCGTCTCGATGGGGGAGCGCGGCTCGCTTACCCCTCGAGGTCGCGGGAGCCCGTTTCCTCGAGCTGCTCGACGCAAAGGGAGCTCGCGTTCCCGCGCGTTGGGAGGCGGGTTCGTTACTCCTAGACGCAAAGGACTTCGGGGCCGGACGCGAACTCGTGGCGCGCTTCGACGTCGCGCCGCTTCCGGGAACATTCGCCCTTGAACCAGGCATCGTTCCTGGAAGCGTCTCTGTCGGTGTCGACGGTGTCCCGTGCGCAAGCGCCGCCCCGGTCGTCGACGGCGGACACGTGCGCATCGATGCGGCGAAGTGCGGGTTGGACTCCGCGACCCGCGTTACTTTCAACTACAGGGTGACGCCGGCGGCGGGAAGCACCACCGCCGCCCGAAAGTAACTAACTTCGCAAGAAAACGTCGCGGGCCGACCCCGGGGAACGAATTTCTGCTCAATCGGGTTTTGAATTCGGCCGATAAGGCAAGGGTCGGTCATGGAGTGACGGGGCGAACGGAGGCATTCGGGCGCCTGCACGGGCCCCAAGGCCATCGTCCCCCGAGGAGGCTTCTGCCCATGCCAAACCCACCTCCGCGCTCGCAACCCCGCGTTCGATCGGGTGTCGTCGTCGCACTCGCATTGGTTGCGGCTGGAGTGGTGGTTTCGGCATCATGCAAAATCCAGCGTTCTGGCCTGCGAAGCTCTCGCGGGGCGTCGCCAAGCGTAACGCCACCCAAGACCCTCAAGGGGTCGTTCATGATGCTCCACGAGCCTACCCCAGGGGGAAAACGGTATCCCATCCACATGAGTTTCATCATCGATTTTGGAGCCGGTGCGGGTGCGGCGCTTTTCTCGAGCTGCCTCGATAGCGATGGCGGATTCGCACAAAGCGGTTCGAAGCAAAAGCTCGAGGCCGACTCGGGCGTGCCACTGGGACTCGACGCGGCAGCCGTTGCGGAGGCCAAGATGCTCCGAAACGGGACGCTTTCTTGTGCGAAAGAAAAACCATTGGCGCAGAGGGCGCAGGAAGCTGCGGGCGCTGCCGCTGGCGCTGGGGCCGGGGCCAGCCCCAGCGACTCCCTCTCGCCGGTCGCGCAGCAAGGGGATTCGAGCCAGACGGTCGCCTCCAGTGATGCTCAAGTCGCGCCATCGGGTCAGCGGATCGCGCTCATGGGAGAGAACGACTCCGGAGCCGAGGAAAGTGCCGGAGCGAACTCTGGAGCGAACTCTGGAGCGAACTCTGGAGCGAACTCTGGAGCGAACTCTGGAGCGAACTCTGGAGCGAACTCTGGAGCGAACTCTGGAGCGAACTCTGGAGCGAACGCTGGAGCGAACTCTGGCATGAGCGAGGGCAATGGCGCTGCGGCGGGCCCGGGCGGCAACTCCGAAATGCCAAAGGATCGTTTCGTCTTCACGAGCGAGCCCGACAAAGCTGGTCGCGTCATCAGCTTCTTGCTGAGAGCGAACTCCGCGGGCTGGCAAATCGAGGACTTCAGTTACTACGGCGTCACCGCATTCGTAGAGGACACCGAAACGGTGGAAATGGCGGAACGCTAAACACATGAGGCGAGCGAGCGACAAAAACCCTGGGCGGGCCCCTCGAGATCGGCAATCTTTAAAGTAGCCCCCTAGACAACCCTTCGCATGCCGCCTAAGCGCAGGGCCCGGGCTGCGATGAATGCGGAGGGAACACCTTGCGGTTCCGCCGGGCATCGTGTGGAAAGCGAGCGGAGCCGTCCCGCGTCGTCGCGCGCGGCGCGCACCTCGTCGTGCTCACGCGCCGACTCGGGCCCCCAGGCGTCCTCGAACTCGAGATCGTAATCACGTGAGGTCTCGTTGAGCGCACGCGCTGCGAGACGCGAAACTGCGATGAGGGACAGGGCACGGAGTGCCGAGCGGGTTGGGCGCATGAGTGTTTTCCTTTTCGTGAATTCCAGTGGAGTCCGCGGCAGGGACCTCAGATTCAACAAAAAGGACTTTGCACACGACGTGCCAGCCGGAGTTCTTCACATATTGCCGCATGAAGCTGCACCCGGATGTCACTTCGGACCTGGAATCTGCGCGAAATACAACAGGCGACTGAAAATCCCTTCAGTCACTCCTTTGGGACAGCGGTCCAGTGAGCCGAAAGTCAGGACTTCTGTCGCCGCACAATAGCTCCCGCCACAAGCTCCCTAAAGAGAGGGTGAGGAGCGACAGGCCTGCTCTTGAGCTCCGGGTGGAACTGGCAGCCCACGAAGTACGGGTGAGAGGAGAGCTCCATGATTTCCACGAGGGTTCCGTCGGGACTCTCTCCGGCCACCGTGAATCCCGACTGTTCGAACCGGGCTCGGAACTCGGGGTTAAACTCGTAACGGTGCCTATGCCGCTCACTCACACGATCGGCGTCGTAGGCTTTGTGGGTGCGGGTCGATCGCTTGACCACGCAGTCGTACGCGCCAAGGCGCATGGTACCGCCCTTGCGCTCTATTTTTTGCTGGCTCTCCATGATGTGAATGACGCGATTCTTCGCCTGCGAGTCGAATTCCTCCGAAGTGGCGTCCTGCAGTCCCAAAACGTTTCTCGCGTACTCGAGGCAGGCCAACTGCATGCCGAGACAGATGCCGAGGAAGGGAATGCCGTTCTCGCGCGCGTACTGGATAGCCGCCATTTTCCCGAGGACGCCGCGATCGCCGAATCCCCCGGGTACGATGAGGGCGTCGAAGCCGGCGAGCGCGTCCTTCGTGGTGGATGTGGAAATTTGCTCCGAATCGATGCCCACGATCTCCACGGCCGCCTCGTTCGCGATGCCACCATGGGTCAGCGCTTCGTAGACCGACTTGTAGCTGTCGCGCACGCCGAGGTACTTGCCGACGACCGCAACGCGCACGCGGTGGACGGGCTTCTCGATGCGATCGATGATGCGCGTCCAATCGTCGAGGTTGGGCTTCGCGGTCCAGATTCCGAGGTCCTGCACGATACGCGCATCGAGCCCCTGCTCGTGGTAAATGAGAGGCATCTTGTAGATGTTGTCGACATCGAGCGCTTCGAAAACCGCTTCGCGATCGAGGTTGCAAAAGAGCGAAATCTTTTCGCGCACGTCCTGCGACATGGGCTGGTCGGCACGGCAGATGAGGATGTCGGGCGAAATGCCGATGGAACGCAGTTCCTTCACGGAATGCTGCGTGGGCTTGGTTTTGAGCTCGCCGGCAGCGCGGATGTAGGGCACCAGGGTGACGTGGATGAACAAGGAGTTCTGCTTTCCAACGTCGTTGCGGAACTGGCGGATGGCTTCGAGGAAGGGCAAGCTCTCGATGTCGCCGATGGTGCCCCCCACCTCGACGATGGACACGTCGGCGCCCTCGCTGGCCGCCACGATGTTCCGTTTGATTTGATCGGTGATGTGGGGAATGACCTGCACCGTACCGCCGAGGTAATCGCCACGCCGCTCGCGGTTGATGACGCTGTCGTAAACCTGGCCGGTGGTGAAGCTGTTTCGCTTGCCCAGGTTCGCTTTCGTGAAGCGTTGGTAATGGCCCAAATCGAGATCCGTTTCCGCGCCGTCGTCGGTGACGAAAACCTCGCCATGTTGGAACGGCGACATGGTGCCCGGGTCGACGTTGATGTAGGGGTCCATTTTAGTCATGGACACCGAAAGGCCGCGCGTCTCTAGGAGTGCGCCTATTGACGCCGCGGCGAGGCCCTTGCCGATGCTCGAGACGACGCCTCCGGTCACGAAAATGTACTTGGTGGAATGCTTGGCGCGGCCTATGGGCATGCGGAGGGTTCCCCTGTCGGATTGGAAAGGTCGGACACGGGACGATTTTCTAACGCAAAACCCCGCCCAAGGGAAATTATTGCCCCGGCTCCCCACCCCCCTCCCGCTTAAGGTGAAGGGAGTCGTCTGGGATTTTCGCCAAGAGGGGGCCAAGCCTATGCCACAGGAATCGATGCCGGAGGCTGGGATGCCAGCCGTCGCCCACTCGGAGCGCCTGTTTTCGCAGCTCCTTTTGAGCTTCGTGGAACGCCGAATCAACCCTCAAACCATCGCCGACGTCGTACGTGCCCAGATACATGAAGGAAACGTGGCGGCCGCGACGCTTTCGCGCGCGACCCGCAACGGCATCCTCGAAGTCCTCACGACGAGCCACACGACGAGTCTCTCGCCAGCCGACTGCCTCGACGTCGTCCTTTGGATTGCAGCCCACCCGGAATTCCCCCGTGGCTTGTCGGCGCGGGCTTGCGCGGGTGCGCTCACCCTCCTCCTGCGAAAGAGCACCCAAGCACTGGCGCAGGCAGAACAGGGGCAAAGGCGCGAGTTCGTCCGGGTGGTCGACGGGTTCGCCCAAGCCCTCCTCGCGCACCTCGACGAGCAGGCGGCAGGCAAGCCCTTCGACAGGCAGGAACGACTCCGCCTCGTGAACTTCTTCAAGGGCGCTGACGCGACAACAGCTCGCCTGTGCGTCGCAATCCCGGCCCTAGGCGAAGCACGCTCCCGTCTCCAATCGACCGGGTCCACAGGCGCGACGCCCCCCCTTGGCTCAATACTTGGCTCCGCGGCGGGCGTGCCAGTGAGCACCCCGCAAGAGATCATCTCCTCCATTGCCCGCGAGAGCGATCACGTGCTCGCCCTGAAGGGAACGGGGCACTGGCGACTACCCCCCGCCGCGCAGAAGGAAAACTGGCGGCTTCGAAACGTCGACGCCCTCCTGCACGCCACGAGCGATCCGGGGCTGTCCGAGTTCCAGCGCGGTTTCCTCACGGAGTGGTTCTTCGAGGGCGCGTTACGTTCCTGCGCCTTAGGCGAGGCCTATGGTCCCCTGTTCCGGCAAGCTCTCGAGGCGTTCTTCGCTGAGCGAGGCGAAGACACCACCTGCCTGCGCGGCCTCCTTCGCGCGTTGCAGCGCGACCTCAATCTCGCGGCTCTGGAATCGGCAACGAGCTCCAACTCGAGCTCCAACTCGAGCTCCAACTCGAGCACCTCGGGATTTGGCCCCCTCTCCTCCGTGGCGCGCAAGGCGCAGGACGTGTTCCCTTGCCTCCTCGCCTTGGCCGAGCGCGACTTGGGGCGCTTCGCGCGCGAGGTCGCCTCATGGGCCCTTCAGCTGCCCGTCACGCCACCGGAAGCGCGCCTCTTCACACGCAACCAATGGCAGTGGATCCGTGTGTTGGCAACGCGCCAATGGGAGGAAGACCTCCGCGAACCCCCTGCCTGGGTGCAGGCATCGGCCGACGTCCATGCCGCGGCCCTGTTCAACATCGCGCCGCACTCCTGGCTCCACGCACATGCGGGAACGCTCGTCGACAGGCTGCTTTCGCAGGCCACCTCGCCGCGTTTCGTTCTGGGCAAGCACCACTTCGACTATGTGGAATACCTTGTTCGCACACTGCGCAAGAAGAGCCCCTTGTACGCAAGCCGCCCCGAGACCCTCGTGGCGCTCAAGCTCCTCGGTCGCCTGCAGGTGCATGAGGAACAGCAACTGCGGCTCGCCGAGACGCGCGCGCGCATGTCGACGCGTCGCACGCCCGATACCGAATCGTTCCTCGCGCTCGTAACCGGCGCTCACCACGCATTGGCGCTTGGTGCTGATCCTGTGGCGCGCGCTTTGTCGCTCCTCTCGCGGGTCCTCGGGAGGAAGTAGTCAGGGCGCGTTGGGAATTGCGGGCGCGGTCATGGGAGCCGGGGCTTCGTTGGTGGGAATCTCGCTGAACAAGTACACCGTGCCGGCGTTGAGATCCTTGCGTATGAGACCGTTTTGCCCTCCACCGGTCAGTTCTGCGGCAACGACCTTGGCATCGTTGACGAGCTTGGTTCCATTGCCCCCGATGAGCTCCTCGAGTTTTTGGAGTCGCTCGGTTCCCGAAAGCTGCTTGATTTCCATCAGTCGATGCTGCGACTCCGCATGCCGGAACACCTCTCCGTCCGAAGGGTCGATGGCCTCCTCGAGGACGCGAATGAAGTGCTCCACCACGAAGGCCTCCGCATCCTTGACCACGAACACCACCGCAGGCGATCCAGTCGCCCTGTCCTTATTGAGGGACGCCTCGTAATGCGAATAGGCGGACTTCAGATTCTGCGCGCTCACAACGTGCAGGGGCAATGTACGCATGGTTTCCTGCACGGCTTCCACTTGCGCCTTTTGCACGTCGGTGAGGTCCATGGCCTTGCCTCCTCGGGCCCACGCGACGACTTGGGCGAATCCTGGGATTCTGCCCGGATCGCTTTCGATCGACATCGTCAGCAGGTAGTCGTAGAGGTTGTAGCTAGCCAAGAAGTTCATGAGGTAGGGCGAAGAATTAGGCCCGTCGAGCACGAGAGCGACGTTGGTCCCGATGTCCGTGAATCCTGGGGGCAGAGTGTCCGTCTTTGAGGCCTCAAGGAACCCTTCGCGAAGTGGCTGGTCTTGAGCCACGAAGGTGAATGAAGCGCTCGGGTAAGACGTGATGTGAGTGTAGGCCAAAACAAAGTCGTCGCTGCCGATCTCCTGGGTTTTGGTGTGTGCTTGCTCCACGGCGGATTGGCCCGCCATGTAGAACACGTCGTCGAGAGTTTTGTAGCGCTCAGAGAGTTGGGAGGACTTCGTTTCCTCCTTCACTTCGATATCGTTGACCTGTGCCCAGCTCTCAACCGCCTCCGAGACTACTCTTTTAGGTCCCTCCACCAATCCGTTCGGGAGCATATCGAGGAGATTCGTATTCGTGAGCAGCAGCGCCGCCACGCCGACCGAGCCAAGCACCCCAGTGCCCGCCCCTACGATGAACGCAGTCCCGATCGCCTGCAGTTTGGGAATAAGGCCCAAGAGCTGCAGCGACTCGCCTTCGCGCTTCTCGTTTCTATCGACGGTCGGAACGAGCGAGATGCGGTAAACTGGACGTTTCTGGTTCGGTAACAGCGCAGACTTGATTTCCGTGTACACGGCCGAGAGCTTGCCGCCGTTGTTTTCGAGGACGATGACGCCGGGATTGTTGAGATGCGACAATCCGAACATCTGCGATACGCGCGAGAAATTATAGCCCTCTTTCATGACTTCGGCTTCGGCGAGATCGAAGTCCTCCTTGGAATCCCTCCCGCCAAGAACATACTCGCCTCCCACGGCGAGCATCTTGAGGGCCTTGCCCCAAGCGGGATCTTGCGGATCCACGGCAAGTTTCCCTCGCTCGTCAACGTAACAGCTGGTCTTTTCCGGGCACTCGGGAAGCATCACGAGCACGACCCGCATCTTGCGCGGTTGCTTGGGGTCATTGCTCGGGACGATGAGGATTTCGCCGCCGACCTTGAGTTTCGCCAATGGGGCGGTCGACGACCTAGCCTGGGAATCGCCCTTGAAGAGTCGCTTGCAGCCCGTGGAGCCTGCGACCATGGCGAGCGTGACGGCTGTGGAGACGAGGGCAAGTCGCGTACTTTTTTGTGGCCGCACTGGCGATTCCTTCCGAAAAATCGAGTTGGAGGGCGGAGGCAGGACGGATTAGGGGGACTCGTGAACGTCGGGCTGCGCTTTCAATGGACTAGTCAATGGGCAGATCAATTGCCTTCGCCTTTGCCGAGGGGTTTATCGCAAGTGCACATGACGTTGTCGGGCGTGGGATCGTAAGCACACGAATAGCCGGCCGCGCGGTCGCTGAAGACGATGGGGTAAGCGTTTTGCGCGCGCAAAACGAGCGGGCTCCCGTCCACCGTGCGGGTCTGGGTCGCCTCCCGGGACGCTCGCGTGAGTTTTCCGGCCACGGAATCGCTGACAGGCCACTTCACACCGAGATCCGCGAGCGCGGAGGCGATGCGCTCGGTTGGAAGGCTCCCCGTCAACGCCTGCGGCACGTCCATTTTTGTCACGCTGCGGCCGAAGCTCGCCGTGCTCGGCTGTGCGCTCCGGAAGGCGAAAACACGGAACGCGTCTTTCCTACCGTCTCGTCCCACATGGACGGACACGAACTGCCCAAGGGAACCCCGGAACACGTAGACAGACTCTTGCAGAGAAGCGGCATCCACGGCGTAGGCGCGCAACTCAAAGCCCTTCCTCGAAAGGAATTCCGCGAAGTCGCTGCCTTTGACCGGCCACTTAGCGAGGTCACCACAGGTTTGCCCCCACGCTGTGGGAAACTTCCTGCCGGGAAAACGTCCCTTGGCGTCGAGCGTGATGGCCTCGCCGCGCATCTTCTGTTGGAACAGTTCGAGATCACGCATGGCGGGAGAGAGGTCCTCAGGCAGCGAGTCCGAGGCAAGGGCAGAGACGGCAGGAATCGCGGCGAACAGGAGCGAGGCACCGAGGTAACAGGCACATAGGTAACAGGCACGAAACAGGGCACCGGCGGGGGAGATTTTCATCGTATCCTCTTATCGGCCGCCAAGCCGCTGATGGGCGGCTCGCAGGAGGCTCGTCGGGTTGATGAGGTCGGCACGACGAAAATAAGGTGACCTGCGCGCGTTGGTCAATGCCCCGCTCGCGTTCCCGTTATACACTTCGAAGTGAAGCATGGATTGGAAGTAACAACTGAGTCGCCCCGTCTTCCCGAGGAGCTGTCCCTTCTTGACCCTTGTTCCCGCGCGCAAGCCGCGCGCGGAACCCCACGCGAGTTCGCCGTACCGCACGACATGCCCATCGTCGTTCTTCACTTCCAGGGCCGTGGTCATGCAATAAAACAGGTACTCGGGCTTGATGACGGTCCCATTGGCCACGGCAAGAACGTTGTGCCCCGCCTTCTTCGTGTACAAGTCGCAGCCCGCGTGTTTCCGGCCGCCTCGTGAACGCCGCGCGCCATGACCGCCCGCGCCTCCTCCCGCGCCCTCACAGAACGCCGACGCCGTGGGAACAGGGAACATCCATCCCGGACGCTGCCGCGAGGACTCCAAGGCGTCGGCCTGATTGTCGGGAACCGCCGTTGCGATGGGCTGGGGAGCTTCCGGTTCAAGCACCGCGCCCCGCCAGTGCCCTTCGTAAATGTCGCCCTCGCGAAAGGGGCACGATGCGAACCCGTTGCCGAACTCGAACTTGTCGGTCGTGGGGAGGAGACGCTTGAGGTGCTCTCCCGTCATGTCGTAGCTCTGCTTGGCAACCGCTTTTTCTTCATCGGCGTCATCGGCGTCATTGGCGACCTCGACCTCGACCTCGGCGTCGGCGTCGGCGAGGTCTGCGACGGTGGAGGACGTCTGCGCGCCCCGCGGGAAGGTTGGAGACTTCCCAATGAGCTTGAGGATCTCCTCCCAAGCGTTGTCCTTCTCGAATCCGAACTGATGGGGAATCGACCGAAGTTGGTAGGGTGCCTTCACGACCACGCGCGCGTGCCCACCAGCACCCCTATCGGCGGGCGTTACGATGCGATCGAGCAGGAGGCGCGAGCCTTTGGCCACCCAGCACTTGTCGTGCCGCACGAGTGCGCTGCTCTGTTTGCCACCCGAACCGGCGCGCTTAAACACGGTGTCGCGCAGTGCGATAATCCAAAGCCCCCCCGCGGCCTTCGTGGACTCCTTAGACTCCGCCGAAAGAGCCGCGTTGTCGGCGCCCTGATTCGCAATCCGACACCCGCCGGACGTCAGCACGACAAGCACAGCGCAGAGAACGAAGACGCTGTGCCATTTCATTCAGGCGATACCTCGTAGGCTAGAGTCCAAGGCATCGCCTCGCCTTCGGCGCCATCCTCTTCCGGCGATGAAGCGCCCCAATGGAAGGCGAACGCGGTGCCGGCGAGGTCGCAGACGGTCCGTTCGACGGCACCGTTGGAGCATGTCCACCGCCCGCCTCCTGAACCTGAAACCATTTTGGTCAAGGCGGATTCCACATCGTCACTCACGCCCTGGGGCACCGAGAGCACCAAGTTTGTTACCACGGGATCGCTATCGCTCCGCGCGAGCGCATCGGACTCGTATTGCGACTGAACCCAGATACGGCTCCCGCCGAGCCCTTCCCACACATCGAGAACGATAAGTCCCGTTTCGTTTCCTCCCGCGGTGGACCCGGCCGACTGCAAAGAAAACCCTGCGGCCTCGAGCCTCCGAGCGAGAACCGCCGGGGCTATGGCGCCCTGGGGGACCTCGAGGGCCAATTCGAACGCCGCCGAGGCTACGGCCATAGCCGAGGCGTCGAGCTGTCTCGTGTCGACGAGCGGTGCTTGGAGCCTCGCGGGCGCTTGGGGACCGCCGTCCACGAGGCTCGAGGCGGCCCCCTCTAGCTGCGACGAGTCGTCGGACGTCTCGCGTGTGACGTCTGGTGCCTCCGTATTGCCGGAGAAGCCCATGAACAGGGCGAGCCCCCCGAGCGCGCCTCCGACCATAATGCCTGCGAGTATCGTGAGGGTGCGAGCGGGAATGATCACCGACGCTGTCCTCGTTTACTTGGCGGAGCCGTTCGTGGCTTCGGACTTACCGAAGAGACCCACAGCGAAGAAGACCTGCGCGGGAAGGAACTTGCTGCACACTCCACTATCAATGGTCTCGCCCATTTTCTCGCGGGACTCATTGCGTTTCTTGACGAAGTCCTTAATGCGGCCCAAAGAGGCCTTTTGCGCGTCGCTAGGCTCCCCAGAGAACCTGTAGTTCTTGCCGACCGTGGATATCCGCTTGATGAGTTGCGGCAGGATGTTTCCTTCCACGGTCTTCGTCGCGTTCCCGGGGTCCGCCGCAAGCTGCAAGCCCTCCAAGTCCTGGAAGAGTTGTTCCAGAGAAGCTTCCTCTGCAGGCGGCTCACCCACGGCTTCCGTGGCTGGCTCGGTTTGCGCTCCTTCGGCTGGGGGGGCTTCGGGTGCTGGGTCGACGACTTCAACGCTGTCGTCAGCGACGGCTTCTTCTTGCGCGGGGTCGAGCACTTCTCCCCCTTCAAGGAACGACTCCCCAGGAGAGACGTTCTCAATTTCAGCCCCTGGCGTCCCGAACGACATGTCTCCAAACACCTGGATGATCATCGCGCCCCCCGTGAGTAGAGCTCCGGCAGCGACGAGCCCGAACACGGGAAAGATCAACTTCTTCATTGGGTTCTCGCGCTTTACACCATGAGCGCTTGGCGGCCGGCTCGGCATGGAGGTCAAACTATAGTTCGCAACGGGAATATTGAATCCGGTCGCTTTAGTCGAGTTGTCGCCGGACCCATCGAGGGCCAAGCCCTTCGGCCCACCGATGCGCCTTTCATGCAACAAAGTGGATTGCGACGCGTACATGAGCGCCAACTGCTCCACCTCCATGACCGCAACCTTGTTGTCATTGAGCTTGAATTCCCCAACAATAGAATCGACTTCGTCTTTCAAGCCGCCGAGAGTCTTGCCATCCCGCGCTGAGAAGCTTGAGTAAATGCAGACACGCCCTCGAGGCGCGACGCCCTCCACCGCAGGAGCCTTGCTGACGATCTTCCAGAGGGTCAACCTCGGGGTCGCCAAAGTTGCTTGGGCCGACGACTCCGCATCATCTTTCGCGTCGGAGCGGGATGCCTTACGGATGCACCCATTTGCTAAAATCGTAGCGGCAAGGGTTGAGGCGAGAACTGCGCGGAACGGGAGATGACCCAGCATCGTATTTTGTCCTAGGCTCGGGTTCGAAGGATGTCCCGGGACCCCGTCCCGGGAAAATGACAAAAGGCGGATCTCTGTGCGTGTTTCGTTTTCACCTGTCGTCACATGCCGAGCGACTTGCAGATGGAGTCGCCGTGCCGCGAGCCGTTATCGGCAAGGTCGTCGAAGTTGAACTTGAAGTCGTAGCCCGCCGCGTGGAGGCACGAAGCCAAGGCGTAGAGGCGCTGCGCCTGATTGGTGCACACATTCGCCAATCCGCTCATATCGTGGAACGTCGCACCCGGCTGACCGCCCTTTCGATACGTGCTCCCCTTCGAGTCCGACATGGCGTCGACCATCGTGTAGAGCATGGCACGCGCGCCATACAGTCCTCCATCATCGTCTTTCACCTTTTGCCCGTACACTTCAGGAAGATCGGTCATCCTGTCGAGGAAGCCGCCGCCGCCACTCGCCGCATCGGGCGACTGAACTTGCATGTTGATGAAGATGGCCA
>JBIKVI010000300.1:0-5539 GCA_044356935.1 Silvanigrellaceae bacterium | reverse complement strand
AGCGGCCGCGGCGGCTTCGGTGCGCCAGGACGAGGGACACTCACCGGTGAAAAGGACACCCCGCGCGTCGCGTGCAATGCGGCAGCCCGGTGCGCGACGCTCCAGCCAAGAGAAGAACGCGTCGAGTCCGGCCAAATCTGTTCCCTTAGCGCAGGCTTTAGAGTCGAGGGGGATGGCGGTGGTTTCGTCGCGCACGGCGAGGAGCTTCGAGCCGGCGTTTGAGTCAGCTGCCGCTGTCGATGCCGCGGTCGTTGCCGCTGTCGGATCAGCGAAATCGTAACAGACCCAACCGGCGGACACGAAGCCGTTGACCCCTGCGGAAACGTAGACCCGCCCCCGCGGAGGAGGAACCTCATCGAGGTGTCCGGCAAAGGTTTCCCGCATGGCGCCGTCCACACGCGCGAGAGCGGACGCCAGTCGCAGGGAGCGCAGGTCGTCGCCAGGAAGCGACGGTGCGGTGCGCGAGAATCCGACCGCGTTCACGACGCGGAGGAACTCGTCTTCAAGTATCGGGAGCCACTGCCAGCTGCCCCGCGAGGTCACGGGTTCGCCCGCAGTGTGGGACGGCCGAGAAAAGCTCGCCGGAGTGGGGGAGCGCACCGAGTCGCATCCCGCCGCGCCGGCGAGGAGGGCGCCCAAGAGGGCGCCGACAAGAGGCCACAGGATCGAGGGACGCACCTCCTGCACCAGCCTCAGCGCCCAGCCGACGAGGTGGACGTGTCATCCTTGGCCGAAACCGAGACGGGGATGCGCGCCACCTCGTTGCCGCCGGCCGTGCGCAACACCAATTCACCGCCCGCCTGGTACTTGCCGCTGGTAAACCTGGCGTCGTTGAGGATGGCGCTCGCGCCCACATCGAAGGCGTGCGTGACGATGGTTTCCGCTTTTGCGGCTCCGGGCGCCATGGAGAGAGTTCCCTTGTCGAGCTCCGCAAGGGCGAGGCTCTCTTTGAACGTAAACTCCGACTTGCCCGAGGCGACTTCGTAGCCCACGACTACGGCTTTGTAGAACTTGTCGGTCTTTGGAGTAACGGTGGCTTGCTCGACGTCGGTGGCACCGCCGCTCGACGCGACCTGCGCGCACTTCTCAAGGCCAGCGTCCTCGCACTCGAAGACCTCGAGGTCGAGATCGCTTCCGGGTGCGCCGTAGGTTTTGAAGGTGACAGTTTTCACGGTGGCATCGAAGGTGCGGGCGATTTGTCCTTCGCTGTTGGGCACGTCGAGACGCGCATCCTGCGCGATTTCGGGACGCGAAGTTTGCGTGAGGGAGGAAAGCGAGAAGGTGCTCTTCGCGGCGTCGGGGGTCGCCTCGAACGTCGTTTCCTTCACCGTGAGCGAGAACGAGCCGTTGAGGATGGCGGGCAGGCCCACGAGCTTTTTGGCCGTGATGACCACCGTCGCGTAGTCGACCTTGAGCGTGTAGGGGCTCTTGTCGAACTGGTAGCGACCGAAGACGTGGAGATCCCAGACTCCCGCCTTAGGGTTGGCTCGGGAATAAGAGATCACGCGGCTCCCTCCAGCCTCGCCGCCGAGCAAGCAGTTGCTCGCGATGGCCTTGGGGCGCGGCGCGATTTCGCTGGGGCGTGCTGTGTTGCCGGCTTCATAGGCCATGAGCTCGACACCCGCGCAGCCTGATCCGTCGGCTTTGCGCTCAGGGACTTCGAGGCTCACGTTAACCACGCTGGTTCCCTCGGGCACGAGGACGTAGTTGCGTTCGACGTCGAAGCTGCGGGCCACTCCGCTGACTTCATAACGCTCCGAGCCCGCCAAGGTCTTGTGGGCTTTGGTGACGTAGACGGGAATTTCGAAGGCGGGAATCGCCTCCTTCTTGCCGTCGGCAACACGATAGGCCTTGATGATGGCCCCGTGGTCGCCCGGCGGCAGCGCCTTGAGGGCGGCGGCGTCGGTACACACGAGGATATTGCTGGCGTTGAGTCCGAGGCTCGTGCCCGTGCCGTCGGCGTTGAAGGCATCCACAGCGCCTTCGCCCAGGATGCGCACCGTCGATTGAACGGGCGCTCCCTTGCAGTCGAGTTGGTTGAGCACTCCTGCGCGGAGCCACGCGATGTCGGACCCGTGCACAGTTGTCTCCAGTGCGAAGGTCTCGGCGCTCGTGTTGAGTTGGCGCATGAGTTCACCGGCGTCGGGACGCTTGAGGTAACCGGCGGGAAGGCGTCGCGCGATTTGGACGGTGTGAAGCGTGGCGGCGGCATCGGCATCGATCCAAAGACCGCGGGCGAAGCCCGGAACGAGGAACCCAGACTCGGGGTCGACGGCTCCCGCGGAAGGGCGAGGCGTGGTTCCCGTGTAATCGAGACCGTTGGGGAGCTTGGCGAGGACGCGCACTTCGTAGTCGAGGGGCACCGATTCCAACGCGACGCCTGCCTTGTCGGAGGATTTCGCCACGACGCTAGCGGGTGCTCTGACGTCGCGCTGCGCCTTCAGAAGTTCCCAAGCGCGGGCGAGGTTCAGCAGGCCGTTACCTTGGTCGATCCAAGTGTAGCGTCCTTTGCTACTTTCGCCGGTGCGGGTGTCTAGCTTCGCAACGTCGAAGCCCTGTGAGCTTTTGATGAGCACGCCGCGCAGCGTGAGGGCGTCGACGGGCAGTGGGGTTGCAGGATTCGCCGCGTTGTACTTCTTGGCGGCATCGAGCAGGAGGGCGGCCGCGCCGGCGGCCGTGGGGGCCGACATGGACGTGCCCCAATAAACATCCAAGCCAGCGCGCGCGCCTGGCGCTGCGTTGAGCTGGATGGTCGAGAGCTCCGTACCGGGTGCGGCAAGGTTGGGCTTGAAGCCACCCGCGGCCGTGGGGCCGCGGCTCGAGAAGAACAGCATGAACTCGTTGTCGTCCGAATCCTTGGCCTCGGTGGGTTTGGATGAGCCCGGCCATTGGTATTGAGTCTGGATAAGGGAACGTGAAGCCGACGCGCCCACCGAGAGCGAGAGGCGCGCCGTGGAAGGCGAGCCGACCGTTTGCCGGCCGGGGCCGCTATTGCCCGCGCTGATGACGAACAGCGTGCCGTTTTCGAGCGTCAGGCGGTTAATGATGGTTTCTTGGACGCCGTAGCCGTCGTTGAACGCCGACAGGCCGCCAAGCGACATGTTGATGATTTCTGCTCCGGCGAGAGAGAGATCGATGAACGCCGCCGTGGCGCCGCATCCGCCGTTGTTGGAGCACACACGGCTGACCATGAGGCGCGACGCAGGGGCCACGCCGCGGGCGTAGGTGCCTTCGGAATCGTTGGAGATCGTCTTGCGGCCACCAATGATACCCGTAACGTGGCTACCGTGGTTTCCGGGGTCGTAGCCGACGATTCCCGCCTGGAGGGCGTCAACCTCGGTCTCGCCGTCCTTGGCTACGAGTTTCGTAGGTCGCATGTCGAAGCCAATCCGCTCTGAGAATGCCTTGAGCGTGGCTTTGGTGGCGTTGAAGTCGCCCACACCCTTCACGCGGCGCATGTCTCCGTTGCCCGCGAGGTCGACGTAGAGCTTGCCGGTTTCGCCCTTCGCGCCAGGAACATGGATGACGATCATGGCGTCGTCGGTTTTGCCGTTCGCGTTGATGTCGGAGAACTCGAGAGCGGTGGGGTTGGCGAAGGCGGCTTCTGACAGGATTGCCAACCGCGCTCCATTGCCAGGTTGGGTGAGCAGCCTGCGCAACTCGGAGCTCACGAGGATCTTCGAATCCTTGAGTTCTTGGTAGTCGTCGGCCACGGGAGGCTGCCCCGGGCCTCCGGGGGCTAGGTACTTCGCGGTGACGAACAGGGCGTCGACCAAGGAAGGATCTTCGGCGAGTTCTGCCTTGGTGGGCGTGCGGACCTGGAAGTCAGCGCCATCCACGAAGTACAGCGTTCCCTCGCCCGTGAATTCGGTCATGTACTCGATGCGGCTGTTTCCTTGCGCATCGGTGAAGGCTGGATGGTTGAACGTGACACCGGTGTCGGTAACGCCCACGCGCACTGCCGAACCGTCGACCTTGGCGCCCGAGACGTCGCGCGCGACGAGGGATTCGAACTCCTTGATGCCGATGCGTAGGAGCCCGCTGTAGCCCGCGGTGTCACCGGAAAGGGCGCCCGCCTCCGCAAGGTCAGCGTTAAGGTCCGCCGAGAGCTTCTTGACCGATGCGTGGGATTCGCCCGAGGCGAGCACGGGATTGACGAGCACGGTGCGGTTGATGTCCTTGAGCGCGGCAAGACTCGAGAATTCCTCGTAGGGCATGAGGAACGAGAAGTAACCAACTTCAGGAACGACGTGCACGTCGAGGGTGCGCGTGGCGGCGCCTACGCTCTTGAGCACGGCCGCGATTTCTCGGGCGAGACGCTCGTTCTTCTCCGCCGAAGGGAGCGAGGCGGCGTCGGACGACGCGAGGATGCTCCTGTAGGATGCGTCGGCGAAAGTGCCTTCCACGACGAAGTAGGGCACGCCGCCGATGCGTGTGATGTTCAAAAGGTTGCCGTCGGGCAGCTTCACCCTGTTGGCTCCGGGAGCGAGTTTAGGCAATGAGCCCGCGGGTATGACGACCCCACCGCGGTCCGCGATATCGCGGGTCGTGGGGGTTGTCGGAGCGGGCTGGCCAGGCGCCGCAGTGCTTTTGCCGCTGCCCCTGGCGCAACCGATGAGCGCGAGGGCGAGGCTCGTAGCGACGATGCCGCCGGAGCGCAGGGAAGAAGACGTGGAAAAACGACGACGTTTGGACGCCTGCATTACGACACCTCCGAGAACCATTTTTTGGGGACGACGGACAGGATAGGCACGCACCGGAGCGTGCAAAAAAGGCGGGTAAGAAAACAGGGTTGTCAATAGCCCAGGCTGGTTGGCCTGTCAATCAAAATACGCATCGCGACGTTGCAGCCGAAGGCTTCCAGCACGTTGAGGAAACAAGGACGAAGGGGTCGGCCACGAGTTTTTGGCGCGGAGCGGCGATTGAACGGTCGAGCTCGTTCCTGCAATACTCTCTGGGCAACGCAAGGCCTCGATTGGCCTGGATGAATCACGCCGCCACCCTGCAGGGAGCATCACGCATGAGCCTTCGTCCGCATCGCCCGCGCCCGTCCTCGGTCCCTTTCGGCTCTTCATATGGAGTCCTTGCAGCCAAGGGGGCGCTCGGCCTTATGGCCGTTATGGTGCTTGCGTCTTGCCAGACCCGCGCCTTCAACAACCGTCAGGCTTCCGCACAGCCAAGTGCGGCTGTTTGCTCAGCCCCGTTTACTTTCGACGCCTACGCTGCACCGGTGGACTCTTGTTATTCTGGTCGTGAAAACATCCAGAACCGGGATGTGAACCGGAGGCTTTACCCCTGGATTCCATGCAACGCCATGGAATTCTTTTCGCACGCCGGCAAGCCGGGAGCGGGTGAGTCGGTGGCGAACGGGCGCTACGATTACGACACCGCTTTCGCGGCTATCGCAGGGAAGAATTGGTTCCCGGCGGACAAAGCAGCCGTGTATGTCAAGCACGCTCTCTCAGGTGCCGACGACACGCACCCGGACCTCGTGGGACACCCCGCCCTGGGCTCACCCCTGCACGAGGGGATGCTCAAG
>JBIKVI010000054.1:0-18808 GCA_044356935.1 Silvanigrellaceae bacterium | reverse complement strand
GCCACCGCCGCGACCTGATGAGTGGAGGTGCGCCACCGCCGCGACCTGATGAGTGGAGGTGCGCCACCGCCGCGACCTGATGAGTGGAGGTGCGCCACCGCCGCGACCTGATGAGTGGAGGTGCGCCACCTCCGCAGACAACACACACCCGGGAGAAGAACGGACCGTGATGAACGACCCCAAGGATCCCTTCCGGCTCACGCGCGGCAAGCTGTTCCTTTACGGATCAGCAGTGACCCTCGTGCTCGCCGCGCTCACGTGGCTCTATGTTCCCACAGCTCCGCGTGACATCGCGCGGAGCGCCCCCCTCGAGGGACCAGGCAGCCAGAGTGCCGCGCTCGAGGGTGTCCCTTCGGATGCCTCGGCGCCATCGCCCACAACGGGCGAAGGGGGTGCTGGCAGCGCAGGAAGCCCCCAAGGAGCAGCGGCTCTCCGCGCGGCCCAGTCTTCCCCCGAGGCGCTCTACGAGCGATTCTGCGTCCAATGTCACGGTGCCGATGGCCGAGGGAAAACCATGATGTCGCGCATGATGGAAGGAGGCGTCCCCAATATCGTAGAGGGGCCCTTCGCCGTGGAGCGTAACATCGATGCGATCGCCCGCCTGGTGCGGCAAGGTTCTGCCAACAAGCGCATGCCCGGCTTCGAACGCGAGATTGGCGAGGACGCCTCGCGCGAACTCGCCAGCTACGTGCTCGCGTTCCCGGAAACGAAGAAGGCCGACGAAACAAAGTAACTCGATGCCGAGCGCTGGCCATGCGGGGCCGCACCCGCACCCGCACTTGCACTCGACGAGCGCCCGGCCTTACCCTCGTGGGAAGACCCCCGCGAAAGGACGCCCCGACCTTGAGAATCCTTGGCATCGACCCCGGCACGCGCGTTGCCGGCTATGGGCTCGTCGACATCCGTGAAGGGCGCATCGTCGCCGTGGCGGCGGGTGTTTGGCGCCTCGACGGGCGACGGGAGATGCACCAGCGCCTCGCGCGGCTTTCGCTTGAGTTTTCGCGTGTGGTGGACGCCTATTGCCCTGCCGCGCTCTGCTTGGAAATGGCATTTGTCGCCGTCAATGTGCGCTCTGCCATGAGCCTCGGCCTCGCGCGCGGGGTCATCCTTTCGCAGGCCTCTTTGCGTGGGCTCGCGGTGCACGAGATGACGGCTTCGGCTGCGAAGAAAGCCGTGGTAGGTGGGGGGGCGGATAAGGAACACGTCGCGCTCGCATTGGAGGGGGTTCTCGGTGTGCGCTTCGAAGGCATGCCGCTCGACGCCTCCGACGCCCTCGCCATTGCGTACGCGCATGCGCTGCGTGAACTCGAGCGCCTGCGCTTGGGAGCGTCGGCGCACCCGGCACTGTCAAAGGAACGCGCTTGTTCCGCGAGTGCCTTTGGACCAAAATCGAAGGCATCCAAGGGCAAGCGTCAAGGTTTCGAAATCCTCCTACCGGCCTCCGCGCGCTCCCCCAAAGGCTGAGGTCGCAAGGTGCCCCCATCTTCACGCTCGGGCTTGCTCGGCATCACCATCTGCGTCGTGGCGCTCACGGGTGGTTGCAATCTCTTTCAAGGTTTTGAGAGTTTCGGAGGGCGCCCGAAGGCGACCCCAACGCCCGGACGCGACGCGGCCGGCGATGAGGGGAAGCAAAGGACTGGGAGTGTCGACGTGCGCGGGCGTTTGCCCGAAGGGGCCCTCACGGCATCTCCCACGCCGACGCCCACTCCGGAATCCTCCTTAGGCACCCGAGGCGCCGCGCCAGAGGATTCTCCGGGAGGTGCTCCATGAACGTTGTCGTCGCTCAACGTGTGTTCGCCGCTCAGCAAAGCCGTCGCCGTGTGGCGGTCGTCGGAGTTCTCGCGGTCCTCCTGGCGGGGGCCTGTCGATCACGTGCCTTCAACGCGCCAGGCAGTCAGTCAAGTGCAGGCTCCTCATCCGACTCTGAGGGGCGTGGATCCCCCAACACGGGTGAGGCCGTCGCCTCATACTCCGACTCCAGTGTCGCAGGTGCGCCCAACCGACCTGGAAGTGGAGCGGGTGGGGCCGACCCTCGGCTGGCATCGGCGCTGACCTCCGCGGTGCGCCGGGGATCCCTTGGGCGCGAAGGGGCTTGGGTGTTCCGTATCGAGGATGCTTCGGCGCCACTCGGGCTCGCGGGACGTTGGGCCTACTGGCCCCTCGACGCGGAGTCACCTTCCCTTCAGGCCGCGGCTGCCGACGCCGCTAGGCGCGCCGGACGCGCGACCACTTCGCGCACGCGCGTGCTTTCCGTCGCCCGAGTTCCCTTGTCGGGCGCCGATGCGGCCCCGGCCCGCGAGGGGGCCATGTCCACCGTCGCGTGGGCTTCCTCCCTCGTGAATAGTCGGGACAGTTCGGACAGTCCGGACAGTCCGGACAGACGCGGGGGAGCGCGCGCGGCGCGACCTCCCTCTGCTCAACTTTTGGATCTCGATACATACTCCGACGACTCGCGAGAGCGGATCGTGGTCGCGCGTGTTCCGTTAGCCGATTCGTCGCGGCCCGTTCTCCTGGCCGAGCTCGCGATCCCAGAGGTGCAAGGGGCCGAGTTGGAGGACTTGCTTGCCCCCATGGGGTCGGCTTGGACGTGGCTTTCCGCCCTCGGGGAATTCCTCCACGCGCCCGACGAGGCCTTCATCGCCGCGGATGGACGTCCGTCGCGTCGTGCTCTGGCGCGGCTCACAGGGGTGGAGGCCATGGGCCGTGCCGCCATCGTCGACGCGTCCGCGTGGGAGGCGTTCGCGCGCGGGGCACAAGGAAAGGCAGCGTTGACCCGCCTCGCGTGCGCCAGCGCGGACACGTGCGCGCAGGCGTTGGCGCGTTACCTCCAGGAGGCTGACGCGCGCGTGGCGTTTCCGTTCGTTTGGAAGAAGGCGGCGGCCTCCGATGTCGCGCTCGTGGGCGCGGCCCTGGGCCTTTGGAGTTCCGATTCCGGTCGGCCGGAGCCTCAGGCCGACGTTGAACTCTGGGACGACGTGGAGCGTGCCTTTATGGCGGATCCCAGGCGCCTCGCCCGCGCCCGATCTCTCGTGGCGCTGGGGCGAGCGGCTAACGCCCGTGTCTTATCCGCGCTCGCGGCCTCGCTTCGCTGACTCCTGTGATTACGACCGCGCCGCGTTCAACTTGGCCAGGAAGGCGCCGGTGCCATCGTCGTCGCACGTGAAGTTTTCCTGCGCGCCCGTGGCGAGCCATTTCACGGCGAAGGTGCCCGCCTCGATTTCGGTGTCCCCGCGGAACGCCACTGCCAGCGCCCCCGATTTCTCGGCGGCTTGGATTTGCTTTCCGAATTTCTGCGCCGTCAGCGGCGCCTCCACGCGCAGGCCGAGGCCGCGCAGCATCCGGGCGAGCTCGAGGGCGGTGAGGCGATCGGCCTCGCCAAAGCGCAGGACGTTGACGTCGGTTCCCTTGCCCAGATCGGGCACGAGTCCATGCACTTCAAGGAAATTGAGCAATCCCACATCGCCGGCGCCGTAGCCGATGCCGGGCAGCGGTTCGACGCCGAATGCGCCCACCAGGTTATCGTAACGGCCCCCTCCGAAAAGCGCGCGGCGGTTTTCCGGGGCGGTGTCGTACACCTCAAACACCAGGCCCGTGTAGTAGTCGAAGCCGCGCATGACGCTCGCGTCGAATTTAACGACGCCCGGGGGCAGCAGGGCTTCGAGCACTTTGAGCCGTTGCAGGAGCGCCTGCGCTCCCTCGTCGCGTCCTTCCACGAACTGCGCGATTTCAGACGCCGGCGCGGCTAGGAAGGCCTCGAGGCGATCGCGTTGATTGGCGTCGAGCCCCAAGCGTTCCCCTTCCGCCGCGAATTGCGCGCCATCCATTTTGTCGCGTTTGTCGAGAAGGCGCAGCATCTCGGCCTTGCGTTCCGCCGGGACGCCCAGTGTTCCGTAAAGGAAGTCGTTGACTAGCCCGCGATGGTTGACGCGCACTTCGAAATCGCCCGGACGGGCTCCTAGTGCGGTGAGGATTTCCACTCCCGTCAAGATGATCTCCACATCCTCATCGACGCCGGTGCCACCGAACACATCGACGTTGAGCTGATCGAACTCGCGCAGGCGGCCTCGCTGCGGACGCTCGTAGCGCATGCACGTGGGAATCGAGTACCACCGGATGGGGCGCGGCGTTTGGTGGTACTTCGCCGCCACCATGCGCGCGAGCGTCGGGGTCATTTCAGGCCGTATGGCGATGCGCCGGTCGCCTCGATCAACCATGTGGTAGAGCTGGTCGGCGACGATCTCCTCGCTCGATTTGGCAGCGTAGAGTTCGAAGGGTTCGACGATGGGTCCTGCGTACTCCTCGTATCCGAAACTCTCGAGGACCTTTCGCACGACGCCATAGACCCACGTGCGCAGCCGAAGCTCCGCAGGATAGAAGTCTCGCGTGCCGCGATAGCCTTGCGTGGAGAGCACGGCGGTGGCCGCGCCCGGGGATTCACCTGCGCTCATAAGAGTGACCTCGTCATCTCGGGGGAGGGGGAGGCCCCCAACCTAGCCAAGGCGCTCGTTCCGTGTCAATTTGAACGATTCTTGGAGATAAGGTATACGCGGTACGCTCCGCGCTCTTTCGGCAACCGAGGACCCGCCCCACATGACCGAAACCTGTTCCCAGTGGCAGCTCCAGCCCGCGAATCTTCCCCGTCATGTGGGAATTATCATGGACGGCAACGGCCGTTGGGCTACGGCGCGCAGCCTTCCCCGCATTATGGGCCATCGTGAGGGCGTCAAGCGCGTTCAAGAAATTACCGAGCTTGCGGGCAACCTGGGCATCGGCGCGCTTACCCTCTACGCATTTTCCGACGAGAACTGGCGCCGCCCTGAAGACGAGGTCGGAGCTCTCATGGGGCTCCTGCGCTGGTATCTGCGCGCGGAGCGCGCGCGCATCGTGCGCAATAATGTGCGCTTCCGGGTCATCGGCGATCGCCGCAAGCTCTCTTCAGACATCCTTGAACTCATTACCGACCTCGAGGCCGAAACGCGCTCGAATACCGGCATGCATCTCGCGGTGGCGCTTTCCTACGGCGGTCGTGGGGAAATCCTGCGCGCCGTGAAACGCCTCGTTGGTCGCGTCGACGAGGGCTCCGCGTTCGTCGACGACCTCGATGAATCGGCGTTCGAGGCCTGCCTCGACACCGCGGGACTCCCTCCGCTCGACATGGTGGTCCGCACCAGCGGCGAGCAGCGCGTGAGCAATTTCCTGCTTTGGCAGGCCGCGTATGCCGAGTTCTTCTTCGATTGCACTCTTTGGCCAGATTTCGATTCGTCGCGGTTCGTCCATACTCTGCGAGGATATGCTTCTCGCGAGAGACGTTTTGGACAAACACCTGAGCAGGCCGTCGGCCCTTCTAGCCCGTCCTCGGCCTCTGGACCTTCCACCCGCAGCGGAGCCCGCGCGGCCTTTTGACAGTGGCGGAGCCTCTCCTTCCGGGCCGCCCGCAGGCTCGGCTGCCTCCTCGGCGGCTCCCTCTCCCTCGCCGAAACCTTCCGGGGCTCACCGAACATGGTTACTCTCGTCGAGACGATATTCACCAATCCCATCATCGCTTTCATCCTTCTTGTGGGTGTCGTGGTCTTCGTCCACGAGCTTGGGCATTACGTCGCTGGTCGGCTGGTAGACATCGACGTCGAGGAGTTCTCGCTGGGCTTTGGACCAAAGGCCTTCGGTTTCCGCAGGGGCCTTACGGAGTTCAAGGTGTGCTGGCTGCCATTGGGCGGCTACGTTCGCTTCTATGGTTCTGAAATCGGCAACGACCCGCCTCCCGAGCGCCGGCACCGCGCACTCCTCACCGCCCCCGTCTACAAGCGCGCCACCATTTCGATAGCGGGGCCTCTGGCGAATTTTGTGCTGAGTTTTGCCGTTATGGTTGGGCTTTCTGCGTGGGGAATGCCTCAGGCGGCTCCCGTCGTCGCCGTAGTGCCCGGCATGCCCGCCGAGCGTTCGGGCCTGCGCGATGGCGATCGCATCGTGGCCATTGAAGGCGAGGGGGTCGAAACTTGGGTCGACCTCAACCGCATCGTCACAGCCGCAGCGGGCCGCTCGCTGGTTTTTTCTGTGGAACATGCATCCGAAGGCGCGCGCGAAGTAACGGTGACCCCTTCTGAGGAGGAAACACAGTCGGGTTTTGGCGAAACGGTCAAGGCGGGTCGCATCGGCGTGACGCAGTTCTTTGCCTCACCGCGGCTCGCCGTGCGCGAGGGGTCGCCCCTTTGGGAACTAGGATTCCGGTCGGGCGATGAGGTTCTTTCCATCGACGGCAAGTCCGTGAAGTTCGGATGGCAGGTTCGCGACGCGTTTGAGCGAGCACTAGGTGGCGCGTTGGAGAGCTCTCCCTTGGAGGCGCCTAGCCGAGCAATGCCGGTCGTCGTGAAGAGGGCCGGACCCCCGACCGGTGCGGAGCCTCCCGCGTGGGAAGCCGTGTCCGCCCTCGTGAAGGCGGCGGAGGCTCGCAGCGCTGCCAGCAAGGAAACGCCTCCCGCCGTTCACGAGGTCACTCTCGATCTCGCGCAGCCGGAGGCCTTGGCGCGGGCCCACAGCGAGCCCAACGCTCCCCTCTTGTCCTTCACCGAACTTACCTTGGGCGCCTTCGAGGCTCTTCCGAAAGGCGACTCGCGTCAGGGCGCGCAAGACGCCTGGAAGGCCTGTGGTTTCGCGTCGGGAGACACTTTGCTTTCGCTCGGTGATGCGCAAGGGAGTCCTCCACTGGCCAGCCCCGTGCAGTTAGGCAGTTGGCTCGAACGGGTGTCGCGCGAAACGGCGGCCTCAACTTCGGGCGCAGGAGACGCAAGTCGCGCGGGTGCCGACGCGCGCATGCAAAGGGCGGTTTCCTATCGCGCGTTTGCGTGGAACGGCGCGCTTCGACAGGGCACATGCACATTCGACCTTCGGATGGCCAAGGACACCTTTGGACGCGACCAGTGGACCCTGGATTTTCCTCTTCGTTTCCTTTCCCGCGGAGTCCCGGTGGATCCGGTCATCGTTCGCAGCGCGGGCGTAGCCGATGCGCTTGCAGACGGCGCGCGTGCCGTGTTGGAGCAAGCCGGGACAATCTTTACGGGTCTAAGGAAGCTCGTCACCGGAAGCCTTCCTATGTCCAACTTGGGAGGACCTATCGCCATCGCGCGTGTGGCGGGCGATGCCGCTCAAGGAGGTGCGCTATTGTTCATCCTGACCATCTCCTGGATGAGCATCAACATTGGGATGTTCAACCTCCTCCCCTTGCCTGCCCTCGATGGTGGAAGCCTCCTCCTTCAGGGAGTCGAAGCGGCCTATGGAAAGCCCTTGCCCGTGCATGTCCAGGCCACCGTGCAGAAGGTGGGCGTGCTGATCATCCTCGTGCTGTTCGTCCTTGTGTTCTACAACGACATCCTGCGTTTGTTCACAACATGAGCACCGCACTTTTCCTGACCCACAAACGCCGGGGAGGGGTGGTGATCCTTCGAGCCCGTGCGTCGCGCGTCGTGGAGGCGCTCGTTCGTTACCTCGATGCGCCCCGTCTTGAGCGCGATGGGGCGTTCTCGTTCCATGCCCTTGAGGCAGTGGGCTTGGTGGGCCTGGGCGAGGCGCAGACGGCGGAGGTTCTGGCCGACCTTTATGCCTCGGCTCTCCTGCGCGCTGGTCTCACCGACGGTGATATCGACACGCTGGCGGTGGGTGTGGGTCCGGGCAGTTTCACGGGGCTGAGGCTAGGGTGCGCCTTCGCAAATGGGTTGCTCCTCGGCAGACAACGAAACGTGCGCGCCTTCGACTTGCCTTCTCCGGAGGCGCTCGCGTTGCGCGTGTCGTCATGGCCCTCACTGGCGGCCGCGCCCGACGTCGATTCCCCCCCTCAGGACGAAGACGACCCTTTCAGCGCTCCCGTGACGCTAGCAGATGTTGCGTTAGCCTTGGAGGCGCTGGCCGCCGCGGAGAACGCCGCGGAGAACGCCGGGCACAGCGTGTTCGGTGAAGGGCACCCGCGGGACTTGATGGGCGAGGTTCGGGTCGTGCGGGAATTCGTGCCCCGCTATGGCCGCGAACCGGGTCCCGTCCTGAAATTGCGAAAATAGGCCTGTCCCCGTAGAGTCCACACGGTTCGCCCCTCGCGCGCTCCCTCCCTTTTCCCACGAGGACGGTCCTGAAGTGAACGATGTCACGTCTGCCACCCAGTCCGATTCCATGCCCAAAGCGCCGCCTCGTAAGGGCGTCAAGGCCGGCATCTATCTTTTGCCCAACCTCATCACCGCCGGATCTTTGTTCTTGGGGATCCTGGCCATGCACCTCGCCATTGAGGGGAGGTTGCTGGAGGGATTCTCCAACAACTATGTGATGGCTGCCTACGCCATCATCGGTGCAGCCATTTGCGACGGCCTCGACGGTTCTGTGGCGCGCATCACGCGCACCCAAAGCGCGTTCGGCGTCCAGCTCGACTCACTGTGCGACCTCGTTTCGTTCGGCGTTGCGCCGGGTATCGTCATGTACAATATGGCCCTTCATGAACTCGGCCGCGTCGGGTTCGCGGTTTCGTTCTTGTTCGCGTTGTGTGGCGCCCTCCGCTTGGCGCGGTTCAACGTCATGGCCCAAAAGGGACGGGCGTCGGGCAACTTCATGGGCATCCCCATCCCCATGGCCGCCATTCCGGTTTGCGTGTGCATCCTCGCCTACCATGAACTCCTCCTGTGGGCGGAGGGCGGCGAGCAAGCGGCCTGGGCCGTGGCCGCGGCGCAGTGGCTCACCGAGCCCGCCGCGCGGAATTGGGTCTTCGCGAGCATCCTATTCGTGCTCTCCCTGGGCATGATTTCCACTTTCGAGTACGTGTCCACGAAGAACATGAAGCTCCCGCGCAAGCGCCCCTTCCGCTTTCTCGCGTTGGTGCTCATGTGCCTTGTGATGCTCTTCACACTGGAGTTCACGCTCACGCTTGCCATCCTGATGCTCGTCTACTGCCTCCATGGGCCGGTCATGTGGCTTTTCTTCAAGCGCGACCGTGGGATGGAGGAGGAGGAGTTGTTCACGTCTGGACAAGAGGACGACGAAGCCGAGGCGTGAGGCCGTCCTTGTAGAACTGCCAAGTGCGCGCTTTCGTCGCGCGGAACCGAACCGCAAGAGGAGTGACTTGACATGCCACAGACCCCAGTGGGCGGAATGCTCGACCTCGTTATAGGCGTCGTGGGCGCTACGGGCGCGGTCGGTCAGACGGCCCTCGACATCCTTGGCGACGCCTTCCCCGGATTCCGGGTGGCCCAGCTGCGTGCGTTTGCTTCGCGGTCGTCCGTCGGCAAACGTGTCGCCTTCGGAGCGGGGCACGTCGCGGTGGAGGAAACGCGTTTCGAAGCGCTTCTTGAGTGCGACGCTGTGCTGTTCGCCACGGAAGCCGCCATCTCGAGGGAGTTCATTCCGCGCCTAGCCGAGGCGGGCGTGCTGTGCGTCGACAAGTCGAGCGCCTATCGCGATGACCCGTCGGTGCCATTGGTGGTTCCTGAAGTGAATGGCGCTGCGCTGCTGCCCGACGCCCTTGGCGCCTTCCCCGTGGTCGCGAATCCGAACTGCTGCGCGACCCCGCTCGCGGTGGCGCTCGCTCCTCTCGCCGAAGCCTACGGCCTCGAGCGCGTCATCGTGTCCACTTATCAGAGCGTTTCCGGAACAGGTAAACAGGGTATCGACGTTCTCAACGAGGAAACGCGAGCGTTCCTGCGCTCGGAGGATCTCAGTTGCCATCCGTCATCGGTGTATCCCAAGAGCATCGCGTTCAACGTGATGCCCTTCGTTGCGAAGATCCTCCCGAGCGGGGATACTGACGAGGAAGCGAAGATCGTTCAGGAGACCCGTAAGCTCCTCGGCCTCCCCGGACTTCCGGTGTCGGCGACGAGCGTGCGGGTCCCGACCTTCGTGGGTCACGCGGAGGCCGTGACGGTGGAGCTCTCTCGCGACACCTCCTTGGCCGACGTGCGGGCACTCCTCGCGCGCGCGCCGGGCGTCGTCCTCGTCGATGAATTCGCCGGGGACGCCGTTTCCGGAGCGGCCGACGCGGAGCGTGCGCGCGCGGGGGCGACCTCCGACCACGACCACAACGATGACGATGACGAGGGCACCGACGAGCCAACGCTCTTCCCGACGCCGCGCGATGTCCACGGCAAGGACGCGGTCTACGTGGGCAGGGTGCGCAAGGCGGAGGTGTTTCGGAACGGATTCGCGCTTTGGATCGCCGCCGATAACCTGCGCAAAGGAGCCGCCCTCAATGCCATCCAGATCATCGACGCCTGCAGCCGGAACGGGACCCTCGGCGCCTTGCGTAGCCGGCGCGGCCGATCGTAAGGGAACAGCGGGCAAGAAGCGGGCGGGGCTCGCGGGGTTCGCGGGACTTGCTGGGCTTGCGCTGGGTCTCGCGCTCAACCCCATCCTCAAAGGGTGCGGTGATGGACGCGGGGCAAGCGATCCCATGGGCGCCGCGAAGGATGCCAGTGGACTGCCGAATGCACGCGCCTCGCTCGAGGCCCTGGCGCCGCGGCCTCTGCTGCAGACAACGCCGGCCGATACCACCACGACGACGCTTGCGGGCGTCACCTTTGGTGACGGCGCGTGTGGGAATTCGGTAGAACCCGCGGCCATTCCTGCGAAGGGCTCCACCCTGCAGAAAATCCGCCTGACCTTCTGCGTTACGGTGAGCGTGGATTCCACCAAGACCTTCACCTACGACGCCACCAAGTGGGGAATCTGGCTGGGCACCGACGAGCAGAATTTTTACACAGGTGCAGATAGGATCACCGTGGTGGCCGACGACAACGGCCTTGGTGGTTCCGACGCCACCCGGAACGCGCGTCTCACCCTCGAGCTTTCGTTGCCCGACAACAAGCTCCCCGAGGCCATATATAGCAAGCTCGACTCTTCCACAGGACGCGAGCGTTTGGCCGTGACGCCCTTCTACTCCTCTGCCGGCAAATCGCCCTCCGATGCGGACACCTCTCGCAAGGGCTTGCGGCCCGCCTTCATGCAGAACGACGTTGGAGCCATCGCGGGCGCTCCGTCGGTGAAGAAGATCACGACCAGCGATGGTGAATTCGTGGTGGAGGTGGCGCCTCCGGCCAACCTCGCCTCCGTGGACCCCCGCGACGCCAACGTCAAGGGCAACTCTTCGGTGTCGGGATACTTGATCATGTATTGGAACCACGACGAGTGCCAGGCGAGCAAGAGCTGGCGCTTTCGCGCGAACCCCGCATTCGACAAAGCCGCCGCCAAGAACGCGGCGGTGTCCGCCAAGGAGTTCACGTGCGAGTATCCGGGACCGCCCCAAAATGGCGCAAAGGGCGCGTGCCCGCTGGGGTGCTCGGCATCGAAGGACACGAACCTGTTCGATAGGAGCGAGGAGCAGGTCGCTGTCCCGCGGACCGTCCCGGGGCGAGCCGGCGAGTCGACTACCGATGGCTGTTACACCGTGGCTCGCATCGACGCGAGCCGCTCCTCCTATGGCGTTTCGGGTGTGGAGAACGGGTCGAACTTCGGCGTCGCGGTGTGGGCGCTCGACAGTGCGGGACGTCCGAGTCTCGGCCGTAGCGCGTGCGCGAGCCTCACGCCCCGCGACATTCCATTGGCGAGCAAAGAAAAGGGAGCCGACATTTCGCGCAGCGACTGCTTTGTGGTCACAGCCGCCGCCGGGAACACCGGTTCGGCTGCTGTCCACGCGTGGCGGGTCGCGCGAGACGCCTACATCGAGCGCACGTCGGTAGGGCGCGCGTTCACGGCTTGGTACTATGCGCGCGGGCCTGGATTCGCGCAGTGGCTCGACGCTCATCCTGCGCTCAAGCCACACTTGGCACGCGCGTTCCATTGGAGCGGACGCGCCTTCCTGTCAGTGGCTCGCGTGGGTAGCGATGCGTGGGGTTTTCTTGCGCGTGCCGGTGCTTGGATCGCTCGCACCGCGCAAGAAATGCTCGCACCTGTGGCCTTCGCTCAAGGGAACACCGATGCGGGAGCTTCGACGACCTCGACGAACTCCACGAGCTCGGCGACCGGAGGCGTTGAAGCATCGAGCCAATCGTCGTCGTCCACCGCGTCCGACGGTTCCACCACGGGCGTTGCGTTTCGTGGACCATCTGGAGCGCTCTACCTCCTGGTAGGAGTCCTCGCCCCGTCCGACGATAAAAAGCTCTATGACGCTTACTACCCGAACAAGAAGCCACTGACCCTTACGCTCGGCCAAACCTTCCGGCTCATCGACGCGGCGGGCGAGTTCGGCGTTGGGGGCGAGGTGAGTTATGCGGGTGCCACCGGACGTGTGCCCGTCGCCACCGTCAAGTCTGGAGCGAGCGTGCCCGAGGATGTTCGCGGACGACGCATCAGCTTCTATTCCATAGGCTTGGCTGTAGCCACCGACTACCGTTTCCGCATCGGCCAGGCGCCTTGGCTCGCGCCACGGGTCGCCGTGTTCGGGGGCGCCCACCGCATGCGTGAGGAGGTGGCGAATAGTCAGGATCCCAACTCTTCGGGCGCGTCCCAGGAAAAAACCAGCGGTAGCCTTGGCGCCGAGGGTTGGGGAGGGGTCGTAGGTGCCCGCGGCAGTCTGGAATTCTCGGCACTGAGGCTGTGGGGATCGGAAGCGGGCTCGATGCGCTTCTCCTACGGCCTCGAGGATCTGGCCATCACCCTCTTCGCTTCGCACTCGAAAGACTTCTCCAAGAAGATGCTCCGCGTTTCGGGCACGCAGTTCGGCGGCGGATTCGTCTTCCTCTTCCTCTAGTCCACTTCTCTGGTCATTTGCGCTGCGCGAGCAGAAGCTGACGCTCCCGTTCTCCCGTTACGTACGGCATGACCAGCGCGAAAAGGCGCTTGCCTTGTGCCGACGTGGCTTGCCCTGCGTGACGGAGGTAGCGCATCTGACGAATGATTTCCTGCGCGTCCCAGTAAATCTCGATGGGCAGCAGGAGTTCTATCTCGGGTACGACGTCAGCATCGGTGGACGCCGATTCGCTGCGGAGCTCGGGCAGCCCCGAGAGCGTCAGGAAACGGTGTAGCACGGGGACCTCCGGGGGTACGGACGTTCGACCTTTGGTGGATTTGTCGGTAAAAGGAGGCCGGGCTTGAGCTCCGGGATTGCCCGAGGCGGGTTACCCCCACATTTCACGCACGCACTCGTGCCTTCGCCGGAGGTTCGCGAAGACAGCTATGGCCATGCCCCCGCAACTCCAAGTCTTCGTCGATAAAGGTGGTTTCAAAGTCCTGGCGGTGTCACGCCTTCAGCCAGGTGCCTACGCGCTGGTGTGTTACCTCTTCAACGGCGTGGCAGCCGGGGTCGAGGAGGTCGTGAGCAGCGTGGGAGAGTTGTCGGTCCTCCTGGGCATCCCCGAGAGGCCAACGCGCGCAGCCGTCGAGGAGCTCGAAAACTGCAGAATCGTGGGCTGTACGCGCCCACAGGGCGGCAAAACCGTAGCCCTACGGCTCAATCTCGATCCCTCCACCTGGCAGAATCTCCGCAGGGAAACCACGTCGGGAAAGCGCAAGCGCACGCCCCTGGGCGACGCCACGAACGTGCGGCCCCTCCATCCGCAGAGGCCACACACGCATGGGAGCCTGCGCGACGTGACCCACGTCGATTCCTCCGATCCAGGCGGAGCCGAGGGTGCCGTGGCGGACGGGGGCATGAGCGCCGGTGCGCTGCAAGGCGTTCAGGAAGGCGAGGGACTCTCCTCGCGCGAAGCACTGTTGTTTCCTTCGGGCGAGGGCGCGGTCCATGGCCGTGACCTCGGAGACACCGCTGTGCGCCGGGTCATGGAGGCGTTCGCGCGGAGCAAAGACGTTCCTCTCGACGAGGAAAAGGAACGGGCTTATGCCGCGCTGCTTTGCGAAAACCATCCAGTGGAGCAGATCGCCTCGCTCATCGAAGCTTTCGGACGCGAGATTCCCTCGCTCGGCCTGTTGGCGGGCGCGTGGATGCACTACAGCGAGCGTTTCCACCATTTGGAGAAGGACGAGATTTCCCTCGACGCGTTCCGCAAGAAAACCGACGCCATGGAACGCAAGCTGCGCACCCTCGCCGCGAGCGAGCTCAAGAGGGCTCAGAGCCTGAAGGTCATCCTCTCCGCCGACGAGGAGCTCCTCCTGCGCATTTTCATGCGTCACGCTCATCCTCGCCGGCAACTTTATTGGGCGCTGCAGGTGCGTGGTCGCTACCCGCACCTGCAGGATTTCTTCACGGCCACCGCCGACATGGCGCAGCGTCCCGGAGCTCGCGCGACCAAGGGAGAGTGACGTGTCCGACGCCGGCAAGAAAAAGCCCGTGAAGTTGGAATGGAAAGGGGGCCTCGTCGATTCGGGGCCCGGCGGCGACGCGTCGAAGGTGGAAATCCGCGGCGGAAAGGGGCGCGCGGAGGCATCGAAGTCGGTCCACTCGGGCGTTCGTGCCGGTACCGGCAATCGACCCGATGGTGCAGCCGGGGCAACGACACCCTGGGTCGGAAACGTTCAGGTGCGACGCGAGGTCAAGGGACGTGGCGGTAAACCCGTAGCGCTCGTGGGAGCTTTCGCTCCGGTGGCTTCCCCGCATCAACAGGATGCGCTCTGCCGTGCGCTCAAGGAAAGGCTCGCGTGCGGCGGCACGCGAGAGGAAGGCGAAATCGTGCTGCAGGTCGACGACTTCGCGCGCGTCGCTGCGGCGCTTGAGAAACTCGGCATCAAGGCCAAGAAGGGCGGGGGATTCGCCTCCTAAGCCCCCGCTATGTTACTTTCCCAATGGGACCGCGTCTGTCGTCCCCGGGTCCATACGCAAGGAGAAACTATGTCCGCCAAGCACAGCCCATCGACACTTCTCTTCACGCCTTCCTCGCTCGCGGCCCTCCTTGCCACGGCCGCTATCGTCGCTCCCGCCCTCGCTCCTAGCCAGGCGCAGGCTGTTTCGTTCCGACTTGTGGCGGGTGGTGGCTATGAGAACCTGCAAATCGAAAAGTCCGAGGAGGAGACCTCTGATCCCAACGCCGCCAAGGGGTACACCCTGCAGGGCCTCGGCGAAGTGGGCTTTCTCGACTCTGTTCCAGGGTTCTCGCTCCTTGCGGGCGGAGGTTTGCGCTACTCGTCGCTCAAGGCGAAAGAGATCGCCGTGGAGTCCACACTCACCCCCCTCATGGCGGCCGTCGAGGCCGGCGTCGAATTCTCCGCCATCCCGCTTTTGCGCCTTCAAGGGCTCGTGGGCTACGACTACGGTCTCTCGGGAAAGTATGAGCTCGAAGGAGATGGCGTCGATCTCTCGCTCGACCTCAAGAAGTTCAACAGGGTCAGCATTTCGGCGCGTGCCCTTTTGACCGTAGCTCCCTTCGTTTCGCTAGGCCTCGAGCCTACGTGGTACACAGGGGAGTTTGGCATCAAAGAGAATGACGGTATCAAAGTCGATGACGTCGATTTCACCGGTTGGGCTGTGAAGGCGGTGGCCGCTTTCACGCTCTGATTCCCTGCCCCAGAAGGAGTGATCCATGCCTCGCTCACCCGCTCTGCCCCGCGCTTTCCTCGCGGGGGTCCTGTGCGCCACCCTGGCGTTGGGAGGTGCGGGTGTCCTCGCCTTCCTCGCTCCAACCACCGTTGAAAGAGTGGTTGAAAGTTTGACCGCGGGGTCTGCCCTGGCCCAGGTGCAGGACAGCGGGGAAATGGACATCGGCTTAGGCCGCGAAGCTTCCAATGACGACGTCAACGTCGCTACCTCACAGCTGTTGCCCGAAGAACGAAACACCATCTCCATTTTCCAGCGTTCTTCGCCGTCGGTGGTGTTCATCAACACGCAAGCCCTGCAGCGCAACCCGTTCACCTTCGATGTGAGCTTGGTTCCGCAAGGGAGCGGGTCGGGATTCGTGTGGGACGAAACCGGCATCATCGTCACCAACAACCACGTCATCGAGGGGGCCCGGCAAATCGAGATCGTGCTCGGCGACAAAACCATTCTTCGCGCGCGTGTGGTGGGTGCCGACCCCTCGGTTGACATCGCCGTGTTGAAGGTCGAGCCGCCCGCAGGGCGTAGGCTCGTACCTTTGCCCCTGGCCGATTCCACGCGGCTCATCGTGGGTCAGAAGGTCCTCGCCATCGGAAATCCCTTCGGTCTCGATCGGACCTTGACCACAGGCGTCGTGAGCGCCCTCGGCCGTGAAATCGACGCGCCCAATAAGCGGAAGATTCGCGACGTCATCCAAACCGACGCGCCTATCAATCCTGGGAACTCCGGCGGACCGCTGCTCGATTCCGCTGGCAAGGTGATTGGCGTGAACACCATGATCTTCAGTCCTTCGGGTGCATCGGCGGGCATCGGTTTCGCCGTACCCGTCAATACGGTGAAGCGCGTGGTGCCTGAAATCGTCAGGTACGGAAAGGTGTCGCGTCCCTCCCTTGGCCTCGGCACGGTCAACGATCACATTGCTCGCCGCAACGGCATCAAGGGCGTCATCGTGGGCGAGGTGTTTCCTGGTCGGGCCGCCGCGCGAGCAGGGCTCAAGCCCGTGCGCATCACGAGCCGCGGCGAGGTTCTGCTGGGCGATGTCATCGTGGCCATGGGTGATTTGAAAGTGGAAACCACCGACGATCTTCTCAACGCGCTCGAGCAGCAAAAGCCCGGGAGCCGCGTGGTTCTGCGCGTTCAACGCGACAGCAAGGAAGTGCGCGTGCCCATTACTCTCGAAGCGGCGCGGTGAGGGGAGGCGACTCTACGAACGACGTCTAGGTATGAAGCCCATTAACCTCGAGGGGAAGACGTTGCAACGGTGGAGCCCGCCGTCCTTGGTTTTTGCCGCAGTCCTCATTGCGCCTTGCGCGCACTGCACAAGCGCCTCCGCGGATATCATTTACGATCCCGATGCACAGCCTCGAATAGCCGTTTTCCGTCGTATCGAGCTTGCGTTTCCTTAGATGCGGACAAGGCCCTGGAAAGATAGGGCCCGCGTCGCGACTTCCGCAAACGCCTGTTGGAACGTTAGTTGAGTGCGCTAACGCTGCATGTGTCTCGGGCAACGCTTGTTACAACCGATCTAGAGGGCGCGACCTTTTCGTCAAGGCACGTTCGACGCTCATGCTCGCGGATGCGTTGGAAGTGACGCTGGTCGGCCTCTTCCTCTCGCCCGATTTTCTTTTTCATTCGGAGATCGGAAGCGCAGACCCGAAGGGTTCGTTCTCTCGCCCCGTGAAATTGCCGACTCCATGGCACTGACCCTCGCCGCGCGCCGCGCAGATGCGGCACTCGTGCAGCGCGTGACCAAGCTCAATTGGCAGAAGGCGGAGGAGGTGCGCAGCCTGGTGACAGACCTGATGAAATCTGCACCGCGGGGCCGGGGTGTCGACGAAATGATGGCCGGACTCTTCCAGCTCGATGCGACCGCTCCGGAAGTGCTTTTCGCGGGCCCTTCGGGGGAGCTCAACAGGCAGCGCCTCCGTGAGTCGGACGTCGCTGTGACGCAAGCGCTGCGGGACCTCTCGACGTCGCCAGGCGAACGCCTCGAAGCCTTGCTCGTGAAGACGCAGGTCCTGACCTCACCTTCCTTTCTCATGCGCCGTACGTATGGCGCCGAGTCGAATCCCATCGCTCGAGGCCATTTCCTCTAAACAAGCCTGCTGTGCAGCACTGTTCCAGCACCACCTCCCTCCGTGGGAGCCATCGATCTCAACGGGATTCCCCCGGGTGTGACGGTCCGCCAGGCCATAGAAACCCGGCACCACAAGCCCGCGTGCGCAGGGTGCCACGCCATGATGGATCCCATGGGGTTCCTGCTCGAAGACAGAGACTCGCTCGCACAGCACCGGACGACGTGGCGCGGACTGCCCATCGATACTCACGCCCTCGTGCCGGGCAAGACGTCCTACTCTGGGGAGTATGCAAACTTCGATGCGTTTCTCCCCGTGATGGCGCGCTCGCCGGAGTTCGCCGCCTGCGCAAGCGCCTCTTTACGCGCGTACACGTCGGGTCTCGAGAGGAAAAAGCCGACCTCGTGCTCTCCGGCGCCAGCACCTGCCCAGGCGAGTGTTATTTCGGTTCTGGCGGATTTCTATGCTTCACCTGGATTCCGTTCCCGACGTTGACCTGCGGGTCGTTTGGGAAGTCGTGCGCCGTTGTTCCATCATGCAGGCCGCGCGGCTTGGGTATACGACGTGGTGGCGCTTGGAAAGTTTGCGGGGGAACAGAGAGCGCAAGGGGTGCCTCACTGGTTTGTCACAAAACCGTGGATTCTCAACGGGCCGCGAAGCCGCGTTCACTACGCAGTGCACAGTGTTCTCATGTCGCGAGTAGCCTTGTCGGAGGCGTGTTTTGACGTTCTGAGCACATTTTGGCACCCCGGGGCGGGTTGACAGGACAGAGCTGGTGTCGACAGACTGCGGTTGTTCCCTTGGTTAGTCACATTTTTGTTGTTCAACTCCCTACGAGGATACTCTCATGAAAAAGTCTATCGCCGCCCTTGCTCTCGCCCTTTCCAGCGTCGCTTCGTTCGCTTCCGCTGAAGTTTCGGCTCCGAAGTTCGTGAAGTACGAGAACACCATCGAGCGCACCCGTTGCCAGAAGAGCTGCCAGCCCCTCCATGGCACCCCTGCATTCTTCCGCTGCATGCGCGACTGCAACCTCAACAAGTGATGTCCGTCGATTTCAGAGGGTTTCGAACGGAGCGCCCCGCGAGCAGCGGTGCGGCCCATTCCGGGGTCCCGATGAAATCGATTCGGTCCTCAGCGACGAGTTGTAGGATTCAGCCCACCCCGCTTAGCATGCCTAATCGAGGGCAGTGAGCGGGGTTTTTTGTGATTACAGGTGGCGCGCTTCATAAATGACCCGATCCGTTCGTCACCGTCGTTTTTCGGCGGGCTCATGTACGGGGAAGTACACCTC
>JBIKVI010000299.1:0-5568 GCA_044356935.1 Silvanigrellaceae bacterium | reverse complement strand
GCTTCTGCTTGCCCGCGATGGCTGCATCGGCAATGAGCGTGGCGTAAAGCTTGATGGCTTTCAGGGAGTCGTCGTTGCCGGGGATGACGTAGTCGACGCCCGTTGGGTCGGAGTTGGTATCGGTGATGGCCACGACAGGGATTCCGAGGCGGTTGGCCTCGGCGATGGCGGTGGCTTCCTTCTTGGCGTCGATGACGAACATCATCGAGGGCAAGCCGGGCATGTTCTTGATGCCGCCGAGGCTGCGCTCGAGCTTCTCGCGAAGGCGCTCCTTGAGGGAGACCTCCTTCTTGGTAATGGAGTCGTAGGTGCCGTCTTGCGACATCTTCTCAATTTTCTTGAGCTTGGTGACCGAAAGCTTGGCGGTTTGGTAGTTGGTCAACATGCCGCCGAGCCAACGGTGGTGCACGTGGAACATGCCCGCGCGCGCGGCCTCTTCCTTGATGATGTCCTGGGCCTGCTTCTTCGTGGCCACGAAGAGGATGTGGCCGCCGTCGGCAACCGTGCGCTCGACGGTGTCGAGAGCGTGCTTGAAGAGCTTTTGCGTTTTCTGGAGGTCGACGATGTGGATGCCGTTGCGTTCGCCGTAAATGAAAGGCCGCATTTTAGGGTTCCAGCGACGGACCTGGTGGCCGAAATGGACGCCCGCGTCGAGGAGATCTTTGAGCTGGACTTCAACGGACATGTGGGAAACTCCCTCCCCGGTTGCTATGGATTGACCCTACGCGGAGCCAAGGTCCGTAACGGACCACCGGGGAAGCCGGCCTCGCGGAGACGCTTCTGAACAGAAGTGGCGGGAGTTAAAGCATCGCCGGCGCGAAAAGGCAAGATGCCATTGATAACAGGAAACCCGAGCGGATGACTCGAGCGAGCCGACGAGGCCTATGCCTACGCAAGTGCCCGTGGTCTAGGGGAAGAGAGTCCCTTCGGCCGTGAGTCCAGGGTTTTCGGCATTCCCGTCGGGATCGACGGTGGTATCGGGAAACGCAAGTTCCGCCGGGGTAGGTGGTTCCTCGGCTTCAGAGGTGGATTCGAGATCAGCGCTCGCAGAGGCGGCCAGCTTGGATTGTTCGGGGTTCATTTGGAGCGAACGCAAGGAGGGAAGGTCTTTGAGGGTAGCGAGACCAAAAACCTCAAGGAATTTCGGAGTTGTACGAAACTCCAAGGGGCTTCCAACCTCCTTGCGTTGCCCCGAAACCATGATGAGGTCCTTCTCCTTGAGTGCCGTTACGATGGAGGAGCTGTCGGTCCCTCGTGCGGCGTTGATTTCGGCTCGGGTGCACGGCTGCTTGTAGGCGACAATGGCCAAAGTCTCGATGGCCGCCTTGGAGAGGCTGCGGGGTTTAGTGGCGAATTGTCGCGTCACGACCTCGGCGTACTCGGGCCGGGTCCGGAGTTGCCAGCGGCCTCCCGACTCGAACAAGAAGAACGACCGGTCGGCGTATTCGCGGGCAAGGGACTTGAGCGTTCCGCGCACGTCCTCCCGGGCCACCTCGCCCAGGCAGGCACGGATTTCGCTGACGTCGAGGGGACCTTCCGCCGCGAAGAGGATGGCCTCCACCTGGCGCTTGAGGAGGTCGGCGGGGGGAAGGGCGACGGCACCTTCTCTATTGACTGGAACCGGAGCCTCGGCGTTCGGGGATGTGTCGTCGTGCTGGGCCAAAGGGCGAGCCTCCTCTGTGACGCGTTCTGGCTTTCTGCGCGTGGACTCTCTAACCTATCGGATTCCAACCGCAGGAGCGAGGCGTCGGATGGATGCGAGTAGGAGAGGGGTACGCGACCGTGATCGGTAGGGGGGCTCGGGCTGCCGCCTTGGCTTTGCTGGTGCTTCCCACGAATGCTGTCGAAGCCGCCACAGCTCTTCCATACGCCCATGGCGAGGTGCGCTGGAATCCAGCCCATGCCCGTTTTGAAGGGACGATGGAGTGGGAAATCCCGAGTTCCGGTGGTCCACTTCCACTCGTCCTCTATCCGAACCGTTACCTTGCCTCCGCATCGCGGGAGGAAAGGGAGATCCTCGAAGCCTATGGCGGACGCGCTGCGGCCTTCGATCGTGCGAGTCTCAAACGGCATGGAAGCCTGCTCATCACCGCTGCGAACGAGCGCTCCTATCAGGATTCGGACTGTCGCGCGGTGTTGCGCGGGCATGGGCGCCCGTTCGAGGAGCGCCTAGCGGCGCTCACTTACAACACTCCCGAGACGATCGCCGTGTTCGCCCCGCCGGCGCGTGCCACCGACCCCTCCGGTGGTGAAAGAGGTAGCCGGAACGTCGGTTGCCGCACCCTGCGCGTTTCCTTTCGCGTACACCCCCCCGGATCGCTGGGCAACGACGGTGCCTCCGGCGAGGCTCTCGGCTCGGGAGGAACGATCATGCGCTTGGCGGGTCCGATCTTCCCGCTCGCTCGCGGCACGCTCCACGAGGTGGACGTGCGTTTCGAGGGCATGAGCGTGACCTGTGCCGGCTGCCTCGCCGAGGGCACGTCGACGCGCTTGCGCACCGTGACCTTTCCCCCGCCGCTTCTCGCCACCGACGCCCCCGCTGCCTTTCGGGTGACGTTCGTGCGCGGAGTGAGGCTCGAGTTCGTCGGAACCCCCGATCCGGACATCGAGACGCATGTGTCCACCACGCTCGGGGGCGTCCTCGACGCCAACCCCATACTCAGGAGTCAGGCTCAAGAGGCGTCTCCGGGCGACCCCATGCGACTGCGCGTCCACGTGGGTGTCTTGCTCAAGAATCTCGCTGCGCGGCAGTTCGGCGAGGTCCAACTAGGGCGGGGATTCCTCAAGGTAACGCCCTTGTTCCGCAAGTACCATGAGGCGAGCTTCCTGCGCGCTCTCCATCAAGAGCTGGCGTTCAGCGTCCTCGAGCGTGCCGCGCCCCCCCGCGACGTCGCCTCCCTGCGAGCGCTCGTGTCGTTGTCGCGTATGGTGAGCGAGGAACGCGTCGCACGTTGGTTCAGTTCCCTCGACGAGATCCGAGCTTGGTCGGAGAATCTTCGCTTCATCCCTTTCTTCAACGACATCCTCCAAGGCAAGGCGCTGGTGAACAACGACGTCTTCCTGGGCGTCGAGGAACGGCCCAATCCCGTCGACACCATCCCCTTCGATGCTGTGTTCCCCACTTTCACTGGCAAGGAGCTCCTCGAAAGGCTGAACTGGTGCCACGGGGAGCCCACGACAACGGCGTTCCGGGCTGACTCGGCGCTCCTCCACGAGGGGGATTTGGACGTCGCCGTTTTCATTGGGCGCTGGCGCGCGCTGGGCACTGGCCGATGCGCACATCCCTTCGGGCGCTATCTCGTCGAGCGCGCGGAGCCTGAACGCATCGTCGTGAAACACGACGGGGTCGAGGGCGATGCCACGCGAGTCGCATTCCAACGTTCCGACACACCCCAGCCACCTCGCACGCTCTTCTCGGCCCCGGGTGATGAACCCCTTCGCGATACTGTTCTCTTCAAGGTGGAGGCGGGCCAGGGCGACCAAACTCGACGCTACGAAACGAGTTCGTCTCGCGGTGGGGAGAAGCGGGTCGTCGTCGCCGACGCCTCCGACGGATTGCGGGCGCGCGTCGAGGGACCCAATACCGAAGGGAACAAGGACATGCAGGTGCTCCCGCGCCGGCTCGACTTCCTGCTGACAGGCGTGAAGCTCCGTTACGACTCGCGCGTGGGCGGCGTCGAGGGCGAGCAGGGAGTGCAGTGGAGGATGCGGGGCGACGAATACGGGCGCGCGTTCACCCTCATGGTGAAGCGCGAGGAGAGCGCGTTCCTGTTCGAGCCCGTGTTCTCCATGAACCTTGGGGGCGAACCGCCGCCCGGCCCGGAGCCCACGGTGGACGAGGAGACGCTCTTGAGCTACCCACGCGTCTTTCCAGCGAGCCTCGGACTCTCGTCGGAAATCGCTCGGGACACTGAACTTTGGGCAGTCGCGACTGTCGGCGCTCGGGCCGTAACCGGCAGCGTCATCGTCCCGTCAGGTTTCGAAACCAAGTTCACCCTCAAGCAGTCGCTGATGCGCGCGCGTGAGAAAACGCAGGGCCTCAAGGCAGAGGCGCAGGCCGGCCTGTACCTGCCCCTAGCCAGGCTAACCACCGGAGTCTTGTCGCTGCGTGTGGGGCAGAGCACGGAACCGGAAAAGATAGGCGGACCCGGCAACGTACCGGGTGTGCCCGCGGACGCTCTCGTCGCTAAGCGTTACGTTATTCTTAAGCACGAGGTGAGGTACGCGCTCGCTTACAACCTCAAATGGAACCTCCTGTCGACGATCCTTTTCGAGGACGTGGTCCTCTACGGCGCCCACAACGCTGCCGTGGACTCCCAACGCCTCGATCTCTCCTCGCCCGCGGTCGACGCAGTGCAAGGGCTCCAGTTCGGGGTCCAATTCTACGGCGCCTTCTTCGGAGCCAAGAACCAATCGATATCGGCCGAGGTCGCGCGGGGCCTCGAAGAAGATCCTCGGAATGTGTACTCGCTTACCGTCGGTCGGAACATGTAAGAACTGGTCTCGTTGGCTTCACCTCGCGCTTTTCCGGCGTTTGCCTCCGAGAGTTTTTCTTGGAAACACAAGTAACAGATTTACTTTGAATCAACGTAACGTAGGTTTAAATCAGCGACTAGGCTGTTTCCAGGGCTTTCGCCTTGGCAGCAGCTAGTCGGCGCTCTCGTGGGCGTCGCTTTCTCTCGAGCGCAGGTGGTACGAGCACCGTGTTGTGGTAGTCCGCATAAAGCATGAGAAGTGGGAGAAGACCCGAAGGTTTTTTGGATGTGGTCCACGTTCTCCGCTTTAGGGTCGCTAGGCCATCACGCAAACTCGCGGCCGTGTGGTTCAGCGGAAACATGGGATCCCATGCCTTCCGCTTGAGTTCGCCGTAGCCGGCAACACATCCGCGACCACCCGGAGTCGTGGCGTGGCTGGCATTGGGGAAGTAGGTCCTTACCAAGCCGGGATACATGGGCTCTTGATCGGTTGTAACAAGCGTTGCCCGAGACACATGCAATGGGAGCACACTCAATAAACGTTCCAACAGGCGTTTGCGGAAGTCGGGACGCGGGCCGCATTTTTCCAGGGCCTTGTCCGCATCAGGCCCCTTGTACGATCTGCGACAAACACCTATTCCAAGGATGAACCGCTCTGGCGAAACAACCAAGGGCAAGGAAAGTGGCTTCCACTTGGTGTGTTCGGATGTTTCCATTTCGTCGAACTGAACCTCCCTTTCAGGCTGCCGCGTGCGGAGGAACTCCTCGTGTGCTCTCGCGGCGCGACCTGCGAGGATGCGCAACGCTCTTTCGATGCTGCTCCTGCCCATGCGGAAATTGAGCGCGCAGCGACGACGCGAAGCACCTGAGCACAAGGCTCGTCTTAGCTCGGGCCAACGTCGCACAGCCCGCATGCGGTAGTCGTCGCGCGCGGTTTGTGCCGAGAAGTGGGCGCCACAGTCGACGCAACGTAACCCCTCGTTCTTGGCACATTGCGAGAGGGCTTCCGTGGCGTGATTCTCTCCTTCGCCACCAACGGCGGAGGTCCCTATGGCAAGACGAGATATCGATGCATGGTTGACGGACGTCGCGA
>JBIKVI010000298.1:0-5583 GCA_044356935.1 Silvanigrellaceae bacterium | reverse complement strand
TGGGTCCGCGTGTCGTAGGCACCCGCCGTGCCCACAAACACCACGCGCTGGATCGGGGTTCCTTCTCTCGCGGCCGTCGCGAGATGGGCGCTCACCGCGAGGAGAGCCTCCAGAGGGCCGACTCCGGTAAGAAGGTAACGCCACCGCGCGTCCTCGTCGCGCGTCTCGCGCAGCCATTGTTGCTCCGGCAGCCAAGCGGACGCGATAAGGATCGTCACGTTAAGGGGTCCGCAGCAGGGAACGGGGAACCACGGCAATGAGGGGCATCCACCCCTTGCTTGCGGCACGTGCGGAACCCACGAGGTAATCGTGGGTGATGTGATAGTAGCCGTCGGGAGAGTTCGAGAGCACTTTTCCGGAGCTGTCGAGCTTTTCGCCCACGCCCCAGCTATTTTTCACGCGGAGATACGCGAGCGCGGAAAAGGGCTTGGCGACTTCGGCAGCAAGCTCGTCCGCAGGAATGGCACCGGCAACGCCGCCTTCGTTCACGAAGTCGGTAACGAGGACGATGTGTCCCCCATCGGCCGCGAACGCGACGGGGTTGTCGAGGCTCACGTCTGCTGCGCCAAACGTCATGCCCGAGAGCCGGTCGACGTTGATGCTGTAACCGAATGGCACACTGTAGCCCTGCGCCAGCGCACTCTTCATTACGGTCGCGAAGGATTCGAGCTCGGACTCCGAAGCGGCTTCCACCGCGGCGAACGCGTCGGTGTCGAACTTCACCACGTCGGTCAGGAAAGCCGTGGCCGAAATCTCCTGCCCTTCCCAAAGGAAACGCGACGGTGGTCGGCTCGGAAAGGCGCCCTCGCCCACGAGGACCTTCTCGATGACCTCCTCCACCGTGATGGACGATCTGTTGCGCCCGTCTGAGAGCGCATACACGTTGGTGCGGATGGCGTTCATGAGGCTCTGCCGCGCTTGCGCGTCGGGGAACGAGACGTTCCACGCGCTCTCGGGCACGAGCCCGTACTTTTTCACGAGGTCGAGCGCATCGAGTTCGCCGCCCACGCGCTTCTCATCGGGAAGGCGTGTGTAGAAACCCTCCGAGACGCCGCGGGTGAAGTTATCGATGAGGTCGGCCGCGGTGGCCGAAGACTGGATGAGGGACGTGATCCGCTCGGCAAGGCGATAGAACCCAAGCGCCTCTTCCGACAGGTTGAGATCGCCACCGGTGCGCGTCTTATAGGTGCTCTCGATGAGGCCAATGGTCCCGTGGGCCCAGCAGAAGCCAATTTTGCCCTGGTCGTCCACGGGCGTTACGGGCAAATCAACCGCGTTAACGCCTGACGGGGGGATATTCGAATGCGCGCCATGCGTCGTTCCTCCGCCACAGCCGATGAGCATCCCGAGAACTCCACCGGACAGGAGCGCGACGCTGCCGGATTGCCTCATGCGGCGGCCGAGCGCGAAGGGACTGTGCGGAAAAGAGAACATGGCGGACCTCCTGACTTTCGTGAAGCAGGAGTCCTAACACCGAAGCTGGCCAGCCGGATAGTACACTTCATACAACCAATTGAGGATCTTCAACTATACGATCCGACCAAGCTCTTCCTGCGCGCTCATCCATTGCGCTTCCGCAGCCTCTAGCGAGGCCATGGCCTTGATGCGTTGTTCCGCGAGTTCCTGCATCCTTTTGTAATCGGTCGGAATGCAGGCTGCCAATGCCGCTTCAAGAGTCGAAAGCGCTTGGGAAGCCTTTTCCATCTCGTTCTCCGCCTTCTCGACGAGGCGCTCGAGGCGCTGGCGCTCGCGTCGAGACTCCTTGGAAGCCGCGCGGGAATCCTGAGCCGGGCTGCCGGAAGGACCTGTTTCGCTGCCATTGGACGAACGAGCGGACGCACTCGCCTCACCTCCCAAATCGAGCGAAGGGTCGAGGACGTTGGGAAAGCCAGACACCCCCGCCAGCCGCGCGTAGTCCTCCAGCGTGCCCTCGAAAAGCTGCCCGCGGCCATCGGGCAGCATGGCGAACACGTGCGTACACACTTCGTTGATGAACGCGCGATCGTGGCTCACGAAGAGCACCGTGCCTTCGTACTCCTCTATGGCCCGCGCGAGGATCTCGCATGAGGTCATGTCGAGGTGGTTTGTCGGCTCGTCGAGCAGGAGGAAATTGGCGTCCTGCACCAAGATGCGCGCGAGGCCCACGCGCGACTTCTCGCCCCCCGAGAGCACGCCCACGGGCTTGAAGACGTCGTCGCCCCGGAACAAGAAACTGCCGAGCAGCGATCGCGCCTGCTTCTCGGTCACGAGGGGCGAGGACCGCAAGACGTTGGCGAGTACCGAATCGTTCGCGTCGAGGACCTCCAGTTGATCCTGCGCGAAATACGCTTGGCGGACCTTGTGGCCTTCGCGCACGGAACCCGCGAGGAGCGGGATGCGACCAGCCACGGTCTTGAGGAGCGTCGACTTTCCGATGCCGTTGGCGCCGATGACGGCGACCTTCTGACCACGGTGCACGCGAATCTTGAGGCTCCGCGAGAGCGGGCGCGTGGAGTCGTAACCGATGCTCGCGCCTTCGACCTCGAGCACCTCACGCCCCGAGGGCTCGGAAAGCGGCAGTCGAAACGTAAGCGCGTCCTGCGCCTCCTCGGGCGTGAACGCCTCCTCGAGCTCCTGTATGCGGGCAATCATCTTGACGCGCGACTGCGCCTGCCGCGCCTTCGTCGCTTTGGCCCCGAAGCGCTCCACGAACTTCTCGAGGTGTTCACGCCGCGCGCGCAGCGCTCCGGCCTGCGCCTGCTCGAGCTCCTGCCGCTGTTCCCTCTGCACGAGGAAGGCATCGAAGTTCCCCTTGTAGGCCTCCATGCCGCCGCCATGCAGGTGCAACGTAACGGTCGCGAGGCGATTGAGCAGGTCGCGATCGTGGGACACGAACAGGAGCGTGCCCCGGAATTGCCCGAGGTACTTCTCCACCCACATGAGCGAAGGGAGATCGAGGTGGTTGGTAGGCTCATCGAGGATGAGGAAGTCCGGATCGTTGAGGAATATTTTTGCCAACTCCAGCCGCATGCGCCAACCGCCCGAGAGCGCGCCGGGGTAAGTGCGCTGCTTTTCGGCGTCGAACCCGAGGCCCGCGAGGATGCCTTTGGCGCGCGCCTCCATGGCGTACCCCCCGGCAGCGCTAAAACGCGTCTCGAGTGCCTCGAAGGCCGCATGGTTTTGCTCGGTGTAGGTTTCCGTCATGCGCGCGAGTGCGGCATCGAGGCGCGCCTTGAGCTCCTGCAGCGCCCCTCCCGCCGCCAAGCACTCCTCCACCACGGTGGCGGCCGGGTTCGTATTGGGTTCTTGCGGGAGATACCCAAGCGACATGCCGCTGGGCTTCAGAACCGTGCCATTGTCGGCCTCCTCGAGTCCGCACAGGATGTTGAGGAGCGTGGTTTTTCCCGCGCCGTTGGGCCCCACGAGAGCGATGCGCTCGCCCACGGGGAAGTGGAGGCTGGCTCCCTTGAGAATGATTCTAGGACCGTATGATTTCTTCAAGTTCTCGATGCGAATCATCGGGGCGGGTTCCTCGTGGGAGGCGGGCGGGCGAAGGGAAAGGAGGGTTTACCACGGAAAGGCGCGTCGGGCACCGCAGGCAAGGAGGGCACGAGGGCTGCACGGCATCGCACCAATCGAGGGGCTCGGGGGGCTCGGGGGGGCTCGAGGGGCTCGAGCGCCGCTCCAATGATCCCTCCGACGTCAAAACCATGACTCTTTCGAAAGATGGGGTAGTCGGGCTTCGCTATCCTTTTCCTCAGCCAAACCCACCCGCCCCATTCCGCAGTTCGATTCCGCGTTCTCGCTTGATAGCGTGAACACCGCAAGATCTCATCATCGAGGAAACGTTGGCATGACGCGTCCAAGTGCCCGCATATTGATTTCGTGTTCAGTGCTCGCCGCGTGGCTGGCCCTCCAGGGCTGCCAGACCCGTGGATTCAACAAGGCCAGTGTGCGCAACACAGCCGCGGCGAAAACTCCGACCGCTGCCGGGTGGAAAGACGCCGCCGAGTTTCCCCTGACGCACAACGCGGTGACCAACTACTCCGCGCTAACCGACAAGAAAAATGCGCTGCCAGCGAACTACAACGAAGACCGCCTTCTCTACACAGGCTTCATTGACGTCGACAATGAAACGGCCATCACCCCGTACAACGTCCAGTATACCGAGGCGGCCAATGACGTGGGCGCCAAAGGTCGCCTTGCCATCGACGACTTCCGCACGCCCCAGCGCTACCAAAACGGGTTCATGCGAGCCAGAACCGAGCGCGCGCTTCCGCGCGTCCTCGCCAAACAAATGGCTTTGAATGCCCTCAACAAAATGGCGGAGGCGTGGTTCGAGTACACTCCCTCGTCTCCCACCACTCCGCAAACGGAACCAAAGGTCAAGAACCTCGCCCAGCTCCAAGCCATCAGCCAGGGTAGCCTGCTCATGACTGGCAACTATTTCAAAGATAGTTACAGCGATGGCGCAGGATGCATCGGCAACAAGGCCTCCCACTGGAACGACCTGACGATGCATTACTACTGCAACCTCCCCGGCGACTTCCGCTATTGCTACTCGCAAGCCCAGCGCGGCCTCGTGAGCTCAACGAGCCGTGCGTTGAGCGAGGGTCGGACCCCTGCTGTCCCCTACGAGAAGCATCGCGAGACAGTCGTGAGCCTTTGCTCCGACCCAGACGCCATCAGCACGTTCGCAAAAAACGACGATGTGTTCGCGAGCAACCTTGTCAGTCCCGAAGAAGCCGCGAGATACGCGGAGCTTTTCAAGTTCTTCATAGAAGACGAAAACAACTTCATCGACGATGGGCAGGGGAATTCCGTAAACATTTTCAAGTTCATGATGTTCCAGCAAACGTACGCCTTCAGTTACGAAGACCAACAGGACGTCGTTAACGCGTTCTACGCTCAGTTTACCGACAAGGGCTCGTTCGCCCACACAGGCGATGAGTGCTACCGGGCTAGGCCCACGCGCGCCACCGATCTCCTGCCTGAAAGCATCGAAGATGGCCAAGGCGGCATTCTCTTTTCGCACCCGTACGACCATTGCCTGGCTTCGAAACGCCTCAACACGCCCCTCATCGGCCAAGGCCGCTGAGCCAAGCATCGTTTCGCACCTTATCGCACCACATCGCATCTATGTCGCTGTGCCTCGCATGCCATCGCACGGTGTCTCAAAGGAGCCTCGACCCATGAAGCGTCTCCACGCCTCGTTCCTCACCGCCGCCGTTACCCTGACCGTCATGTTCGGCTCTACTACGGCGCACGCCCAACCAGGACGGGGTTTCGACCCTCGTTTCGCCAAGGCCAGGCTCCACGAGATCCTCCCCGGAGAATTTATGGAGAAGATCTCGGGCTTCGACGCCAAGAACAGCTGCTTCGCGTTCGCCGATTCTCGGCAAGTTTTCCTCTATCTCAAAACCCGGTGCAAACAGGGTGAAGGTGGCAAGGTCTTCGGACCCGAGGAGGACCTCAAAGACGTCGCTCGCATCCTTCCCTTCGTGGCACGCAGAGTTTCCCAGGACGGAGCCGTGAGCCCCGAGTTCCTCAACCCAGAGTTCCGCGCCAGCCAAATTCCACAGTCGATTGCTCCCGACCTCAAGA
>JBIKVI010000053.1:0-18916 GCA_044356935.1 Silvanigrellaceae bacterium | reverse complement strand
CCAAGTCGAGGCGGTCGAGGGGGCGACCCGACGCAGCATACTCAAGGGTATGTGAGGAGGGCGCCCCTGAAGACCAACGAAGAATTGGCGGCTCTACGAACGACGCCGTTGCCCACCCGATCCTTCAATTCGAAGACCATCTCGCTGGTCCGGTCAAAAGCAAAAACCCCGAGGGGGCTTCCCTCGGGGTTCTCTTCACGTGCACAAAAGTGGTGACCTCTACGGGAATCGAACCCGTGTCGCCTCCGTGAAAGGGAGGTGTCCTAACCGCTAGACGAAGAGGCCGTGCATGGTGACGAGGACGTCTTCTAGGGCCACTCCGGGGTAGCTGTCAAGGCCGGCTGTCGGAAAAGTGCCCGAAGGGCTCCTCAAGAACTTCTGAAGGTATCAATTCCTTCTATGCATCGTTCGAAAACTTCGTCTCCCCGGGAGCTTAAACAAGGACGATGGGAATGATAGACCTGATCAGAACCCGTTTCAGGAACTGCCCATCGACACTCCCCCTATGGAAGGACGGACCCACATGACCATCCAAGACCTCGGCCTCATGACGAAGGTTTACGAGAACTACCCTAGCCGCATCGCCAATGCCCGCAAGACGCTCGGACGGGGCCTCACGCTCACCGAGAAGATCCTCTATGCCCACCTCGGCTCCAATAACTTCACGGGAGCAGGCACCCCCGTGGCCGCCTTTGGCCGGGGCAAGGACTACGTCGACTTCTACCCCGACCGCGTCGCCATGCAGGATGCCACCGCCCAAATGGCCCTGCTCCAGTTCATGAGCGCTGGAATCCCAAAGGTCGCCGTTCCGTCCACGGTCCACTGCGATCACCTTATCCAGGCCGAGCGCGGAGCCGAGGCCGACCTCACCACCGCCAAGCGCGAGAACGCCGAGGTCTACGAGTTCCTCGCGTCTGTTTCCAATAAATTTGGAATTGGGTTCTGGAAGCCGGGTTCGGGCATCATCCACCAGGTGGTCCTCGAGAATTACGCGTTCCCCGGCGGCATGATGATCGGCACCGACTCCCACACCCCCAACGCGGGCGGCCTCGGTATGCTCGCCATCGGCGTGGGTGGTGCCGACGCGGTCGACGTCATGGCCGGCATGGCGTGGGAACTCAAAATGCCCAAGCTCATCGGCGTGAAGCTCACCGGCTCGCTCAAGGGCTGGACCTCGGCCAAAGACGTCATCCTCAAGCTCGCGGGCATCCTCACGGTGAAGGGCGGAACGGGCGCGGTGGTCGAGTACTTTGGCCCCGGCTGCGCCTCGCTCTCGTGCACGGGCAAGGCCACCATCTGCAACATGGGCGCCGAAATCGGCGCAACCACCTCGGTGTTCCCTTACGATTCGCGTATGGCTGACTACCTGCGCCGCACCGAGCGCGCCGACATTGCCCAAGCCGCCGACGCGGTGGCCGAGCACCTGCGCGCCGACGTCGACGTGGAAAAGGATCCGACGAAGTTCTACGACCAGGTCATTGAACTCGACCTCGATACCCTTGAGCCCCACGTCAATGGCCCGTTCACGCCAGACCGCGCCTTCCCCATCAGCGAGTTCGCCAAGGCGGTCAAGGAAAACGGCTGGCCCGAGAACCTCAAGGTGGCTCTCATCGGCTCGTGCACTAACTCGAGCTACGAGGACATCGATCGCGTCACGAGCATCGCGCGTGCGGCGGCAGCCAAGGGCCTGAAGGCGAAGTCGGAACTCACCATCACTCCCGGCTCGGAGGCCGTGCGCGCCACCATCGAACGCGACGGCCAACTGGCCGTGCTCGAATCCATCGGCGGCCAGGTGCTCGCCAACGCGTGCGGCCCGTGCATTGGCCAGTGGAAGCGCCACGACGTGAAGGACGGCGAGAAAAACAGCATCGTGACCTCGTTCAACCGTAACTTCACGGCCCGCAACGACGGCAACGCCGCCACGCACGCCTTTGTGGCCTCGCCCGAAACCGTCGTGGCCTTGGCCCTGGCCGGCACCCTCGCCTTCGACTTCACCAAAGACACCCTCACCAACGATAAGGGCGAGAAGGTGAAGCTCGACGTGCCCACCGGGCGCGACCTCCCCGAGAAGGGCTTCGTGCCCGACCCTGACGGCTACCAGGCGCCCGCCGCCGACGGCAGCAAGGTCACGGTGGCCATCAACCCCCAAAGCGATCGCCTGCAGGCCCTCGCTCCGTTCAAGGTTCCCACGCCGGTCAGCGACTTCAAGGGGCTCGCGCTCCTCATCAAGGCCAAGGGCAAGTGCACCACCGACCACATCTCGGCGGCCGGCAAGTGGCTCAAGTTCCGCGGCCACCTCGACAACATCTCCAACAACCTCCTCATTACGGCCACCAACGCGTTCAACGACAAGTTGAACGAGGTGCGCAACTCGCTCACCGGCGGCTACGCGGCGGTGCCCGACACGGCTCGCGCCTACAAGGCAGCGGGCAAGGGTTGGATCGTGGTCGGCGAGGAGAACTACGGCGAAGGTAGCTCGCGCGAGCACGCGGCCATGGAACCGCGCTTCCTCGGCGGACGCGCCATTGTGGTGAAGAGCTTCGCCCGCATCCACGAAACCAACCTCAAGAAGCAGGGCATGCTGCCACTCACGTTCGCCAACCCGGCCGACTACGACAAGGTCAAGGAAACGGATTCCTTCGATCTCGACGCCGAGAACCTCGCCCCGGGCAAGCAGCTCACGCTGACGGTAAAGCACGCCGATGGCTCCACCGACGCGCTGAAGCTCAACCACACCTTCAACGAGCAGCAAATCGGCTGGTTCAAGGCGGGCTCGGCGCTCAACCTCATTGCCGCTAAGGGTGCCGTGTAACGGCTCGCCCGAGGCTGAGGGGCGACCACGCTTCGCGTCAGCGGGAGGGTGTGAATGTGCCCTGTTGGATCTCGCATTGGTAGCGCATGGTATTGGCGATGGTGCGATTCAAATTGAACCTGCAGCGACAGGTTGAGCCCAAGTTGTTCCTCTCGCATGAGTAGTCGCCGTTGTTCTTTTTTGACATTTCGGCACCCAATTTCTCGCAGTTGATGGCGACATGCCTGTCCCCAGCGTCCTGCCAAATTTTGACGACGCAGCTCCCACGCTCCTTTTCTGGATCCGTGAGCTGGTCAATTGTGGCTTTGGTGCCAGTGGTCGGAGCCGTGTTGTTTTCTTGCGCCTCAACGTCCGGGCGGTAGCTGGCACAGAGCAAAGACTTTGAGATGAGAAAAGGCCCCTGTTCCCCGCTGACGAACGTGACGTTGACCCTGCTTGCGTCTTTGTTGGCAATGTCGGATTTACGCAAAAGGACTTTCTCTCCACCCTTGTACGAACGGCCAATATTGCCTCCATCGTTGCACATGTAGCGCGGCTGGTCGTATTTCTCGGGCTTGTTACCAACGACAGAGGTTGGGATGTTGGACTTGTCTCCGGCGGCTATGTTCCTCACTTGCTCCTCAGAGAGAGCATCTTTTCCGGCGGAAAACGCGACCGTGGCCCGATTGATGATTTGCGCCGACTCTTCGCGCACGGCCTGACACATCTCCGAATCTGAGCGCGATTGAGTGCATTCCCCAAGAATGGCGAGCTCGTTCATCAAACCTCGCCTCTCGAGTTTGGCGTCCCACTGGCGATCCAGGCGATTGCCAACAGACTGCAATGCCATTCCGCCCGCAACATCGACGACTGCTGTGCAGGCAAGCATGGCTGGCAAGGCTACTACACCGGCAGCACCGGCAGTTGCCACGGTAACCGCGGCGGCCCCCGCTGCGCAGGCCCAAGGAAGCGCGGCGAACGCGAGTTGGAGGTATCCTTTTCCCGGGCGTTCCTCCTTGAAGGCATCCACGGCGCTGAACCCGTGCACGGTCGAATCTCGAATCTGCCAAACTCGGAATCCCCCGTTGATGGCTCCACCACCGACTTTGCGAGCGAGAGCGAGGCGATTGGGCCCTGAGGCATCTTGGGCTACCATGCCGTAGAATCCAGTATTGGTTGTCTTAAACTTGGCCACATCATCCGCATGTTGAACAGACTCATCGACTAGCTGCTGCGCGTTGTCGGGCACGAGGTTCGCCATTTCGTCGATGGAATCAACGACCTTTTTATAATCATCCACATTCTGGATTGGCACGTCCAGGCCCACTTTTCGCACGTTGCCTGTGGCGTTCAGGATCTCCCTTTTCGTGGCTACGATGTCTTTGCCCGTTTTTAACATTCTTGACTTATACATTGCCGCGTTAGGGGGGTCGGCACCCTGAAGTGCATTTCCTTTTGGGCGTCCCGTCTTTGGATCGGTCACTATCGCCCGATAAGACTCCGCGTCGGTGGACAATTGCGTGAGCTGCTGTTGGAGCCTCACGTGATTCTGGAAGACCTCCGACTGTGCGGTCTTGAGGTCAAGCGCCCGCAGCTGGTTGGCTTCCAGCGGCGAGAGCGCGCTGGGATTGGAGCCGCCTTGCGCCTTTGCCCGCAAAACATCTCGTGCCGCGCTGTTCAGTTCGTTTTGCGCCTTCAATGCGGTTTGCTTTGCGCTCACGTCCTTGAGCGCGCGCTCCACTTCGTGCGAAGCTCCATTCGACTGCAGGAGTCTGCTCAAGTTGGCCGAAGCGTCCGCCAACTCCCTCTCTAGCAATTCTGTTTTCTCAAAGAGCTTGACGGCATCTCCCCCGTCCTTGGCAAGGCGCTTGATGACAAGTTCCGACCACTTGGGGTTGTTGAGCCTCACGGCTGCGCTCGCTTTCTCATAGGTGGGCTTCATTTGGTTTGCGATGTTGGCGCCATCCTGCCCCCCGATCGTGTTGAAAACCGCGCTCTTCAAAAAGCCTTTCGTGTTCTCGTGGAGCTTCCAGACGGGCTCTTTGATGGCCTTTTTCAGGAAGTTGTTGACTCTCGCGCCTGGTCTAATCTCTTTCACGGCGCGGGAGAGTTTCTGGACCCCATAGACGGTGGCAAAGAACGTCCCTACGAACGTCCCGACGCATGCGGTCTGCGCCATGGGATGCTCGTTCCCTTCGACGTCGTCGGGAAGCAATGCCCAATCGTTCAATACTTTTTTGCACGCCTCCATGGGCATGCCGATCATGCCCATCGTTTCCGACTGGACTTCGGCTTCCTTCATGGCCTCGTCGACGCCCTGCACCATTGCGCTCGCCATGCTCGCCTCGACCAGGGGCTCGGACACAGGGGCCGTGTCTCCTTCCGCACTGGGCGCGGACTGTGCTTGCGCATTGATAACGTCTCGGGCTGCATCCTGCCGCGCCTGGAACATGAAAGGCGCCGCGTTGCCGGCTTCCGGGGCGCCCGCGCTGGCCCGCGACTTATTCACGGGCTTGCACGACGTGGCAACGAAGGCGCAGGCCAGTGCGACTGCCCAAAGACGGACGAAGGTGCCATGCGATGACGTCAACATGTGGTCTCCTTGCCTGCTTCGCTCTCCTAGGAGAGCCGCAAACACATTGCGAGTGCATCGGATTCTCGACGCTTTCTCTTAAGAGAAGAATTTTTAGGTAACAGATTCGAGCACATCCGAAGCATGCCATCTCTGCATCCCTAGAAAAAGCCGAGATTCAAAATAAACATCAATATTGACGAGTAATTCCATTGCTCGTTGGCACTTACTGGCACAATTCCCCCTTGCAAGGTCCGGTATTCATCGTCAGCCTCCGGAACGACACGGGGGGCCTTCTCCGTGTTTACTTAGAGGAGAATTCCATGAAAGGCATCGTTTCGGCCCGCCTTGGCGCGGGTATGGCAGGCATTTGCGTCGCGGCCGGGGTGGCGGCGTGCGGCATCGGAAAAACCAGTGCGAGCACTCCGGAAACCGCTGGGGCGGCGAGCGCCTCGAGTTCCATACGCGTTCCCGCCCAGGCGGACGCCATCGTCCACATGTTCGATATCCCTTTCCGTCTCATCGAATCCGAGCTCCCCGTCATCGCGGCGGCGGGCTTCGGAGCCATCCAAATCTCGCCTCCCCAGCTCTCCAACGGCGACGCCTGGTGGGGACGCTACCAGCCCCTCGACTACCGCATCATCGACTCCCCATTGGGCAACGAAGCTGACCTGCGCAGCCTCGTGAAGCGCGCCGCGCTCTTTGGCATCCGCATCAACGCCGACCTGGTCCTCAACCACATGGCGAACCTCGGCAAGGATCACGACGGGTTCTTCCCACCCAAGTGGGTGAAGGAGAAGTACGGAGTCGGTGGGCTCTTCGGCCCGCAGGACTTCCACATGCCCTTTTGCATTCGGAACTGGAGCAACCCCGAAGAGGTGCGGATAGGCCGGCTTTGCGGAGGCGGCGACGACCCTGGACTTCCGGATCTCCGCCTCGACAACGATTGGGTGTTACGCCAGCAAAAGGCCTTCATCGCCAAGCTCAACGACATCGGTATTCAAGGATACCGCGTGGACGCGGTCAAGCACATGGACGCCGACTACTTGAGTCGACTGTTCACGCCCGATCTCGTGCGCGGTCGCCACGTTTATGGGGAAGTCATCGCGTTCCGTTCGAGTTTCGATACCGACCTCGATCCCTACCTGCGTAAAACCAGCATGGGGTATATGGACTTCCCTCTGCAGGAAACCATTCGCGAAGCGCTGAAACCTCAGGGCTCGCTCGAAGCGCTCGTCGACCCAGTGAAGACAAAGGGTGCGCTCGCCTTCGACCGCGCGGTGACGTTCGTGGTCAATCACGACATCCCCAACAACGAGGGCTTCCGATACATGATCATGGACGAGGTCGACGAGGCCCTCGGCTATGCGTTCGTACTTGGCCGGGCCGACGGCGTCCCGCACATCATGAGCGACCGCGGCAAGGCGGGTGGCCTGCGCGATGACAGGTGGAAGATGGCGCACCGCCGCAAGGACATCGGTGCCATGGTACGTTTCCATAACGCCGTGCATGGCTCGTCGCAGCGTTTCCTTGTAGCCGATCGCTGCGTGCTCATCTGGGATCGCGGAACGCAAGGGCTCGTCGGCATCAACAAGTGCGGTGAGGCTTTCCGGGCGCGCGTCAGCACCCAGGTCGAAGGACAGGCGATCGACGTGCTCACCGGGAACGAGGCTCCTCTTGGAGGCAACACGGAGCTGAACATCCCCCCGCGCTCGGCTGTCATGTACCTGAAAACTTCACGCTGAGGAACATACGGGGATAGCTAAGGAAAGGGCTTTCCCTTCAAGTTGACTTTGGTTTTGACCGAATCCTCTTTGAGTCATGGTTCAGGGGGATACGGTCATGCTGCTCACCGCACTTGGCAGGGTTAGGGACGCACAGTCTCGATCACGTTCTCGTCGAAGTAGGCTCGCCATGTGTATTGGCGCACTGGCGAGCCAGTCTTCGTGCGGGCCGGGCTACAATCCGGGAGCAAATCCAGAGAGTGGAAACGCTATAGGGCAATCGGTTCGAGTGAGCAGCGATCCAGCGACCTATCATCTCGACGTCAAGCCCATGATAGTGCCGCCGCCGGGCGTTCCTTTGGCTGCGCAACCTCAAGGAGCACAATCGAACACGCAAAACCCGGTCACGGGCGGAAGTGACGGTCTCGAAGCCCCCCCGTCGTGCGAAGGGGTGGTAGGAGGTGCCGTCGAGCGCTCTCGATGCGCGACAAGCCCGGCATCGTCACCTGCTGGGAAAGGGACACTCTTCAAGAGACTCAACCGGCAGAGCGCTGAACTCGCCCCGGAAGACATCTGCTTCCTTCCAGCGGGTCGGCATGTTCTTTCTTCTCGTCCCGAAATCGACCGCGCTCCTGGATCATCCTCGTATCGTGTCTCGATTTCAACGGTGGAAAGTGGTTGCCCGTTCTCGACGGGGTTCGTCCCTGACGAACACGTCGCTGGAACAGGGGGAATCTGGATGAGGCCGGCTCCTGTAGACATCAAAATCACCAGCGATCATGGCGTCACACGCAGCTGTGCTCCCGCATGTACAAGCCCACACAGAGGGATTGACTACGACTTTGGCACGGGCGACCTTACCATTGCCGCACGCGATGGGAATATCTCCCATTCGGGCTGGACGAGTGGTGGTGGACATACTGTTGCCATCGAACATGTCGTGAACGGGCAGCCTGTCGTTTCGCGTTATTTGCACCACAGTTCGCTAGCCACGCGAGATGCCCAAGTGAGTGCTGGGCAGGTCATTGGTCGGTCCGGATGCACTGGAACATGCTTCGGAGACCACCTCCATTTCGACCTCAGGAGGGGCAGTGGCCTGGGCTCAGACGATCTTAACCCCCACGACTACTCAACAGTGTTCCGTTGATTAGCGCATCCGCATTTCGCTTCGCCTTCTTCCTCCGCAAGGCAGTGAACCTCAGCTTCTTCGTAACGATTGACCCGCCCTCCCGTAAGCTCCGCTACAACCCCCTTCTGATCGACGACGGCGCTGCGGTTGGCTACGAAGAAACCTCGTGCTCGGAAGTCGACGACGACCTCCTCCAGCTGCCGAGCTGCCTCGGTTCGCGAAAGTGGTTTGAGTCCAGCGCTGGGTGCTAGGCGGTTCCGCGATGCGACGACCGTAAGAGTTGCGTCGGTGAACTCGTAGAGTTCAATGGCGTACGAGTCGATATCGGGCCCAACGAGCGCGATGGTGAGCTGGAACCTGCGCTGCCCCGACGAATCGACAAGATACTGATTGAGACTCCCCAGCAAAGAGCCTTGGCCGGCATCACGTGCGAAGCGATCCTGCACGAACACACCTTTGGCCTGAGCCCTCTCGCTGACGTCCTTGAAACGACCTGTGGAAGGGGTGCCAACGCAAGACGCGTCCCAAGTCACTGGTTGGGGTTCGGGCGAGAACCGATCGGGACCATCCAGTCGACCCGGTTCGAAGAGTCGCGCTCTTCGCGCCATGCGAGACTCTTTTTCGTTTGGGGCAGCAACGGGAAGCAATGCCTCTTTCGTTGGACGGGTCCGGGACTCCGTTGGTGCGATCGGATCGAAGTCGCTGCCCCTTTGGGGCGTCGCGACCACGCCATGCTTCGAGGACTTAGCCTCGAGCGAGAGGGAGGACTCTTGGTTGATCCACTTCCATGCGACGAAAGCGCTGGCACACAACATTCCCACTGCAATCCCAAACAACAAAACGCTGGGAGGACCTGCATGGTTCTTTTTCATTTCCTCGTTTCCCGATCATGGGACTCTATATTCTTCACGCAGCCCCACCTCACGCCACCTTGGGCTCTCCGGCGCGGATGAGGTCGCAAACACGGCTCTCGACGAAGATGCGGAAGAGCTCCCCGTCGAGCTTCCCTTCCTTCACCTCGGCCTCGAGGATGGAAAGGGCGCGGTCAAGTGGGATGGCTTTCTTGTAGGGGCGGTCCATGGCCACCAACGCGTCGTAGATGTCGGCGATGGCCATGATCTTCGCTTGAATGGGAATTTCATCTTCCACGAGCTTGCGCGGGTAGCCCGAGCCGTCGAGTCGCTCGTGGTGCCCGTAGACGATGTCGGGGACGTTGGAGAGGTCGCTCGTCCACGGGATGTTGATGAGGAAGCGGTAGGAGTGCGTCACGTGACTCTCGATTTCGAGGCGCTCCTCGGGAGCGAGCGACCCTTTCCGAATGGAGAGGCGCTGCATCTCCTCGGGCGAAAGCAGCTCGACCTGCTCCTCGCCCAAGGTGACACGCACCGCGGCTATTTCGGTGATCTTCTGGAAGTTGCCGGAGTTCACCACGTGGGGCTCGTTGGCCTCCACGATGGCGCTCCAGAACTCACGCAGGTCGGTGGTGATCTTGTCGACCTCGCGGCGGATGCGCTGCATCCCGTCCGCCGAGGGCGGTTCGCCCTTTGCCATGAGGCCCTCGAGGTAGCTCTCGAGGCATTTAAGGTGGAGCTGCTTCTCGAGCATCTGGAACCGCTGCCGGATGGAATTGAGCTCGTGGGAGTAAAGCTTCTTTTCCTTGCGTAGGACGTCCTCACGCACCCCAATCTTGCCGAAGTCGTGCAGCAGGGCCGCGTACTTGAGCTCGTAGAGCTGGCTGTTGTTGAAGGAGATGTTGGCATAAGGGCCGCTGCCGGAGCGGTTTACCGCCTCGGCCAAGCCGCAGGTCAGCGTGGCGACACGCTCGGAGTGGCCTTTGGTGGTCGGGTCCCGGCTCTCGATGGCCACCACGCTGGCCTCGACAAAGCTCTCGAAGACCGTCTTGAGATCCCCAATGAGACGGGTGTGGTCAATGGACACGCCAGCCTGGTTGGCCAGGGCCTCGAGGATGTTGAGGTCGTGGGAATCAAACTCTCCAACGTAACGCTCGATGTCGGGGATGCCATCGAGGAACACTCCCGGGGTCACCCGGCGGTTCAGAAGGAGGATGAAGCCGACCACCTCCTCCGAGGGCGTGCGCAAGGGGAAGCAACAGTAACTCTTCAACGCGTAGGTGCGGTCGTCGAACTCGAGCTCCGGCTTGACGAGGGGAACCTCGCCGTTGCCGAACGCGCTGCGCCGCGCCGTTGGTCCTTCCATGCCTTCTATCCAAGACAGTCCGCTCGCGCGGTTGACGACCATGGAAGTGAAAGGCGACTTCTGTGGATCGAGCAGGTCGGGTTTTACCCGGATGTTTTGACTCTTGCAGATGCGGGCCTTGAGGATGAATCGGTGGCTCGAACTACGCAGGAGCTTGACGGTGTTTTCGGTGGTGGCCGCTGGCTGACCGAACATGTTGTCGCGAAGGATGAGGAATCCTGAGTCGGCCGTGGAGAGTTCGATGGCCTTTTCAAGGATGAGACGCATGAGTTCGTCGATGCTCGACTGGCTCGTCATCGCCTGGCCTATCTCGTTGATGGCGCGGCTCTCTATTTCCCTGATGGCCACCATGGACGAGAAGAGGTCCTCGTTGGCATTGAGGAACAGGTGGTGGGTCGCTTTGTTTATTTCGCCGAGGACTTGGTTGAACGTGAAGGGCGCGCGGAGGTCGCCGACAATCCAAGGCGAGTTCATGGCCGAATGGATGCGCTTGCGCTCCCGAACCGTGGCGAGGTTGCCGGGATCCTCGACCAGGAGGAAACCCACGGCATCGCCTCCCGCGCTCTTCTCCATGAGCCTCTGGATTGCGATCCGCCGGGGCGCGTACTGCTGCGGGGTGAGCACGTAGAGCCGCAGTTTGTTGATGTTGTCGCCGAGGGAGTCGAGCTCCTCCTCGCGGCCATCGCGGCACTTCACCGTGAGGCCGCGCAACGCGCGTTCGCCCAACGTCACGCCGAGCGGGCGATGGACGTAGACGACCTCCAGTGTGTCGTATGCCGAAAGGCTCAAAATACGATCCTCCTTGTGCCGCATGACCTATCGGTCGTGTCACGGCGCGGGAGGAGGCAAGGGTTGCCCGGGAGCGGTCAGGAAGCCGGCGGGGGCGCGTCAGCGCCCGAGGGGCTCGAGACCATACGAGATGGAGTCGTAACGCTCCCCCTCAATGCAGTGGAGGTCGCCGCTGGTCTCCGACAGCGCTCGACGGGGTCGGAAGTTACACGACGCGGGCGCCCTGCCCGAGACGCCCGCGGGCACGTCCCATTCGCCGCCCGTGGGACCGCTCGCCGGCTTGGAGGAGCGCACGTACGCCCAGAACTCGTTGATGACGCGATTCTGCTGGGGATCGTCGAAGGCGAAGGTGCGGGCGAGCATGAGATAACGGAACACGTCCGCGTGCTCGTATGTCGTCTGGTTCCCGGAAGGGTCCGTGTACGTGAACTTGCCATCGAGGAACGGGATCTTCGGTTTGGTGGGGTCGAGTTCGACCCCCTTGTACATGCGCATCCAGTCCGCCGCGCCCGGGCCGCGCTTGTCCGACTCGAAATTGAGCGTGTTAGCCGAGCCGTCGTGGGTGATCGGGCTGAAGGCCACGCCGTCGAGCGTCAACGTGCTGACGTCGGTACTCATCTTCCCGTTGAAGGTCGAGCACGCGGCGAACGCGGTCCTCCGCGTGAACTTATCGTCGCCCGCGAGGAGGGTATAACAGCCGCGCGCAGCGATGCCGATGCAGTAATAATGGATTTGGATGTCGTTCCAGTGCATCGGGCTGTAGCCCGTGTTGACGCAGCTTGTCATGACGCCGGCGTAACCCGCCAAGTCCGTGATGGGGTTGCCCGGCCACGGATAGGAGCTCCCCGCCGCCGCGAGGGCTTCGATGACTTTCCGGTACTTGTCGAACAAGTCCTTCATGGCCGCCAAGACGACGCCGCCGGGGAGGTTGTAGCGAGCCGTGCCGCCCGACATCTCGAGTTTGAGCGCCGTGTCGTCGGGACGAGTATAGTCGGTGAAGTGCGACCCATCCTTCGTGAGGTTGATGAGGGCCTGGCCGGTGGGGAATTCGCCCCAGTTGCACACCGCCTTATCGTAAAAGTCATCGACAGAGCCTGCCGCGCAACGCGCCTCGGGCTTGTTGAGTGGCGCCGGCTTCGTCACGGTGCTCGGGGATGTCGTGGTGTTCCTGACCTCGCCCTCATTGCTCGACTTTTTCATGCAACCGACAGACACACCTGCCAGGGCCAAGAACCCAGGCAGTGCTAAGGAACGCTTCATGTGTGACCTCCCGGGAAGCCGGCACGGCCTCCTTCGTCCTTCCATCTTAGGAGGACCTCGCTCAAGGTCGAACCCCGCCGTCGGCGGTTTGTCGGGCAATCCTCATCGGGCACGTTGACCCGGCAACGTACCGCCGCTCCCCGTCACATCTTCATGAGGTTGTGGAAAGCCGTGTACTCGGCCTGGAACGCGAGCCTCACGGTGTCCGTGGCACCATGGCGGTTCTTGCCGATAATGAGTTCCGCGATGCCCTTATCGGGAGATTCCTTGTTGTAGTACTCATCCCGGTAAACAAACATCACCATGTCGGCATCCTGCTCGATGGAGCCAGATTCGCGCAGGTCCGACGACTTGGGGCGTTTGTCTGGCCTCTGCTCGAGGCCGCGGTTGAGCTGTGCCAAAGCGATGACAGGGCACGACAGTTCCTTGGCGAGTCCCTTGAGGCCCCGGGAAATGTATCCCACCTCCCCTTCACGCGAGGCTTTGGCGCCTAGCCCCGCACCGGCAGTCATGAGCTGCAGGTAGTCGATGATGATCATGTCGCATCCACGCTCCCGTTTCATTTTACGGCAGCGGCTGCGCAGATCGGACAGGCTGATGCTCGGAGTGTCGTCGAGGAGCAGCCGATCGGTGTTGAAGTTGGCGGCCTCCTGGTAGAGGCGATCGAGCTCATCGGTGGTGAACTGCCCCTGTCGGAATTTGTGCGCCTCGATGCGCGCGGCGGTGGAAAGCATGCGCTGCATGAGCTGGTGGCTGCTCATTTCAAGGCTGAACAGGGCGACATAACGCTTGGCGAGGATGGCCGCGTGGGAGGCGAAATTGAGCGCGAGCGAGGTTTTTCCCATGGCCGGACGGGCGGCGAGGATAATGAGGTCGGAGGACTGGAATCCCGACGTAATGCCATCGAGATCGACGAAGCCCGTGGGCACGCCCGTAAGGCCCTCCCCCTTGCTCGTCATGACCTTCTCGAGGCTCTGGATGGTCTCTTTGAGAACCTCCGACGAGCGCCGAAGGCCAAGCGTGTTCTTGGCCTCGGCCAATTGCATGAAGACGCTCTCGGCCTCCTGCAGGAAGCCGTCGATGTTGGCGCCCGAAACCCGTCGCCCTCGCTGGACGAGATCCGAGCATTTATCGACCACGAGCCGCAATTCCCAATAGCGCTTGAGCTCTTGGAGCCAGTGGCCGAGGTTATCAGGATTGCCGCTGTAGTTGAGGAGGTTCTCGATGCCCTCGTAGTCGCCGGCTTCGAGGTGCTTGTTGTGGAACTTCAAACGCTCGAAGAGCGAAACAACATTGGGCGGCACGTTTTCGCCGAGCAGCTCGACGATGGACTCCGCAATGACGCGATTGCTTTCAAGGAAGAAGTAGTCGGGCCGAAGCGAGTCGGCGTGTTCGGAGGCCGACGATGGTGCGGCAAGAATGGTCCCCAGGACGCTGAGTTCGACTTCCTCAGAGAACGGGGAATTCCGGGGTGTGGTCACCTGTGGAACCTCGCGAGGAACGAAGAAGCCCAAGAGGTGTCCGCTGCTGGTTGCGCACGGGCTCTTGGGCGATCATCGATACTTCAAACAAATTTCAAACACACTTCAAACAAACGAGCTCTGGCAATTAATCAGCCTGAACCATTTCGTCGAGTGCGTCAACGACTGTGCGACGGTCGCGGATCTTCAGAGCTCGCCGGAGATCCCGCGGTTGAATAGCGAAACCTTTGAGCTTGCGGTGAAGCGTGTTGCGATTGCAACCGAGCACCTCGGCCGCCTTGGACTGGTTCCCCTTGGTTTTGCGGAGCACAAGCGCGAACAGCGGCCGCTCCACGTGCGCGAGGACGGTTTTAAGGATGTTATTCGGCGGTTCTTCGTCGAACTTCTCGAACAGCCCCTGAAGCTTCCAGTACACAAGCCGCTCGAGGCTCGTGTCCTCAATAAAACGCGCGTACTCCTCGGGACACGGAGGCAGGTTGATGGACTGCGCCGCGAGCGAGAGGGAATCCACCGGCACCGCGGGCCCCTCGGCCGTCGCGCCCTGGATGGGTCGCGTCATGCCAGACGTGCTATTGGGACTACCCGTCGCTGCGTCCGATTTCGATCCCCAGGAAGCGTTGTGAGAGGGAGTCGTAGAAGTCATCGGGGAGAACCTCAACAAGAAGAATTTTTCGTAACTTTACGCAGGTCTTCGTAGCTCCGACGAACCGTCGACGCCAGCGGAGGCGGATGCTTACGGCAGGTGCGGTACAGGCCATACCTCTTAACACGACGGGTTTGCCTGTCAATGAGCCCAGACCCGTTGCAAGCTTCCGCAATGCCGCGTTAAGGTGCGCCATTCGTGCATAAGGAGTGCAGCTTCACATGGGATTCAATTGCGGCATCGTCGGGCTACCAAACGTCGGAAAATCCACACTCTTCAACGCGGTGACGCGCACCGCGAGCGCTCAGGCCGCAAACTACCCCTTCTGCACCATCGAACCCAACGTGGGTCGCGTGGGCGTGCCCGACGTGCGTCTCGATCGCATCAACGCCATTGTCAACTCAAAGCGCGTCATCCCCACCTACATGGAGTTCGTCGACATCGCGGGCCTCGTGAAGGGAGCGAGTCGGGGCGAAGGATTGGGCAATCAATTCCTCGGCCACATCCGCCAGGTGGATGCCATCGTCCACGTGGTGCGATGCTTCGAGGATTCCGACGTCACCCACGTCGACGGCGATACGAATCCCGCGCGCGACATCGACACCATCAATACAGAGCTCATCTACGCCGACTTCGAGTCGGTGTCCAAGGTGGCCGACCGCCTCCAGAAGAGCCTCAAGTCGGCCGACAAAAAGATCATTGCCAACCACGAGACGGCAGCGCGCCTGCGCGACCACCTCGCCGCCCTCAAGCCCGCCCGGTCGTGCCCTTTCGACGGCACTCCCGAGGAGCAGGAGTTCCTTCAAGGCTTGCACCTCATCACGATCAAGCCAGTCCTCTACGCGGCCAATGTCGGCGAAGACGAACTCGCAGATGGAGCCGCGAAATCGACACACGTCGCCACCGTGCGCGAGATAGCTGCCCGCGAGAAGAGCGGCGTGGTGGTCGTGAGCGCGCGTCTCGAGGAGGAACTCGGCCAGCTCGACGAGGTTGAAGCCAAGGCCTACATGGAGTCTCTAGGAGTGGAGGAGGCCGGCCTGTCGCGGCTCATCCGAGCAGGATACGAGCTCCTCAACCTGAACACGTACTTCACCGCCGGGGTCCAGGAGGTCCGTGCATGGACCTTCCCTAAAGGGTCGCGGGCACCCCAGTGCGCGGGCGTCATACATACCGACTTCGAGAAGGGATTCATTTGCGCGGAGGTGTATCATTACGATGACCTCATGCGGCTAGGCACCGAAGCCAAGGTGAAGGAGGCCGGCCTTTTCCGAAAGGAAGGGAAGGACTATGTGTGCAAGGACGGCGACATCATGCATTTCCTGTTCAACGTCTGACTCCGCGGGAGCGGATTTGAGATTGGGCGCGGGTGCCGGGGCGGCGATGCCGGAAGCCCGTACCGTCGGGAGCCGCACATGAGCGGTCCCGCAGCCCTAGTGGCGGCCCTCTTCGTTTGTTTCGTTTCCCAAACAGGCGAGCTCACGTGCCGAACCTCCGAGGGTGCGGCTCTCGAACTGCGTGACAGGGAGCGTCGGATAGGCGCCCCTTCCTCGTTGGGTTTGGTCCACGTGAGCCCCGGAGGCTTTTGCCACCTGGAAGCACCGAGCGGCGCACTCGCTTGTTTCGATGGCACCGGGGTGAAGGGAACACTGCGCGAGCCGTCGGGACGCGTGGTCACGTTCGCACCTCAAAGTGCGGTGGCGTCGGACAACGCACGCATCTGCGGCACCGAAGCCACCGGGCGCACCCGATGCTTCCACACCGGAAGCGGCGAGGAGATCGTCTTCACCAATGTCAACGGCAACAAAACTGAGGTAAAGGGATGGGAGCGTTTGGACATGGGCGACGCCCTCCTGTGTGGGAGCTCCCCCAACGATGAGCTTCAGTGTTACGTTCTGCCGCTGGCCCCGGGAACACCGGCCGCGCGGATCACGCTTCTCGCCGAAACAGGTCGCCCCTACGATACGACCACTCTCAGGGGAGTCGTTTTCGCAGTTGAAGGACGACACGTCTGTCTCGCGGCAGCAAATGACAAGCGACTCCTTTGCTTTAACGCGCAGGGACAACGCCTCAATTTGAAGAACACGGCCGGCTTTTCCGCAGCACCCGATGCTTCCTCCGGGCTCCGGCTTTCGCCCTCTCATGCCTGCGCGCTCAATGGCTCGCAGACCTCGTCGTGTTTCGCGCTCGCCTCGGGGGAACTCCTGAGCTACCGAAACGAACTGGGCTTCGCGGAAGTTCCTCCCTCCGCGCAAGAACTCATTCTCGGCGCTGGAAGCGAACTCTGTTTCCTCCCACTTTCGCCCGGTCCGGCTTGTTTCACTGACGGAAAAAGGATCATCTTCAAGGATCGAGCCGGGCGCAACGCCGACGTTTCCAAACTCGCGCAACCTCACCTCAAGGCGGGGCGCTTTTGCGGAGTCGAGGCAGGGGGCAAACTGGGATGCTTCGACACGTCGACAGGCCGCGCTGTGACCTTCACCAATCAAAGGGGCTTGCCGGATCCCCTGGACGCAACACGCGGGGTGGCGCACGGAGCGGATGGAGTCTGCACGGTTTCCGCAACGCGCGAGGCGCGCTGTGCGCGCCACAGCGGCGAGGCTTTGGCCTTTAGCAATCGATTCGGAGGCCAGATGCGCATCGAGGGAGTCGAGCAACTCCGCACGGCGCAGTGAGGGAAACCCATGACCTTCCGCTGCGTGCACGTTTTCACCCGATTTTCTCCTTGGCCGGGCCTTGAACTCGATGCGTGCCGCGCCTGTGGCACGTGGCTGTTCGACGCGGGCGAACTGACACGCGCACTTTCCCCCAACGAAGATCGTTTTGCGCCCTTTTCTGAAGACTCCACAGGAAAAGGGCTTGGGCAAGAGGAGGCGAAAGAACCTTGTCCTCGCTGCGCCTCGCCGCTTGGCACAACGGCTTGGGCGGGCAATACGGCCTTGCGCGCACTCAGGTGCTCCGCCTGCAAAACCAGCCTTGTCCCTCGAACGACCTGGAGTGCCCTGCGAGACCTAGCACGGGAGCATGCATCCTCCCACAGAGCCGGGGGCGTTGTGGCCCTCCCTTACCCACGGCCCTCCGCGCACCTCCCCCTCACCTCTCCACATCCTAAACCTTTCTTTTTGACACGATGGGATCTTCCTGTGTTTTTGGCCGCGGGCGCGTTTTTCGCCTCGGTGGCCGAACCCCTCCTCATTTTCGCACGCATGCCCTTTCACGAGTTTGGGCATGCCATTGCAGCATGGATATCGGGACACGTCGCGATTCCGTTTCCCACATTCGGATTCGCCTGGATTTCAAGCACGCAAAACCGCGTGTTCGGTGCCCTCGTCTCGCTATGCAGCATGAGTACAAGCGCACTGCTCGCTCGGCGTGGTCACTTCGTGTGGACGTTCGTGTCCGCATCCGTCTTTCTTTTGCAATGCAAGCTCACCTGGTTGAGCAATGATGCGCGGCGCCAGGAGGCCATGTTAGCGGGAGGCATCCTGGGTGAATGCGCCCTCGCAGCTCTGTTCCTATTGCTTTTCCATGCGCCCTCACCCCGAAGGGCGCGTTGGGACTTTTGGCGTTACGCTGTCGCGCTGCCCTCCGCCATCGTGCTTTGCGCGGGCGCGTTCTCTTGGAGGGATTGGTCGACGGGAGCTGTTCCGTTGCCCATGGGCGGCATCATCGGAGAGGAACGCGACGGCGACTTGGCGCGACTTGTGGACAGTTTTGGATGGTCGGAGGCCTTGCTGCGCGACGCTGCCGGAATGCTTTCGGCTCTCGCCTTTTTGGCGATTTTTATCGCACTTGGCTTGGGTATCCGACATGCCAGACGTCCGCATTGAACAGGTATCCGCCGCGTTGCTCCGGTCTCCACCGCGAATCACGGCGTCGCCCGATAACCCGGTTTGCAGCCGCTCCTTTCAGGTTCCACGGCGCCACTTGCCATTGCGTGCTGGACATATGGCGGAAGCCTTGGGTGGTGTTGGAGTAACTGACCTCCGTTCCCGCAGAACGAAAACGAAACAGGATCATTGAAGAGGAAAAACGAATACGCGATCAAGAAAGGTCACGAAAAATCGAGGTGTATCAACTCGGGATAGGGAGGGAAATCAGGAGGGCGCAGGTGCCAAGTGGGCCATAAGGCAGCTAAGCCCGTTCGGAGCACTAAAATCATTTAGTTTCATACACTTCATGCCAAAACTGGAGAGCTACGCGGGATGGGAATGAAGGACTGCGAGCTTGGCAACAAAACCTCTTAGTTGCCCTCATGTTCTGGGTCAAAACGTCCGAACCGAAGAAAAAGGACATTAGAACGAAGAAAGAGA
>JBIKVI010000052.1:0-19013 GCA_044356935.1 Silvanigrellaceae bacterium | reverse complement strand
TAACAGCCCCCCCCAAACAAACGACGGTGACGAACGGATCGGGTCATTTATGAAGCGCGCCAGATTCTAAAACTTTTTCATGGTACCGGAAGACCTTGACTTGACCTCCCCAACTGAGAGTCTCTCGACGTCCTGCGCGATTCCCTAAGTTCTCAAAGGCGGATACTCTCGAGTCTATTTCAGAGCGAGGTACGTGAAATGGCCTTTCCTCTCTGCAACGGAAAAGCGGTCTTTGGCGCACATTACCTTCTATCCAACTTTGATGGCGTAGGAAGTCGCGGTTTTTAAGGGGCTCAGTAGTGACGCCAAAAATCCTAGAATTGTCACGGATCGTCGGTTCAGCCCGGCGCGTTGTAGTGGTCACCGGAGCTGGGATTTCCGCAGAAAGCGGAATTCCGACCTACAGGGGATTGGGTTCCGGAGGGTGGGACGGGCTTGAGGATTCCGGCCGTTTTTCACAACGAGCCGCGGTCAAGAAGGACCTTATCGCCCTCTGGCGATGGTACGATTCGCGCCGTCGTCTTGTCGCCGCCTGCGAGCCGAACGCAGGGCATATGGCGATCGCGGAAATGGCGAGGCGCATACCTCGATTCACGCTCGTGACGCAGAATATCGATGGACTTCATCAACGCGCGGGGAACGAGCAGGTTCTTGAGGTCCATGGGAGTCTGTGGCGCGCAAAGGGAGTGCGATGTTCTCACAAGCAATCGCTGCCGGCGGGCCCCATCGAGACTCCGCCCCGGTGCGGGATGTGTGGTCACCCCCTTCGACCAGACGTAGTGTTTTTCGGCGAAAAGTTATCGCAAATCGTCTTCAAGGGGGCGCTCCGTGCCAGCACGACGTGTGAGGTCATGTTCGTCATTGGAACGTCCCTGGAAGTCGCTCCCGTATCTAGTTTGCCGGAACTCGCCAAGGCCAATGGAGCGCGGATCATTGAGATCAATCCATCGAAAACGTGTTTTTCGCTCTTCGCGGATGAAGTCATTCGGGCCCCTGCATCCGCCCTTCGATGGAGCGGGTAACAACAAGATCTTCAGGATGGAACCGGAGTGCCGCGGATGTAGTTCGCGATCGCTTTGGGGTCGGAGGACTCGACGATAGTGAATCCAAGCCGGCCGAAGAGATGAGTGCCTTCGACCTTTCCACGGCCGGGCTGGTGTCGCAAGTAGGCCTCGACGAGACGCAAACCATCCGGGATGACGATGTTCCGCGTTGCCTCGAAGTGGAACTTGACGCCCACGTGCGAGGATTCGATCTGGGGACGCGAGTCCCCAAGGAGCACGTCCTCTCCCGCCCTCAAGCGGATGAGTATCTCCTCGAGGCAGTGGCCCGTGTGTATTTCGATCATCTCCGGGATGGCGCCGCCGGCGAGTCGGAACCCGACTTCGATGACGGAAGGACTGCTGCCCCGCATCTTGTGTTCGATGTGCATCACGCCGTTGCGGAAGCCGAAGCCGTCCGCAATCCGGCTCGCGTTCTCAATGAGCGCCTTCTTCGCCGCTGTATCGAGCGCGGCGGGCATGAGGTGTCCAACCTCGTCACATGCGGGAAGCGGTGAAACGAACTTGGCGGTGTTCATCGAGAAAACGATCTTCCCTCTACAAACGACCACTTCGTGGCTGTACTCAGGGCCGAGCACCGCTTCCTCCACGAGGACCTCCTTTTGGAACACCGCCCCCCCACTGATCGAATCGACGTCGAGCGCCGTTTCGATCGCCTTTGCGGTTTCGTGCGGCGTGTTGCAGAAGCGCACATTGATGCTGCCGGCGCAATCGACGGGCTTTACGACGACGGGGTACGGCAGCGTCCCAAGAAACGCAAGGTCTGAATTAGATAGAACGTTACGGACGACGTGGAGGACGGTGGGTTGCTCCACGCCCGCGTAGGAGAGGAGGGCCCTTTGAAGGCGCTTGTTACGGAAGGCCTCGGCTTTCGAAAGGTCGTTGTGGGGCAAGCCCAGGCGAGCAGCGAGCCGTTCCGCCACGACGACCGAGAACTCCGTGAAAGGGACCACGGCGTCAAAGCGCGACCCTTCGAGGAGGGCCAGGTAGGGCTCGGGGTTTTCGGAGACGACGTCCGTCTCCACGACAGCGGAAACGGCGCGATCGTACCTCATCCCCGATCCCTTCCGATCGAGGACCGTGAGTGTCCAGCCGTTACGTTGGCAGGCGGACACGAAGCGATCGAGCTTCCCCTGGAATAGGGGGAACAACAGGAGAACGTTCATGCGGGGGATTCCTTTCCTTCTCCGGTCGGATCGTCTCCGGCGGCGGGATGGCTCTTGCGCGCGGGGTTCGCGGCCGCCTCAGTTCTTGTTGACCAGGGCGAGGAACTCGGCCCTGCTTGCCGGCGACGTCCGGAAGACGCCGCGAAGTGCGCTGGTGGTCATGGTCGCGCCGACCTTGTTGACACCGCGGAGGCACATGCAGCTGTGGACACCCTCCACGACGACACCGACCCCATGCGGCGCGAGGGCGCCCTGGATGGCGTCTGCGATCTGGTTCGTCATCCGTTCTTGGACCTGGAGACGCCGGGCGAAGACGTCCACGACCCGGGCCAGCTTCGAGAGACCCACGATTCGACCTTGGGAAGGCAGGTAGGCGACATGGGCCTTTCCTTGGAACAGGAGCATGTGGTGCTCGCAAGACGATGTGAACGAGATGTCCTTGAGGACGATCATCTCGTCGGAGGAACCTTCGAAGGTCGTTCCGAGAACCTCGTGTGCAGACTGCCGGTACCCGGCGGTCATCTCGAGCCAGGCGCGGCAAACCCGGTCGGGGGTGTCGAGCAGGCCCTCACGTGTGGGATCCTCGCCCATGTAACGCAGCAGAGTCCCGATGGCGGTGCGCGCATCGGCCGCCTCGACCCCGTTGGAGTCGACGGACTTGGGGGAGCGAGGACGCGGGGGAGTCAAGGCGTGAACGATTGGGCTCTCGTTGGCCACGTTGGGGGTCGTTACTTCATTCCTGGTATCGAACATGTGATGGGTCTCCTATTCTTGTCCCGATTGAGGACGAACGAGCAGGGTTTTTGCTGCACCGAGGCGCCGGATCGGGAGCAGGCCCACGAAGAAAACTGCTCCGCAGAGGGCGGCCGCCGCAGCTGTAGCGAAGAACAGGCTCGAGGGTGGAAGCGTTTCCGCCAACAGGCCTGCGCCGAGGAGGCCAAGAGGCTCCAAGGCGCCCGAGACGAAGAAGAACATGCTGAAGACGACGCCCAACGACTCGGGGCTCGTCTCCTCCTGCACGACAGTCTGGAAATGGAGGTTCATCATCGCCATGCTCCCGCCCAGCAGGACGTAACCGACGAGGACAGGCACAAGGCTCGCGGAGGCTCCCGCGACGACTGCACCGAGAGCGAACGCGAAGTAACAGGTCGAGAAAAGGGCCGGACGCGGCCAATTGCGGAGCGATGGGCCCAACAGGGTGCCGGCGACCATTCCTGCCGTCGCCGCAGAGGTCAGGAACCCGAGTCCCGACTCGCCCACGGAGAGGACGTTCTTGGCAATCAGCGGCGTCACGACCCCAAAGAGCGCAGCCACGAAGAGGTTCAAAAACGCGAACGTCACGATGAGTCTCGTGACGAGCGCGTTGCCGCGCACGGAGGCCCAGCCTCCCCGCAGTTGTTCCCTTACAGGGAGCGGGGCGTTCCTTCTCACGGAGGCCCGCTTCGAGGTGCCCCACGTGAGCATCAGAGCGAGCGACGACACCCCATACGTGGCGCACACGAGGTAGAGCACCTCGGTCTTGCCGATAAGGAGGAAGAGAGACGAGGCGAGAGCCGGTCCCAGGACTCCGATTGCCTGCTCGGAAGTGCCGAGGAACGCGTTCAGGGCGAGGCAATCCTCCTTCTCGACCAGGTGCGGCACGAGAGCCCTTTGGGCGGGGCGGACGAATTGGGTGAGGGAACCCATGCAGAAGGACAGGACCATCAGCAAGGGGAGGGAGAGGGCTCCTTTGATCGCCAGCAGGGGCACTGCGACGGCGGTCACCGCGCGGGCGGCGTTGACCAACGTTAGGAGGCGCGCCTTGTCGAAGCGGTCGGCGGCGAGACCGCCTGGGATGCTCGACAGGAGCACCGGCAGCGACGACATCATGAGCACAAGACCAAGGTGGAGCGGCTGTCCGGAAAGTTGGAAGGCGAGCAACGCCAACGTCGTCCGGAAGAGGCGATCCCCGAGGTTGGACAGAGCGTGTCCCACGAGGAACGATCGAACACCCGGGCGTCGGACGAGGCGAGTCAGCGAACGAAGCGAGATACGGAATCGAGACATGGAGGCTCCTCTCGGGTTTTCTATTTTGCGTTTTCGAGTGCGCAGTGTCAGGTGATCCCCAGATGCGCCGTCAGCCCGCCGTCCACGACGACGTCGGTACCCGTGAGAACGGTCGAGTCGAGGAGCGCAAGGAAGGAGACGACGCGCGCGATCTCGCTCGGTGAGGCAAGGCGTCCGGCAGGTGTACGCGCGAGGATGCGATCTCTATGCCCGTCGACGGCGTCGTCTTGCGCGCCCGCCCGCGTCTCGACGTATCCCGGGCTCACGGTGTTGGCCGTGATTCCCAACGCCGCGAATTCGGCCGCGATGCACTTGGTGTAGCCGATGACGGCGTGCTTGCTCGCGGCATAGGTCGAAGAAAGGCGCGCTCCCCCGCTGCCGAGGATCGAGGCGACGTTTACGATCCGGCCGAACCCGTTACGGGCCATGACCGGCAACGCGCGCGAGCAGATGGAGTGGACGCCAAAGAGGTTGACGCGGACGATGCGCTCCCACTCCTCGAACGCGACCTCGTCGGCCCGATGGAAGGGGCCTCCGATGCCTGCGGCGTTGACGAGCACATCGACACGGCCGAAGTCGTCTATGATGGACTCGAAGGCGCGGCCCACGGAACGGTCGTCTCCCACGTCGGCAACGTAACACGCGACGCGATTTGGCTCCGCACCGGCCGCGATGAGCCTCCGACGCGCCTCCGAAAGGTTGGCGGCGTCGGATGCGACGAGGACCAGTGCCAGGTCCTGTTGTGCGAGGATCTCGGCCGTGGCGTAACCTATCCCACGCGATCCTCCCGTGATGATCGCGACTCGCTGCGAAGTCGCGCCCGTGATTGTGATCCCCTCACGTGCATCCAAGGGTGTACCCTCCGTCGACCAGCAGAGTCTGTCCCCTCACGGAACGGGCCGAGGGAGAACACAGGAACACGCAGGCCCCGGCGATCTCGTCCATCGAGATCAACCTGCGCGAGAGGGAACGGGCGACCGCCGCGTCCGTCATGTCCGGCGGAAGGGCGCCGACCGATTCGGTCGCCACGAAGCCCGGCGCGATGGTGTTCACCGTGACGCGCGGGGCGAGGATCTTCGCGAGCGTCTCGCCCAGGTGAGTGAGCGCCGCCTTCGAGGACGAGTAGTCGATGGCGTCGAGGCTCCCTTGTCCCCGTTCCCCTCGCATGGAGGAGATGTTGACGATCGCCGGAGACTCCGCGCGTGCCATCAGGGGCACGACGCCTTGGATCAAGCGGAACGGCGCGAAGAGGTTGACTTGGAAGGTGCGCGCCCACGAGGCTTGGTTGAGCGTTTCGAAGGATGCCGGCTGGACGACGCCCACGTTGTTCACAAGGACGTCGACGACGGGATGGGACAGCGCGAGGGTCGCGAGCGCGACCTCGACCGAAGCAGGATCCCCCAGATCCGCCCGGAGCGCGAAGGCGCGTCCCGGATGGAGAGTTTCCAGTTCGCGGGCCCGCTGATCACCCTCTTTGAACGTGAACACGACGTTGTCGCCAGCGGCGAGGAAGGCGCGCGCGATAGCGCGGCCGATGCCGTGGCTCCCGCCGGTGATGACTACTGTGCGTGGTGATTGGGAACGAATGTTCATGGAATCTCTCTCCAGAATTGACGGAACGAAATTTGTCCGAGGATGCCGCCTTCGCGCTCTTTGGGTGTCCGGCGCGCATAGAGGAGGGGAGCCCCCGTGGGGCCCGGACCGCTCGGGTTGATGGAGGCTGCACCCCGGCCCCGCTCCCACCCCACGTTCCACGCTTGAATTTGGTAATGGTCGAAGTCCCTATCGAGCCCAATGGCAATTTCGCCCTGCTCGGCGCATCGGCGGCCCCACATCGCGTAGAAGTATGTTTCGTAAGTGGCTTTCGCGATCGAATCGTTTGAGGCGCGCGTGAAAAACCAGTCGATGACGGAACGCGTCGCCTCGGCGAGGGACGTCCCGCCTGGCAACTCCCACCCAATTCCCTCGAGCTCCCGCGCGCGGGACTCGTTCCCGCGGATGTCTAGACTCCGGTCGCATAACCCAGTCCTTCCGAGATCGCGTCCATTCATGAGCCTCTCCACCGCGGGGCGCGCGAGGGTCTCGGCGATTGTCCGCAAGGGAAGGGCTTCGGTCCCCGCGGCGACCGAGTCCTCGACCTCCCGCGCGAACGCGTCCAGGTCGACCAAGGAATGACGGACAGAATCCGTGGAGTGCTCGGCGAGGAATGTCTCGACCTGGTGGAATTGCGCCGCGAGCGTCAGGAGAAGATCGGGCACGCGGCCCTCGCGCAAGGCCTTCGCGAACATCTGGCCGCGCAGGATTTCGCCGCGCGAGGCGAGCTGCCCCGAGACGGCGTAAATGACGCTGCGGACCGCCCGTTCCCACCGGCTCGTGCGAGTCCGACACAGAGGGTCAAACTCGAAAGTGCCGAGAGACGGCAGGAGTCCTTCGGAATCGTACTTGGCAGCGTCGAGCGAGCGCACGTAGGCGAGGAGATCGTCGAGGGGGACGAGGCTCCCGTCGCGGCAGAAGTCGCGCATGCGTCCGGAGACGCCCACGTCGTAGAAGTGTATGGTGTTACTCACGGAGGTTCCTCCACCTTTCTTCGATCCCCAAGGCTTGCGCTACCAAGGTTTGTCGGGAAGGGAGCCTGGAGAGCGTCGAGGAATCCTCGGGACTTCCGAATCCGAGGTCCTCGACGTAGAGGAGATGGGCCTCGATCAAATGGAGCTTGCGCAGGGCATACGCGAGGATCGCGTGACGTCGCGCGTCGCTGGCCATTGCGCCGAGGATCACGCCCCGCAAATCGTAACCCTCGACAAGGTGATCGATCGCTTCGAGGACTCGATCGGGTTGCGCGGGCTCGGTTCGCTCGCTCTCGAAGCCGAAGTTCGCCAGCGCGACGCCTATGTCATTCAGTGGCGAGGCGATGCAGGACTCGTCGAGGTCGAGGAAGAAGAGCGTCCTTTCGGACCTCCACACGTTGCCCGCGTGGAGATCGTTGTGGCAAACCACGCTTCCGAGATTCATGTCCCTGGTCTCGACGAATGATGTTTTCGCGAGATGCCGCTCGCAGTCCTCGAAACGTTCGTGTCGGTACAAGGCCCGCTCGAACTCCGGCGTCAGGCAATTCCAGGGGCGGCCCTCGAGGAAGGAGTGAGGCCCTCGGCCCGCGCCGTCGTGGAACGCTCTGATGGCGCGACCGAGTTCGATGAGCGACGAGCGGCCTACAATCGCGCAAGGGTGAAGGGGTTCCTCGACCATGAGGACGAACGTCCCCTCGGCCGTGCTCCGGACCTTTACGACCCGGGGCACGCGGACTTCGGCCGTGCTCGCGGCGATGCGGGACGACATCCGCGCGATCGCCCTGATCGTGCCAACGTCCGTGCGAGCGAAGGAAACGGTGTTGTGGAGGGGGATGAGCTTGGCGACGTAACGTTCGGATCCCGCGCGGACTCGATGCACGGCGTTAACCCCGCTCAAGGACTGCTGGGAAACCTCGTACGTACGTTGCCCGAACACGTCCCGGCAAAGGGCGCGGATGATCCCAAGGCACGTCGTCCTGCGCGGCGAGGGGGCGATTGGATTGAGGAGCACCTCCATGATCGTCACCGCGCCACGACGCGCGAAACCTCACGCGCAATGCCGTCGGCGTCGAGACCAAAGTGGCGTGCGAGATCGTCGAAGGCGCCGCTCGTACCGAAATGGAATCCGACGGACCGCACGACTTCGGGCCGGGGGCCCGACTCGCGCAGGAGGGCCGAAGACACGGTTCCCTGGAGGACTTCGGGTGCTCCGTTGTAAGCGGTGACCACGGGCTTGCCATCGGCGATCAACGCGACGAACCCGGCGTCGAGCGACTTCTGGTTGAGGACGTTGACGACCCGTACGGCGATGCCCTCGGCCGCGAGAAGTTTCGCGGCGCTCACGGAAGGTCCCACCGTAGCGCCCGAAGCTACCACGACGCAATCTGGCGAGCCGCAGGAAACGACTTCGTAATAGCGGAGTTTTTCCGCCCCTTTCTGGCCGGGCGCGGAGAAGGGCTCGATGTTCGCCCGGAAGGTGCGGATCACGACGGCGCCGCGGCTCTCCCCGAGAGCCCAGTTGAGGCTGTTGTAGAGATCCGTAGTATCGCCCGGTTCGAGGAGCGTCAGCCCAGGCATGGACACCAGCGCCCCGGGCTGGCCCGCGGACTGGTGGCTCTTGCCGTTGCGTGCGTTCGTCAGGCCGGCGCAATCGGCCACGATGACCACGCTGCTTCCGCCGTGGCAAATGGCGTTGAGCTGATCGATGCCACGGTAAGTGAAGGCATCGAGGCCATTGACGAGGATTCGCGCGGACGGAAGCGTCAAGGAGAGGCCGTGTGACATCGCCAAGGAGTGCTGTTCGCGGATCCCCACGTTCATGAAACACGTGAATTCCGCGAGCCGCGATAGGCGGGCGTGGTCTTCGCGCGTTACGTCGGCGGTGACGAAGTAGAACGGCGTCCTTCCATCGGCGTGGGAGAGCTTCGTCATCAAGCGCTGGTAGTATTCGACCTGCGACGTGTCGAGATTGCGGGACGTGTCAGGTCCCGGGGCGAGATCGAGGCTCGTTGATCGGAACGCGGGGGCCTCGAACGTTTCCTTGGGCCGCGGGCCGGACGTCGCGCGAGCCGAGCGGATTTCCTCGAGGATTTCCTTCCGCAAGACCGCGCTCGTTTCCAGCGACGCGTTCAAGGCCTCAATGGCGGAATCGACCAGCCCGGAGGGGCAGGTTCCGATCGTATGGTAGCCGCTGAAGTGTGATTCGCAAGCTTCGAGACCTCGTCCCTTGTCGGTCTTCGCGAGGATGAAGAGGGGCTCCCTAACCTCCATCGCGAGGTCGTAGGCTTGGCGGACCTGTTCGAGATCGTGGCCGTCCTCGATGACGTGGACGCGCCAGCCATACGCCTTCCACACGGCGGCGACGTCGGCGCGATCGATGTCGCTCACAGGGTTCGAGAGCTGCTTGCCATTCTGATCGAGCACCACGACGAGACCCATGAGGCCCAGATGGGCCGCGTGGCGCGCCGCTTCCGCGACGTTACCTTCCTGCTCTTCCCCGTCCCCGAGGAACACCCAAGTGCGATGGCTGGTGCCTGTATCGCGCGCCGCGATGGCGGAACCCACGCCGTAGGAAAGGAGCATACCGAGCGAGCCGCTCGGGGTGAGGTCGACTCCTGGGACCTCCTGCCACTCCTCGTGACCGTGGAGGCGCGAGCCGAACTTGCGGTAGTCGGGGAGTTCCTCCTCGGCGATTTCGCCGAGGAGCGAGAGGATCTTGTATCGCACGGGGCCGAGATGGCCTCTCACGAGCACGCGATCCCGGGCGGGATGTCTGAGATCTGTTGGGTCGTAACGCAGGTAACCGCCGAAGTAGAGCGCGGTGAAGAGCTCGACCGACGAGGAGGAACCGCCGATGTGGCCGTCTTTTGCGTCCCGGCAAACGCGGAAGGTCCCGAGTCGGATCTCGTCCGACAGGAGCCTTAGCGGCGCGCCTATGTAACGAAAAGGAGCTCGCGGCGAAAGCGCCGAATGTGTGGCCGTCATTTCGCTTCCACTCCTTTCTCGAGCGTTGCGCAAGAGGTTTCGGACTCCCAGAGGGTCAGGCTGGCGAGCCGCAGGCCCGCGGCCGACAGCGGCGGGTCAACGCGATCGTGGATCCACTGGAGGATGGTCTCGCAGGTTGGGACGCCTTCGACCCGGACCCGACGCATCGAGGCGTTCTGCGCGAAGAAATCTTCCATTACGATGTCGTCGGCTGCGTACATGAACGCGTGGTCGAGGATGTCGACGACGCGTTCGTTCACCAGGGCCTTGATCGCTGAGAAGTCGACGACGAATCCGGAGCGGGGTTCGACCGGTCCTTCCACCTCGACGCGGAGCTTGAATCGATGTCCGTGGAGGTGCTCATCCTTCGCGTGCCCCGGGATTCTGTGGCCCATGTTCCATTCGAAATGTTTCGAGACTTTCATCTTTGCCGTCTGTCCTTTCGTGCTGTTCCCTCCACGCGGCCGTCAGATTCGGCTTTTCGCCTCTTAGGCCGCTGTCAGGTCATCGGATGGTGAGACGGTCGAGGGCAGCATTTGCTGCGACCAGTTCTTGAATCTCCTGTGAGGTCTTCCAAGGAAGTGCGTCGTGAACACAAAGTGCCGACGAAGGGGTTCTGTTGTGATGGGAAGCCGCAAAGAAAATGAAGGCGGGTGGGACGCATTTCCCGCTTGTGGCGGTAGGCGACAGTGGGCTCTGCTCGCACGCCTGCTCGATGGAACGAAGCTCGGTCGAGCCATTACCGAGCCGGAAAGGTTCGGGGAGCACCCAGAATTCAGCGCCTGGACTTGGAACGCGGACGCGATCCTCGCGTCCGCGTCGGTGCCGAGCCCCCATGCGCAGTGCTTCGACCCGACGAGCCTGTACCATTCCATTTTGCGGACGCGGTTGAAGGACCAGAGCGCAGGTTCGAATGGGACGGTCTTCGATGCTTTCGCTCGACTCCGGACGATCGATGAAGCGTCATTCTTCGAAGTGATCGGCGACGCGATTAGACAGACCCACTACGTCACGCTCCGCTGCCACGACGCGATCTCGCCTGCGAGGAGCCACAAACGCATAGGTGCCGCGGTAAAGGAATTCCTCCGACAGGAAGAGGGTCATCACAAGCTGGTAGCTGCCTCTCTCGCGCAGATCAGCTCCACATGGGAGTCGGATACGCGGGTCCTCGATTCGACGCGTGCGATGATGGCGGTCCTTGAGTACAGCGCCCGCCGCAACGCTGCCGCGCTCTGCAGCTGTGTCGGCAATTTCGAAGGATCCGCTTACGACGAAACCGATCCCTTCGCTGAGCTGCTTTCAAAGTCATCCAAGCCCGCAGCGGCCGCCGGCTTGCAGCGCCATTTCCTCATCAACAAAAGGGAAGCGCATTCTCTGGTGGGACGCAATTGGAGCCTGGCCTTGAACGGTCTTTCGAAGAACGAAGCGCTAGAGGCCGTCCGGCTTGCTGAGCTGCTCGTCATCCTGGAAAAAGTGGACCTGAAATCCATGCGAAGCCTGTCGGGCATGTACGAGGCGCGGGTGGAGGAAGCCGGAAACCCTGTGGGCATAGACGAAGGGAAGGAGAGCGTGCGATGACCGTTTCACGGAACGCAAGGCTCATCTTGACGAGCAAGTCCGTTTCGTTGGCCGGCGACGCCATCTTCAGCATCGGATTCCCGTTGTACGTCCTCCAGAAGACAGGACGACAGGACGTGTTCGGTTATTCGTTGGCGATACAAGCCGTCTGCATGATAGCCGTGACGATCGCCGGAGGTTACTTCGCCGACAGGTCCAAAAGCCTCGTGTCGTGCATCGCGATCGACGTCGTCCGGGCGATCTTGGTTGCCGCCCTCTACCTTTCCCTCCAGACTGCTTTCTCCGTTTGGACGCTGTATCTGCTCCTCATTCTCAATTCGTCGCTCACCGCCTACTACAACGTCGTGCTCGACGGGACCTCGATGCGCATTGGAACGTCGGAGGACATCGCATGGCTCTCGGGGCGATCCGCTCTCAGCTCGCAAATATTCGAAGTCGCCGGTTTCGGGATCGGAGGCATCATCCTGTCGCTCCTGGGTTACAAGTTCGCCTTCATCGTCAATTCGCTTTCGTTCTTAGGCGCGGCGCTCGTCCTCGTCCCGGTGTCGCGATCCTTCGACTCGTCGTACGTGATCGCCGAGGCGGGGCGGACGTCCCGGCTGGGTCTGAATGATTTCGCAAAGCACATTCGATCCGGCGTCGCATACTGCCTGTCCGATAAATACGTATTCCGGGTCCTTTGCTTGGCGGTGTTCCTGAACCTCGTCATCGCGACGCGCGAGGTCGTTTGGTTTCCGACGTTAAAGCTCGAATTGCGCCTTTCCGAATCAGAGATAGGGACGCTTTCGAGCGCGGTGGCGGCCGTAATCGGGCTCGCGAGCCTCTTCGTGACGAAGGCGGCTGGCGACCCGAGCCGCAGGCCCGTGCTTCTCCTGACGGGGCAGGCGGCTGTGGTTGCCGGAGGGTTTTGTTTCGTCATACCGCCTTCCATCACTACGGTTGCCTTGGGCTCGGTCCTGATCGGAGTCGGGGGCCTGATGCACGGCATTCCGAGCGCGCTCGTTCGCAAGGAGCGCGTCCCATCCCATCTTCAAGGAGCGGCGCTCGCCGTAGCGCGGATCGTTTCGAGACTGGTCGTGCCCGTGACGATGTTCCTCACTACGTGGCTTTCGAAGACGTTCGGAGTGACGAGTGTCGTCGCCTTCATGACCACTGTGGCGGCTCTAGCGTCGCTTGCGATCTGCGCCAAGCGGCCAGTCCGTTGGAGGGTGAGCGGTGAAGTGCATCATCAATGAAGAATACTCTTTCGCCCGCATCCCGGGCTTCCGGACATTGATTGCAATCCGCAACGACGGTGTGTCCTACTCTTTGCCAGCGAAGGCTGAAGCTTTGCTGTTAGGCTTTGATTTCGAGTTGGCACAAGCTTGTGTATTATCTCCCTCACATCCACTTTTGAGAACCGGTGTTCTCCGTTGCCAACTAGAGGATAGGATCGCGGAAAGCGCCCATCCGAAATCCTCCGCCTATTCGATTTTTAGCGCGCACGAACTCTCGTCGCTTGCGGGGAGCGCGCTTCGCATACTTCATTGGACAAAGCGCTCCATCGTTGTATCGACGGGAGGCGGCGGCAGACCAACCATCTTCAAGGCGCGACGTCGCCTTCCAAACGAGCTTATTTACCGCGCGCTCTGCTTGCGGCTGGTGGATGGCCCGCACACGTTCATCGACCGCGGCGAGAGAGTTTACGAAGCATTCGATCGCGTCGACGGCTATAGGCTCGATCATCTCGAAATGAGGTTGTGCCGCTATCCAATAGAGAAGGTCGTGCGGAACATCGTTCGGGCCGTCCATCGTTTCCATCGGGAAGGCATCGCCCATGGGGATCTTCACCCTGGGAACGTCCTCGTCGAACGTTCGGGAGGAGCAACTCTGATCGATTTCGAGGCCGCACGGTTCGAAGGCGACGACCAGGGCATCCCGATTTCGGGCGCCAGCCTTTTCGCCGCTCCTGAAGTCCTCGCGAAGTCTGGCTGCGGCGTTGCGAGCGACATCTTCGCTCTCGGAAAAATCCTTTCCTATGCCATGGCTTCTTCCCAGAGGTCTTTGACTCTGCAGCAGAGGAAATGCTTGGAACGTGCCGAGAACGTGAATCCTGTGAAGCGCCCTCCGATCGATGATTTCCTGGATGCGTTCTGCATGAAGGCGAATCAGTGAGGCGCGCACTCGCGTCCGCAGTCAAAACCAAAAAACCCCGAAAGCCGAAGCTTTCAGGGTCTTGTTCTCCCCTGTCACCAGGGAGCTAAAAGTGGCGGGAGCGACGGAGGGTGAAAATCTCCGAAGCATTCTCGCACCTTCAAAAATCGTCAACGACGGGCAACGACACCGACGTTTCAACCGGTCTTCTTCTCCGCGTTCTTGGCCTTGAGCCGTTTGTAGAGTTCGGCGAAGGGTCCTTCAAGGACGCCTTTCTCCAATTCCGCAATCTGCTCCTCTGGGGTCATATCCTTCAAACGCTCATACATTTCAGCCTGAACCTGCTCTTTGAATTTCAGCGCATCGAAAGTCTTTTCATTCGTTGTCATAGCGGTAGGGCTCCTCGAGGTGGAATGATGACAAGCGACGCATAGCCCATCTCCTGGTTGACGCGGTTGAAACCTCGGATTCGGTCGAGGTGCAGGATGTGCTTGAAGTTCCAAGACACGATGGCATCTACTCGTGCGACGGTCGCCGCCGCGACGTGGGTTGCGTCGTTCATCGACTTTGGCGTCAGTATGCCTGCTTCAAGATACGCGTCCCGAAGCTCAATTGCGGCTATCAGATCTTTCAGCGTTTCCACATTGGGTGTGGGCAGTCCGCTGAGAATCGTACGTACCGCCGGAGGCGCAGGCTTCAACTCTTCGAGGACCACGGTGCTGATGACGACCACGATGTCGCCGTTTCGCACCGCATCAAAGAATGCATTTGAATCGACCGAAAATTTCGTATCCTCGCAGCCCCCGAAAACAGAAGTGTCCACGTACACGCGCATCTTCTTTTTCATCTGTCCTCCGATCATGTGTGGGTGCCGAAGTTGAGCGAAACGACCTGCCCGGGCTTCGCGTGTGGATCGTGTAGGCAAAGGGTGTCGGTGATGCCCGCAACGTCCACTCCCGCCTTGCGAACGTAGATTTGCATGGTCTTGAGGTCACGCCAGCCGCCCGCCTGCATCACCTTGATGGGTGCGATGCCCTTGGATAGCAAGAGCGTGGCCCACGTCGCACGCAGGTCGTGGAACTTCACGGCGGGCATTCCAAGGCCGGTCAGGAACCTCCGCAGCTCGCGCGCCTGCTCGCCCTTGTCCCAGACAGAACTCCGGGGAAGAACGTAACCAGTCGCCAGCGTCTTGAGCTTGAGTTCCTTCAGGACGTGCATCAGTTCCGGCGAGATCGGAATGATGCGGTCGCTTCGCGACTTCGTGCTTTTGAAACCGTCCTTCGAGTTCCAGGCGAGGTCCACGAGGATCTTGCGATCCACGAGGTTCACCTTGTCCCATCGCAGTGCGTACAGTTCCCCGTTGCGCATTCCTGTGTAGAGCGCGAGGGACCAATGGGGATACCAGAAGTCTTCAAGCTGCCGTGCCGTCTCCAGCAGTTTGCGCACCTGTTCGGTCGTCAGCACTCCCTTGATCTTCTCCACGTCCTTGAACTTCAGGGCCGGAACCGGGCTGCGCGTGAGAATGTTTCGTTCAACGAGATGCCCGAACACTCCCCGAAGGTGCTTCAACAGCGACTTCCGATGAAGGACCGAGTAACCCACCATACGGACGTTGATGAGTTCGCGAATCTCCATCGGTGTGATCTCGTCCACGCCGCGTCGGAGCCAGGGTTCGGCGTGCTTTTCCAGGCAAGCACGGTAGTTGTCCAATGTCTTCAAGGTGAGACCCTCCGCTCTCCCTTGTTCGAGAAAGCAGACGATGGCTTCTTGAAGGATTGGAACGACGGCGCGCTTGCACCGTTCCTCAACCTGGAGAATCAACTCCCTCTCCAGCCTCTTGGCTTCCGCGAGAGTGGCAACGCCTTTCCGCCGAAGGGTAACAGCATGTGCTGTGACAGGGTGGCGCTTGCTGAATGCGACGATGTAGTGACCCGGGTGCTTCGGGTCGTTCTTGATGCTCATTTGCGAACTCCTTCTTTTGATGAGAAAAGGAGTTCATCGAGTTCCTTCCTGAGATACCGGTTCCGTCTGCCGAGCTTGTAGGCGCTAATCCGACCATTGCTGGTCATGTTGCGCAGAGACCCGACGCTGACCCTGAGGACGGTTGCCGCCTCCTCCGTGGTGAGCCATTCGGACCGGTCTCTCTCTTCTTTTCCTTTGTCAAAAAGCCTCTGTTCCTGCGTATTCCGTCTTTTCGGGCGACGCAAGTTCGTCGTTCTCTGTCCGCCCTTCATCGGCTCCACCTCCGCGATTTCGACATCAGAGGCATGCCTATGGGGGTACCGACAGTGCCGCCAAGTCGTCTCGCCTGAATCTCAAGCATTTCATGCGCCGAGGTCAGTGCGTCCGGTCGGAGTACGATCACCTGGCGGTTTCGAGGCGACGGTTCGACCCTCAAAAAGTTGAGGTCTTGGAGAAGTTCGAGACCCTTCCAGACATCGGCGGGGGTCCGAAGGCCGCCTCGCTCCAAGCGGTAGATTTGCCGTAGGGTCGTACTCGCAGTGATGGCTCCTTCGCAGACGGCTCGCAACAGCTTCTCCGCAGCCTGGACTTCTTGGGCTGGAAGAGTTCCGTAGATTCGCTCCGCGTGGGAAATCAGGTGCGAAACGATTCGCCAAGCTTGGAACATGGAGGACTCCGAGACATGCTCCAACGGCTGGCTAGAGTCCAAGCATGTGACCACCTCGACGATGAGGGCGATTTTGGCCAGGGCACCCACGTACTTGTCGAAGTGCGCTGCGAGCTGAGGAGACGCCGCGTCGCGGCTGTATGGGATGATTGTCTTGTCGGCGCAGTCCGAGAGCCACGAGAACGCCTCGGGCGTCGAACGAAGTACCGGGGTGAAACCATCAGAAAGCCTTTCGACCGTGGCAGCGCAGTGATTCGCAACGCAACCGATTGACGAGAACACCTTCGCGAGTCGTTGGCGGGCCTGATCGTTGGGGGAAATGTCCCGCATGCGGCCGGTTGACGCGTGGTCGGGGACGTAAGCAATCTGAAACCTTGCCAAGAGCCCGTCTCCGGCCGACGCGAATTCTTGGGCCTGCCCGCGCAGGATGTTTCCAAGAACGTCGGGTTGAAGAGTTCCGGAAATGCTGACGGCCAGCCTCGCGACCTCATGATGCCCGTCGTAAACCCGATCGGTCTTATAGGGTGACTTTCCACTCCACGACTCCAGGAACCACGCGCGGTCGGTTTCATGACCTTTCGCGTCGAGCCGGTGAAAGAAGCGCGGAAGCTCGTCCATGTGGAGCAATATCGCACGTCCGCTTTTTGCGCAGAGACGGGTGAGGGCCTGAGGCGTTGCATCATTCGTCACGAATCTGGGTGTACGTGAGCTTTTTTCAGATGATGCATTTCGGCGAACTCCCGAGTCCGCTTTTGAAGATTCGCCAATGGCGTTGATGAACGTGAGGGCTGCACTTGCCGCTGGCGTCTTCATCGAACCAGGGTTTCCACATGTGAACCCCCAAAGGATTGGGAACTCGTACCAATCGTCCCTGAGTTTCGGCCTCACGCCGAGCTGAGTTCCGATGGCGGCCCCCGCGCTCACGAGCAAAGGGCCAAAGACGAACTCGGGCGGGCACCCGAGGCGTTCCGTTTCCGAGAAGACGAATTCGCGCATCGACTCAGGCACATCATCGGGTTCGAGCGTTCGAGGCGCGGTTGTGCATGGGAGAGGCGCTACGGGTTCCCAGGTGTCGGTGCTGCCGGTTTGAAGTGATTGTCGAAACTCCATTTCAGCGCTCACCTTTCCCTTGCATGCGTTCCTTTTTGGGCACAGCTGCCGCATCCCTCTTCCGAAGGACCTTCAGTGCCGCGCGAAGGCAGAGAGCTCCCTCCAAAGACATTCGGCCCGAACTCGAAACCCATCCTTGAACCGTCGTTCGTGGCACTCCTGCCAAGCGAGCGAGTTCGGATTTGCTACCTGCCAAGGCAATGGCCTCGTCGAGCGCTTCGATTGAGAGAAATTCGTGTCGATGTGACTTCATGCGTCCTCCAAAACTTGCGGAAATCCGCGTGTTGGTTGAATCCCGACGATGTCGGGCCGACGACGTACGTCGGTGCTCGACGAGATAGGGGACTGCGCGCGGAGGCGTTAGGTGGCAACTGAGATTCGAGTTGGGATGTTGACTTCTGCAACGAGCGCCGATTGGCCGAAAAAACAATCCGAGATCGAGAAGTCGAGTGAAAGACACAGGGCGCGATCCAAAATCGATATCGATGGAGCGGTCGCTTGTTTGATGGTGGATCAGGAAAGGTATATGAGGGAGATGTCGTCTACGGACGATTTCGAGCGAGCTGCCAAGTTGATAACGGAACTGGCAAGCCATTGGGACGAAGTTGACTTTGTGACCTTGCTGGCAGTCGCCTTGGCACAGGTGGCCCAGGAAACGATGTCCCCCTCATTCTCGGTCGTTGCGGAAGTTGCGTCGCAAATTCATCTCGAAGGTCAGCGGAACGGCAAAATCAGTCGTAGGCGGGTAGCCGAGGTGGCTGCTTGGCTTGGGATGGCAGACGGTTCCGAAGGTGAGCGTCCTGGACCAGCACTCTTGTTCCGCATCTTCCTCGGATGCGTTGCAATTCTGCATAGAAGAATTTCTGGAACGTTGCCACCCGTGAAGTCTGGAAGAGAACGAATGTGGTTGAATCCGTTTCAGCACATCGCTTGCTCCACACAGGTCAGCGTCATGGTTTCCAAGATTGCGGAAAATCTGCCTCTAGGAAATCTTCTTAGCCCCGGCGATTTGAAGTGGGCTGGGTGGGTCTCGGTAGCGTTTGCTCGTCATCTTCTGGGCCAGCTCTCGTACGCGCGAGCTCAATTGAGTCAAGAAGGGGAAATCTTCAACCCTGAAAAACTGCGCGAATATGTCCTTAAGCGAGTCGGCGGAAAGCTAACGCGTGACCCTTTATCGTTCTGTCCGTGTCATGAGGCCGACCAAGGGCTCCATGGCCGTGAATTATGCCGCTCAAGCTGAGTTCCTGGGTCGCATAAGGTCGCCCATCGCTGCGCCGAGTGTGGAAGTCACGGCTCATGCAAAGTCGAGTTCATTTGTCGAGAAGGCCAACTTCATCGGCTCAATTCAGAACTTCCTGAGCTTCTCCAGGGTAGTGGTTTGCCGTCAGGCTCCTCCCGGACCTCGATGAGTTGGGTGGTGAGGGAGAGAGCATGCTCGGAGAGGGAGTGGGCCACTCCTATAAATGCGAGCGTGAACTCAAAGGGCTCCTTACGTTCACATGACTGCATTTCAGTGGATTGGCTGACGTCATGCCCTGGACCGTCAGGACGTCGACGTTCTGGAGAGTCGTTTCCTTGCTGGTGCGTTCCCGACATCCGAAGAGTCAATAGGTGGCCTGCCGAAATCGGCAGGCCAAGGGGTGCGGGAGCCGTTCAGGATCCGGTCCGTTACTTTTTGCGTAGCGTAACGATGCTCTCCCGTCGTGCAACTTGACTCCGGACACGAAAAAGCCAGAGT
>JBIKVI010000051.1:0-19035 GCA_044356935.1 Silvanigrellaceae bacterium | reverse complement strand
AGAGGAAGCGCCCCAAGGCCGCTTCGAATGCCTCTTCAGGAAGCCTTTCCGCGAGGTTGTTGGCGGGTGCCAGAAGACTCCACTCGACGCTCTCTCGTGTCAGCGCGCTTCCACGCTCAAGCCCTCGGCTCACAGCTACCGGAAGCGCCTTTTCCGCAGTGGGAGCGCGGGAGAATGCGAGGAAGGCTCCCGCTTGCACCAAGGCTGCGGTGGAAGCGAGGACCCAACCGCGTCGGTTGGATGGTACGAATTTGGCCCAGTCTTTTTTTGGTGGAATGAGGTCCGCGGACCCAACTTCGACTTCGGTGCGATGCCAAGATCGCAAGTCGGCACGCGCGCTCACTGAAGATTCTCCGACTCAATGATTTCACCCGACGAGGTGTCCGTTGAAACCTTCATTCCGTCGACGACCTTGGCGCGTGAGCGTACTTTTTCCGATGCCTTCTTGGCGATGGCGTTTCCCTCCTCGACCACGGCGGCATCCTCGCCTGCCACCGCGGCAACGAGACTCGCTATACGGCCTCGGAGCGCGCCGCCGAAGAGCGCCATGGCTGCGATGCAGGCAACGCCAACGAGACTGACGAGGACGGCGTACTCGGTGAGCCCTTGCCCACGCTGCCCAACGACTGTGGATTTTTCGTGTTTGGGACTAGACCGATAATGAAACATGAGAGGCTGAACTTTTGTCATGATTTCCCCTTTCGAGGGAGGGCATGACCCACTTCCCGCCGTTGCGCGAGCCGGTGACCAAAAAGCGATCGAGGACCCAAAAATTGCTGGTCATCCACATGCTGCCTGGCGTGCCCTCATCCTTTGGCGTTTGTTCCTGTCCGGAAGGAGAAGCCATGGCCAAAACTCGAGCCCGTCAGAGTCTTTACGCATTCATGAGCCTAATTTTCTCAGGGGTTGTGTTGGGCGCGAGCCTTTCAAGCTGCCTAGAGCCACGACGAGCGCTTGCGACGCCATCCACCACGACACGCGCCCTCAAGATCCGCATGGGCTCTGCAATCTCCCTTGATCTCGGGGCACCCCCGCGCTTCCTCGACATCTCTGAACCCGATGTCGTAGACGTGGCTCGCATTGGTCTGACCAACAAAGTCACCATCCAAGCCAAGCGCGCCGGCGAAGCCTCTATTTTGGTATCGCACCTCGATGGACGATCGGTACGTTATGTTGTCACCGTCGTTGCGACACCCGGGCGCCCTGTGGAGACTTCACCCCTCGTGGCCTCTTCCCTCACGCGTATCGCCAGCGCCATCGGCCCTGTCGAGGGTGTCGAGTTCGTCATCGATCAAGGTCGGGTCGTATTGCTTGGACATGTCCGTGGATCCAAATCATTCCGAGGTCTCGAAAGCCTTGTGCGCGTAGCCGGAGAGCACGTCATACCCGCCTTCCAAATCACGCCCGAAGCGGAAACCTACGCACTCACGCGGGCCGGAGCAAGAATGGTGGCCATGGGCGAAAAGGGGTTGCGGGTCGAGTCCTCTGGAGGATTCTTTACCCTCAAGGGAACACCAGCGTCAGAAACGGGACGCAAGGCCGCGTGGTCGTTTGTCCGCTCGCTGTTCCCCGGCATCGTGGATGCAACGGCCCCCACAGTTGGGAGTGACGATGTTGTCCAAGTCTCACTGCAGTTCCTTGAGGTCGCGCGCAACTCTCGCCTCGAGTTTGGCATCTCCCCACCTGGCACGGGCGCGCCGCTAAGTGCCGATGCATTCTTCGCTTCCAATAGCGTAACGCCCAGCTTCCAAATCGCTCCGGTCGGACTTCTCCCGCGCGCGCTCGCGCAGAACGGGGCCTCCAGGCAGTTGGCTCGGCCAGTCCTCCTTACCCGCGAGGGAGAAAAGGCGACGTTCTTGGCAGGAGGGGAAATCCCCCTTCCGACTTCTCGAACCGGAACATCGGGCGGTGCCGACATACGTATCGATTTCAAGCCGTACGGCATCCTATTCCATGCGACGCCGCGTCGACGCGCGAATGACACCATATGGCTGGATCTCCTCCTTGAAGTCAGCGAAGTCGACGAGGCGAGTGCGGTTGGAGGAGTGCCGGGATTTCGAACCCGCAAAGTGGAGACCAAAATAGCGCTTCGCGAAGCGCAAACCTGCGTGTTCACCGGCTTGGTTCAGAATCGGGACTCGAAGCGCGTCGAGAAAATCCCTTTTCTTGGGGACATTCCGATTCTGGGTGAACTCTTCAAAAGCAGGGCATTCCGCGACGACGAAACAGAACTCTGGGTAGCGGTCGAGGCGACGCGCAGGTCAACGGCCAACGATCGTTCACTTGAGTCGGCATACAGCGCCGCGGCGAAACTCACGTTCGGTCGTTTGAACGACTAGGAAGGGAAAACGACAATGCGCCTGCATATAGACGAGCGCTCCGGATTCCTCATCCTCGAGGACGTTGCGGGTGCACGCGGGATCCTCGTCGAACCCGCTTACATCCCCCCCTCGAGTCGCGTCCCCTTTGCGCTTGCTGCGCCCTCGGGCGCGTTTCTCTTCGTGAGCTCTCCACGCCTGGGGCCCTGCATCGCGCATGCGTTGAAATTCATGAGGCACGGAGTGAGGATAGGAACACGCATAAAGCGCCTGCCACCTCGGGGGGTGGTACATGCCATTCGCACCTGCATTCTCATTGCGGCATCTTTGTGTGCGACGGCGGGACGTCAATTTTCTAACCTAGACTCACCCTCGGTTCGCAACGCATCTGATTCTCCCGTCGTGCGCTCGGGCCCCGGCTACCCAGGCTACGATTTCACAAGCCCTTTCAAGCTCGATGTTTTCTTTGAGAAGCATGTCCCTATCGCGCGTCCAACCATCCCCATTCGGCCTCTCCGATTCCCGGCCCACCCAACGGTTGGATTCGTTCGTGCCCCCTCGGACATCCCGCAGGGTGAAAGGCTTTTTGCGATAGCCCAAGGAAGGCGGCTGCAGATCCTCGCAGGGAGCGAGGAAAGTCTGCATCGTGAGCTTCGGAATCCCCTCGCAAACTGCGGTCAATGGGCCGTCTTCGAAGTCCCCCCCGGAGCGAGGAGCGTCATCGCTTCAAGCGAAGACATGGCGTTCTTCTCGGCTCCCAAAAGCGAAAGAGACGTCTGCCAAAGAGCACGGGTGGTGGCCGATGGCATCCTTTGACCCCTCGCGGAACCTCTACTCCGTCACTGCGGATGGCACGGTCTGTTTAGTCGACGAGCCCCCTTTCAAAACCCACATCGATGGCGTCCATGTGGTCGTCGCGAGCGAGGGCCGTCGAAAGGCAGTCCTGCCCTGCGAAACCTTCAGCCTGCGCGGCACTTGTTACGTTTTTCTTCCGAATCCGTCGCGAGCTGCAATACGGCCTCCACACATGGGCGCCGCCCCTAAACGGTTCGCTCTCGCTCGTGGAGGCGTGCTTTTCGCACTCCTGTGCCGTCGAGTGTTCCCTCATGCGGCAACTCCTTTAATCTGTGGACTCATTTTGGGAGCCGGCGCCTTCCTCGTCCCTCATGGCGTGGCGCACGCGCCCGCGTTTCACCTCAATGTTCGGGATCTCGCTGTAGGCCATATGATCGCGACGCTCGAAAGCACCAGGAAAGTCGAGCCCGTGTCAACGCCCGCAAACCCGGACTCACTCGTGCTCAGCCTGGGGATAACCCCTAATGCGACGAAGAAAGCGCATGCGCGGCCTGCACGCCCCCCCATTTCACGCCCTTCGACCACCCTCGATGCGAAGGTTGAAGTTCAAACTTCTCGCTTCTTCCTCACCACGCCGCGTCGAGCACTCTCGGAGGTCCCATGATGCTTGAGTCTATCGTGTCGTTTTCGCTTCTATTGCTCCTCGCATCCTTGGCAGTGGAAGCCACGCGCCTAGCCGCCGTGCACGTGGTCCTCACCACAGCCGTAGAGGAATCGCTCTCGGTGCTTGCGACCCGATGGGTCCACCTCCAGGGTGCACGACTCGTGAGACCCGGCAGCTCCAATGCCCCTGATCTCGCGCCACCTCTCGCCGAGGCCCTCGAGAACGATATCCTAGGCCACGTTGGCTCGTTTCCCGGATTCTCTCCACGGGGCATGCGCGGATCGGAAAGACCCTCTGGTCGCCTGTTCGTCGACTTAGAAGGGGCAACTTTGTCCGTCGAAGTTCACGTTTGCGTGCCTGCCTTCTTTCTTCCGTGGAGCCCACCCCAGCATGGCCCCGGCAAAGGGCGTAGTCCAAACAGCGGGCGCGACTGCCAAGGGAGATTCAGTGCCCTCGCGCCTCATTTTTCATGGGCACTTCGGGCGCGATCCTCCATGAGCCTTCCCGCCAATGTCGCATTGTTCAATCAAGGGCTAGCCCTCCCCGTTCAAGTGCCACTTGTAAGCTTTCCCAATCCCTCGTTAGGCCCCTTCGTCGTTCCCGGTGCAGGGCGACCCTTTCCGTGGACCTCCCTCTTCGAGGAGAGTGTGAATCTGTTCCGAGAGAATTGGGCGCCAGCCAATCGCCCAGGTATCGAGCCATGAGCCAACATCCGGAACGAGGACAGCTCATGCTAGGTGGGACGCTCGCACTCGGCATGGCAGCCGCTCTGGCCTGCTTTCTGCTTCGCTTGGCCCACCACGCAGTCCGAGCGTTTGAGGACAGAGGTCGCACACGCGACGCTCTCTTGACGGAAGGGGCCAGCATTGCAGGTCAGCTCAACGACCTTTCCTACAACCAGTCTCTGGTACTTTGGCATTTGGGAGGAGTCATCCGCTCTTGGAGAGAGTTCGCGGACGGAGCAATGTTGTCGGCGGCTGCCCGTCCCTTCGGTGAACGCTGGACTGACCTAGGCGTTTTTCCAAAAGATCCCGCATTGGCAGCCTACAGAAACGCCCTGAGCGTCCGCTCGTCCCGGCATTTTGAGGAAGCCAAGCGACTGCTTTTGCGCAATGCGCAAATCTTGAAGAATCTAGAATCACTTGCGCCCGGATTCGGCTCTACGATCCAGCAGATTCCCATTGAAGACGTCATATGCCGCGTCGGTGCGAGCTGGGGTGCTGGACGCGCTCTGAGGCTGCCCCTTTTCGATCCCGTGGTCATTCTGTTCGCGGGTACGAACACGTTCCGATGGGATTCCCGAGAGTGCGGATACTCCATCGATTCGTCGATCAACCCGAACTCAGCTCCATTTTCACCTATCAGCAGGGAGAGTCGAGTATCCCATCCGCCTGTACTCGTTCGTTTCGACCTTGCCTGGCGGTCCTATGCCAACGCCCAAGCGACGATTGACGGTGCGTTCGCGCATGCTCGGTTCTACTTGCCGCGCCCTGGAGCTCGCGAACGCTGGGCCTCGATCTTTCTCAGAAAAGAAAGAGTGCACGATTCTCAAATCCGCATGGAGGTCGGAGTCGAACACCCAGGTGGGGATGAGCCGGCCTCCTTGCTCACTCCAAACTGGGCACCCGTTCCCACCGCCACGAGGCTTGAGTCTCCATGAAGCATCCGTACGAAAGGGGGCAGGCCCTCGTCGAGGCGATCATCTTCGTTCCGGCCTTTTTCCTCGTCTGCGCGGGCGGCCTGCTGTTCGCTGCAGCGCTGAAGGAACGCATCGCAAACGAGGCGGCACGGACGCGCATCGCCCACACCGCAGCCTGGTTCCCCCTAAAGGAACGGGAGACCGCACTTTGGCCGCACAAGCAAGATCCCACTTTGGAATCCTTTCTGGAACGAACAGGGCTCCTGGAGCAGCAGAATGAACGGGCGGCTTGGGCAGGGCTTTTTGGCGGTTTGGGAATGAATCCATCTGCCTTGATTAGCTGGAAAAGAAGCCCATCCGAATCGGAGCAAAGGGACCAGCCGCGGGCACTCCGCCCTGTACCTCGGTCGACGTTTCTTCCGGCCGCCGCGCGAACGTTCGACGAACGCACCCTTGAGGCTTCAAGGGCGTTGGCGTCTTCATCCGCAGCCCGCTCCGTTGTCGGCCACCCAGCCCGACACGGAGGCTTGGCAGGCATCACATGGCCGGAAGGCCTAGAAGCGAACCTCCGCCTGATCTCCACAGAGGCCTATGCTGGAAGTGCATTCGAAGCGTTCCTCGCCCGCACAGCCTTTCGAGCCCGAGCGACCCATCATGCCGCTTGCGTCGCAGCCTCCCTCCCCACGAGCTTCGGACTAGGTGGACTCATTGGAATATTGGAGTCTGCAGTTACAGACGGCGCCACGGGAGGAGGAGCATGCCCTCAAGTGAGCGGCCCCGTCACTGCCTTCGCCACCATGACCCGTGGGCTTCTCTTGTTTCAAGCGGGGACAATCCTCGCACTTGAGGCCTGTGCATCACGTGCCTACGATGAGGCTAAATGCCTGATACCAAAGCTCCCTCAGGCACTCGTGGGTGCGCGCCCGAGCTCGCTTGACAGAGGAGATCTTCCTGAGCTACGACAGGGCCTCGGTTCGGCGCTTTAGCTCAGTTGGTAGAGCAGTAGACTGAAAATCTACGTGTCCCCAGTTCGATTCTGGGAGGCGCCACCACCCTTTCTGGCCTCAGTAGCTCAGGGGTAGAGCAGCTGATTCGTAATCAGCAGGTCGTAGGTTCAAATCCTATCTGAGGCTCCACCCTTCGCGCAGCAACTGAGCAGGGATATCCTTGAAAAAGACCGTCGGGCTTGCCCCGGCGGTCTTTTACTTTTTCTCCCCCCCCGAACTGGTCTACATGATTGCGCCTGGCCGCACTCAAGGGTCCAGACTCATGAGGAGAATGCCCATGCTGGCGACCTCAATCACGACCGCGGGAAAACTCCCTCGACTTAACGACAGTTCCTCCTGGTCAGGCGCAATCACGTAGACCAGTTCAGAGGCATTGTCGGTATCCCCTTCGCCCACAACGCCTTCACTTTCGGGCGGCGCGTGGCGGTTCACCAAAAACCACCGTCATTCCGCGCGGCGCCCTACCGACACCCTCCCCTTGACGGGCGATTCGTCGTGGCCGCCTTCCAGGCATGTAAATAGGCCCCACAACGTCAATCATCACACCACGAACTGACCACTAATTCCGTCGCCAAAATCTTGAAGCGATTTCATTGAGGATTTCCGGTGAGGCAGAAATGACGCTGTCAAAAAGGCCTTTTTGGTCAAAATTCAGACGTCATCGCAAAAACGAACTCAGATATTCTTACGAATGAAGCACAACGAGCATGAATAGAGTCTTGGATCCCACGGGGGAAGCGTGTCGAAAAAGATCTTCAAAAACACGATTGTGTCTTTGGGACTCGGACATGCGGTCATGTTTTGCCACGGGGCACTCCATGCCGTGGCCTCTCCACTTGAGGCGAACGCCCCTAAGGTGGGAAGCCCCGCGGAGGATAGTTTCCGCCTGAGCCTCGTTCTCGGCTCCCCAAGGCGCTACGCGACCCGCTTCGACAAAGCCACTCGCACGCTCCAGATCCGCGTGACGCCGTCTCGCGCCGCCGAGTTCGAGGACGCCCGCGCCTTCGACACGCGTTACGTCCGTCGCGTGGTCGTGGAGGAGAAGTCCGGCGGAGTGGTGTTGAGCCTCCAACTGAGGAACATGCCGTTGGGGTGGCTCGTCACCACGATGGATTCGCCGTGGCGCTTGATAGTCGACGTTTGGCGCTCTGGTCCCGTCCGCAAAGAAACACTCGAGGAACAGTGGGACTGGCAGGAGCAATCCTCCGGCCGTCCGGGAACATCCACCTCTACGATTGGCAGCGAGAGATCGACGGCATCGAGCAACGGCGATGCCGTCGACGTGCCCGCCGTGGAGGAGATTGGCGCGAAGTCCGTTCCCCTCATCTTGCCGCCACCTTCCGAAGGCTCCTCGGTGACGGGGGCGGACTCCAGCGCCGTGGGCGAGAGCCTGGCAGCCGGAAGAGGCGCGCCCCCCGATGCCGGTTTTCCGGAGAATTTCGGTCCCCTCGAGCGTCGAGGAGCGCCCGCGCGCGACCGTCTCTCCTCACTCCAGAGGGAAGCGGGAGCCGCCATTGGTAGCTCGGCAGAGTTCGACAAACTCAAAGCGCTCGCCGACGAACTGCACCGCATCGGCGACGACGAGGCGGCTGTGGGTGCCTATAGGAAGCTCGCCGTGCTGTCGGAACGGAGATTCCTCGAACTCGACGCCAACCTTTGGCGGGCGGGCGAGAGCGCGTACCTGGCTCGCAACTTCGACGCCGCGGACGACTATTTGCGCGGCCTCGTGATGCGCCACCCTTCGAGCCCGCTTGCCTCGCAGGCGAAGCTCCGCCTTGTCGACATGGACGTCATCACTAACGAAACAGTCGCGGACAAGTCCCGACCACTGCAACGGCAGGTCGACGAGTACGCTCGCATTGCACTGTCGGAGTCATCCACTGACCTGGCGAAAATTGCCGCCTCGGTTCGTTTAGTCGCCGGAAAAATCGAATCTGATCGCGACGCGGCAAATCCGTACCGCCGCAGCTTCGACACCTGCGTCACTTCTGACCGCGTGCCGATTGAGATGCAAAAAAGTTGCGCATATATTCTCACTAGGGCGGCACTCGAAAATTCGGACGTCTTGAGCGCGGATGATGCCGTCCAGAAATTCAAGAACTCCTTTCCTCGGGACCCGCGCGTCAACGCGCTGGAGAATAAAGTGCAAGAGACAGTCCGAGCGTTCCTCCAAGACAGCCTGCGCGCCCGCACATGGGACGCTTGGGTCGCTTTCGAGCGCAAGACGCGTCCGGCTCTCCTCGAGTTCACGCTTGGAGATCCGGAGTTGACCTTCGCGCGCGCGGACGCCTTCGACACCGTTGGAGACGCCCCACGCGCCCTCCAACTCTACAATCTCTACTGGCAAGGCGCGCCCGACTCGGCACGCCGCGACGAAGCCGCCGCGAGAGGCGCTGCGCTCGCCGCCCGCGCGCGCGACACCAGGCGCGTGGCCACCAACCTCGCTCGCCTCCAGGGCAGCGCTACACGCAAGTCCAACGGGCTCAACGACAAGAGCGTCGCCGCCGTGCGCACGCTCGCCCTCCCTCCCAACGGCAACGCACGCGCGTTGTCCCTCTTGCTCGACGAGATGCGCTTCGGCCGTTACGTCGAACGCGAGCTCGAAGCCCTGCTTCGGTTCGCTTCGATGCTCCGCCGCTCGCCCTCGGCCGACACCGTTATCGACAAGATCCTGCAGGCGCCCCTCAAGGGCGCCGAGGAGACCCGACAGGTCGAAGAGGCGCTCCTGCGCCACGCCGACGATTTGCGCGACTCCGGTCGCCTGCAGAAATCGGCGGACATCTACCTAGCGGCGTCCAACCTCGCGCAGGCGTCGAAACGCGCCGAGGCCGCCTACAAGGCCGGACTCGCCTACGCCCGCTCGGGGCAACTCGAGAAGGCGAAAGCGGCCTGGCAGGCGGCTGCGGCCGACATGAATGACAAGAGGTTTTCGAGTCTCGCCAACGAGCGTTTGGAACGCCTGCGGTGAGTAAATGTGCACAGTGGGAGGTCTCCGAATGAGCGACGCGCGTCCTGTGGGTCTGTTCGACATCGAAGCCCCGGTGTTCCAAGGGAACATCGGCGCCGGCGTGTCGGCCAACGTTTCCTTCAACAACGAGGCACGCATTTCCGAGGAGGAGATGCTGCGACACTTTCCGACGCGAGACGAGAAGATGTACAAGCTTCTCGAAGTCGCGCGAACGGTTGCACCTACCAAGGTCCCCGTCCTGGTGACCGGTGAGAGCGGCACGGGCAAGGAGTCTTTGGCCAAAGCCATCCACATCGCGGGCGGCCGCGATCGGGGACGCTTTGTGGTGGCGAGCTGCGCCAACCTCCCCGCCAACTTCTTCGAGATGGACCTCTTCGGGGGCACCCGCGGGCAGAACGACTACCCGGGCGTGGCCCGCGCTCCAGAGTCCTGCTCGTTGATGCTCGACGAGGTCACGGAACTCGACGCGTCCATGCAGCTCAAGCTCCTGCGTATTTTGAAGGAACAGGATCTCAACAAGGGATCCGTTCGCAGGGGCACCGCCGCGGACGCTAGGGTCATCGCCTGCTCGAACAAGAACCTCCAAGACGAGGTAAACGCGCAGCGCTTCCGCAACGATCTGTTCTTCAAGCTGCACGTCATCCATCTCGAGATCCCGGCGCTGCGCATGCGCACCGTGGACATCGACTTCTACTCCGAGCTGTTTTTGCGAGAGTTCAACATGCAGTTCAGCAAGAACGTGCAGTTCTCTCCTACGGCCAAGCAGGCCCTGCGCACCTACACCTGGCCCGGCAACGTGCGCGAACTGCGCAACGTCATGCAACGCTCGGTGCTCCTTGCCACGCGCGACTACATCGGCGTGGAAGAACTCCACCTCATGAAGGCCAACAGCCGCACCGAAGTGGCGATGAGCGACGCCCTCCCGCAAATCACCCTGCGCGAGCTCGAGCAGCGCCTCATCCTGCAGACGCTCCGCCGCATGAACGGCAATCGGACCCACACGGCCAAGGCCCTAGGCATCTCGCTGCGCGCCCTCCGTTACAAGCTCAACGAGCTCGTGGAGTGCGGGTACGAGGTCGAAGGCAAGAACGTCTGATTCCGCGCGCGGTGTTCCACGCGGCCCTTCTCCCCCTGCCCCGAAGTGGGCCGCAGGGCATGTGAGGGAGGCCGAAGGAACTCCGGGGGCGGGCTCACGAAGACCACTCCGCGAGGGAGGAACGGACGATGAAAGCCAACGATACGCTGTTCTCCAAGGCCGAAGCGGCCCTCGAAACGAGCCTCAACCATCGGCTCGCCAAGCAGAACGTCATTTCGAGCAACATCACAAACGCCAACACGCCCGGCTACAGGGCGCTCGGATACGCGTTCGAGAAGCAACTGCAGGACGCGCTCGGAAATTCCAGCGCGCTCGCGCTGCGCGTGACCAACGGCAAGCACGTGTTCTCCACCGGGCAATCCGCGGAGGGCGGGGTGCGTCCCGATCTGCACGTCAAACCAACCGAGAGCATCGGCAACGATGGCAACACGGTGGATGTCGATGCCGAAATGGCCGACCTGGCCGAAACCCAGATCCTCTACCGGGCGTCGGTGGAGATCCTCAATCGCAAGTTCGCCATGATGCGTTACGGCATCAATGGCGGACGCTGATAGCCAAAAGGAGGGAACGCCATGAGCTTCCTGCAAGGACTCCGCATTAGCTCCTCGGGCCTCGCCGCCGAGCGCGTGCGCATGAACGTCATCTCGGAGAACCTCGCCAACGCCAACACCACGCGCGTGGAGGGCAAGGAAGGCCCCTACCGCCGCAAGGACGTCGTGTTCACGGCGCGCGACAGCGGACTCACGTTCGACGACCTCGTGCGGCAAGCCACCGATCCGAACCTCAAGGAGGTCAAGGTGGATGGCATCGTCGAGGATCGCAAGGCGCCCAAGATGGTCTTCAACCCGGGCCACCCCGACGCCAACGGCGAGGGCTATGTGGCTATGCCGAACATCTCTGTCATGGAGGAGATGGTGAACATGATCACGGCCACGCGCGCCTTCGAAGCCAATACCACAGCACTGAACTCCACCAAGACCATGGCCATGACGGCAATCACCATCGGCCGCGGCTGACAAGCTCGAAGGGGTAACACTCCATGATCCGCAACGTGTCATCGAAGGGCCTCGACTTCTCGCAGCTCCAGTCGGCCTTGTCGGGCCCTGGCGGCTCGGGAATGTCATCGGCCGCGTCGTCCGCCGACGCCGCCACCGCGTCATCCTCCGCGTCTGCGGCCGGGGCGGGACTCGACGCCAACAGCGCCTCCGGGGAAGGGTCGTTCCTCGACATGCTCACCAAAGGGATCAAGGACGTGAATTCGTCGGTGAAGGACAGCGACAAGGCCGCCACCGACATCGCCTCGGGCAAGAGCTCGAACATCCACGAGACGATGCTCGCCGTGACCAAGGCCGAGCTCGGATTCAACATGCTCGTCCAGCTGCGGAACAAAGCCATCGAAGCGTACCAGGACGTCATGCGGATGCAGGTGTAACACATGGTCGAGCGTTTCAGAGGGTTCCTCAACCAGTTCTCATCGCAAGCCAAGGTGTTCTACTCGGGCCTCACGAAGGGGCGCAAGATCGCGCTGGGGGCCACGGCATCCATCGTGCTCGTGGGTCTCATGATGCTCGCGGTCTGGCGTCCGGAGCGGCAATACGAGACCGTCTACGTGAACCTCGCGCAGGAGGACAAGACGGCAATTCTGAAGTTCCTGCGCCAGAACAACGTCAAGGACTTCAAGATGGACGGCGACAGCCTCGCCTTCCCTTCCGAAGAGGCGCTCGACGTGAAGATGCGCTTGGCCGAAGAAGGACTTCCTAACAGCGGGGTCGGAGTGGGTTGGGAGAAGTTCGACGAGCGCGCATTCGGCATGACCGACTTCGACCAACGCATCAACAAGTTGCGCGCCGTACAGGGCGAAATCAGTCGCACGATCAACAAGCTCGAGCCGGTGGCGGGTAGCCGCGTACACATCGTGATGCCCGACAAGGTCATCTTCGCCGACGAGAAGCGGCCCACTACGGCCAGCGTCTCGCTGAAGCTCAAGAGCGGGAAGTCGCTTTCACAGCAACAGGTCCAGGGCATCCTCCACCTCACCGCGCGAGCCGTGGAAGGTCTAGACCCGAAGAACATCACGATTGTCGATCAAGCGGGCAACCTGCTCACCCGCCCCGACGAGGAGGATGGCGGCATTGACCGCGTCACGTCGTCCCAGCGCGAATACCAGCGTCGCGTCGAGCGGGAGTTCGAAGGCAAGATCCAGGAGATTCTCACGCGCGTCGTGGGCCACGATAAGGTGGTGGCCAAAGTGCAAGCGGACGTCGAGTTCAAGAAGGTCGAGACGACAATCCAAGACGTAGACCCCGAACGCACCGCGGTCGTTTCGTCGCAGCGTAGCGAGCAGAGCACCGATGGGTCGGGCTTCAACCCCACGGGCGTGCCGGGCGCCAAGAGCAATCTTCCGGGCGAGCGAGAGGACGCGGCAGGTGGCGGGAGTTCGACATCGAGCAAGTCCAACGCCGAGACGCTGAATTTTGAGGTCAAGAAGACGCTCAGCCGCATCGTCGAACCCATCGGCACGGTGAAGAAAACGAGCACTGCGGTGCTCGTCGACGGGAAGATGGTCAACGGGCAGTATGCGCAGAGGACGCCCGAGGACCTCGCGATGATCACCAATCTCGTCAAGAACGCCATCGGTTTCCAAGAAGGGCGCGATTCGATCACTGTGGAGAACGCACAGTTCGAGCTCGACGCCTTCGCCCTCGCGGAGCAGCAGTCGCTCACCCAGCGCAAGACCTCCCTCATCCAAACCGGCATCATCGCCAGCGTGTCCATCGCCGCGATGTTCTTCCTCTACTTTGCACTGCTCAAGCCCTATTTCCGCTGGCTGACCTTCGACCCCGATAAGCGATCCGCCGAAGGGTTCGCAGTGGTCGATTACGAGCTCGAAAGGACAGGTTCGGCCTCGAAGAGGGTCCAGGTGGCCGAGGAAGTTCCGTTCGAGAAGCTCTCGCCAAAGGAACAAATCCTCTACCTCGCGAAACACGATCCGAAGAAGACGACCGAGGCCCTGCGCCAACTCCTGTCGCCCAACCAAAGCGGCTGAAGGAGATTCGAAGTCACTGTCGGCTTCACCTCTCGATCCCGAACGCACCCTCGAACGGCCCGAACGCGCTCTCGAACGGATCCCCGGCCATCCACTCGGGCCGCCAGCGTGGCGCACGGGGAGACAGCCGCGCGCGACCATCCGCGCCGACGATGGCGCCTTCGTGCCGCGCCGTGAAGGGAACGTAACGCACGGTCACGAGCCCACGCCCCAGTGGCCTCCCCCATCGCCAGGCGAGTCGCGAGGGACGCGCCTTAGCCAAGGCGCCTTCGAGCTCGCGCGCCAGGGCAACGGCCCGCGGCGCTTCGCCAGCGTATGCGACGATCTGGAACTCGTTGCCCGCGGCACCCGGACGAGGGGCGAGCACGCGGTGCGCGACTCCTCGCTCCTCGAGGAACACCAAAAGACGTCGCGCGACGGTGCTCGTAGGTGATTCGCCGGCGACCACGTGGAATTCGAAGCCCTGGTCGGGCAGCGTGAGTCGTCCTGTGGAGTCGAAGACTCCCCAAATCTTGTCGCTGCCCTCGGCTCGGTAGCCTTTCGAGTGAGCCACCAACGCGTCGACGGGCGAACGCGGGGCAGACTCCCAAGTCCGCAGTGACTCGAGGCGCACATCAACGAATCGCGTCGCTTGCGGGCGATCCCCCTCATCACGAACGAGCAGACAGTCGGGACGTGCGACGACAAGGCGCCCGCGCACTTCTGACCCGTCTCTGCGCTGGAACGCCAACCCTTGACCGACCACCACGTAACTCCACGCCTCGGGAGCGAGATCGCGATACGCGGCATCGCCGAATGGCCCTGATCTGGGTCCCTTCATCGAACCGACCCCGCGTTTTTTCACGCCGGCGATTTCGTCCAAGCTCGTTACGGTAAGCGCGTCGAAGGAAGCCGGTGGGAACGGCGCACGGCCACCCACGGCGGCGAGGGGACGAGATCGACCGAGCAATACGATGCCCCTGGGATCCAGGGAGCGTTTCTCCACACGCACGGACGAGCATGCATCGTCGACCAAAGAGACGGAGTCGGCATCGTCGCCCTGGTACCATCCGCGCGCCTGGACGCGCGAGTCGAGGGTGAGTCCCGAGTCGAGTCGACCGCGCACCGGATGGGACAGAAGATCTCCCTCGACGCGCTCGAAATCGACCGCCATGCGCACGCGTCGCGCGTCGACCTCCAAGGCGATTCCAAAAACCATCCGTGCACCCGCTGCACCCGCTGCACCCGCTGCACCCGTGATTTGCCGCGCGATGGCGAGCGTGGAGGAGCCCGGCGCCGGGAGCGGGTGCGAAGGAGGAGCCGAGGGACTCCCTTGGCCGAGGAACCCTCGCGTCTCGCAGCCCCGAGAGAGGGCGGACAGGGCGGACAGGGCAGACAGGGCTGCGAGGGAGACTAACGTTGCTTGTCGACAACCCCTGAGCGCCCGCACAACATTCCGGCTCGCCCCCCCACCGCTCGTCCCGGCTTTCCCTCCGTGCTTCATGCCTACTCCCACAGGAATGAGAACCAGCGCCTGATGTCCACTCCAGAGACGTCCTCCAGGACTCGACCATGCGAAACGATCACACGCCGCGGCTCCCAGGCCATGAGATGTTCCACCGAAGCGCGGGCTGCCGCGCGATCCTTCATGCAAAACCGCGTGAGTCGAGTGACGACCGGGCCGCCGTAGGCTCCATAGATTCGAAAAGGAACGCTCGACCAGAAGCCCGGCGCCCAGGACGCGTCGAAATTCATGAGCAGGTCGGTAAGGATCAGGGTGCGCGATGCCCGGTGGAACAACACGACCTCGCCGAGAGTATTGGCGCCCTGGAAGACATGCGCTCCCACCTCGCCTTGCCACGGCTCCGCCCCATCGTCGCCCACGATGCCGTTCCAAGGAAAGTCACGTCGCTTGGTCGCCAGGGCGGGGGAAGCCAGGAACAGTGCGCGAGGAAAGGACTTGCGCCAGTCCTCGAGCCATAGGTGGTGGAAAGCGTTGGGAGCGATGACGTAACGCGGCTCGCCGTGTTCGGCGAAGAACGCCTTTGCCGGCTCATCGAGGACGTTGGGCGAATGCACCAGGAGCGACCCGTCTCGCAGCCGTAGGATGGTCATTCGGTTGCCGAGCTCCAACAGTCCGCCGAGGCGAAACGGCCTCTCCCCGGTCCACAGCCCATCATCCAAACCAGCGATAACATTGTTACCTTCCATCAAAAAAACCTCGCTTTCCACTCCATTCAACCAACCCAAAAGCATCTTTCATGGTCGACAAGTCAATTCAGAAATGGGTTGACGTCACCCGTATTCGTTCCTACGACCCCTGCCGTGAGTGATCCCACATTAAAGAAACACACCGGAACGACTCCCAGGAGGACCTCGTCATGAAAAAACTCGCACCCTTGTTCGCGTCCCTCGCGATGACCGTGGCCGCCGTATCGTGCGGCAAGGGCGGAGGCGACGTCCGCGAGGCCTGGAACCCCATCAATGATCCACTGCGCCTGCAAAACGATTACGTCCGTTCCCTTGCCCAGCTTCCAACACAGGGCCAGCTCTCGGTGAAGCCCTGGTCGGATTCCTACTGGCCCACGAACCAAGGTGGCATCGCCTACCGATGGCAGAAGCAGGAACTTGGCTTTTCCTACGCACCACACAGCGAGCAGCGGGTGCGGCAGATGAGCCAGCAAGAACTCGCGGAGCTCTCTCCCGCAGAGAAGTACGACATCGTCAATGGGCGTTTCGACTATCCCACGGTCGCCTCCGAACGCTCGCGCACGAACCCACGCGCCGCGGACTGGGAAGGCCTTTGCCACGGCTGGGCCCCCGCCGCGGTCAACTTCTCGGAGCCTCAGTCGGTCGTGTTCGAAGGTGCGGGTGGCATCAAGGTGCCCTTCGGATCCTCGGACATCAAGGCGCTGCTCACACTGTATCAAGGAAACATCGCACAGGCACCGGCTCGCCTCCTGGGCGCGCGCTGCAACTCGGATTTGGCTCGCTCTCCTGGAGCGCGGGGCAACCCCGAGTGCAGGGATACCAACGCCGGGGCTTTCCACGTCGTCCTCGCCAACCAAATCGGGCTTCGCCGCAAGTCGTTCTTGGCCGACGTGACCATCGATCTCGAGGTCTGGAACCAGCCCGTGCACGCGTTCTCCACGCGCGTGGTGGGCTACCAAGCTCCTTCGTTGGGCGCCGCTCCGGGCACGGTCCGCGAGGCCGTCGTGCAAACGACGATGCGCTACACCGTCGAAGTGTTCCCCAGCTATCGCCCGTTGCTGGGAACGACGGGGCACGCCGATTCCACCAAAACTTACCAATACAGGTTGGAACTCAACGGTGCCGATGACATTATCGGCGGCGAATGGATTTCCGAGGATCGTCCCGACTTCCTTTGGATTCAGGAGCGTCCTGAGTTCCGCGGGTACTGGCAGACCCTGGGAAGGCTTTACGCGCAAGCTTCGGGTGGTTCCCAGCCACAACCGCAACCCACCGCCACCGCCACGCCCATCCCTACCGTAACGCCGCGCCCGGGTACCACGCCGACTCCGGTTCCCACCGTCGTCCCCACGGTCACACCTCGCCCGGGCACGACGCCCACACCGGGTCCAACCGTGTTCCCCACGGTTCTTCCCACGCCCACTTTGCCACCAACCTTGCCTCCCGTGGACCCCGTCGATCCTATCGACACGCCTGGACAGGTTCAGTGCAAGGGCGGTTACCAGCTCTACGGCGTTAAGCTTGGGGCGCAGTCGCAGGGTTACGTCTGCGGGAAGGACGGCTTCGTTCACCAAGAGAGCGTGACTCAGGGCATGAAGGACAGGTGCGTCGTGCAGGAAGGCCAGGCCGCCTGCGCCGAGCAGGCGTGGGGACTCCCTCGTTACGTCCAATACCGCGGCGGCCAGGAGTGCCCCTACGGCACGGTTCTCGATAAGGATTTGCTGCTGTGCGGAGGCGGCGAGTGGATCCACGGCCCATTCCCCACGCAGGTCATCGACACATGCGAGGCCTGGGTGACCGATACGTCCCTGTGCCATGGTCAGGTCCTTCGCAAGGACTTCCTCATGCAGCTTCCGCTGCAGCGAACCGGCAAAAAGAAGAGGTAACATAAGTAACCCGCGCGCCCCATGGCCGGCCCCTCACAGGCGCCGCTCCTCGAGGGCCGAGATGGCGTCCGCCTTCGACACCGCCCTGATGTCGAGAAACCTCAGGAGGTGCTCGAGGGCGGCCGCACGCACGGTGTCCACTTCGAAGAAGAGCTTGTGCCGTGCCCCCGCCAGCGTCACCAAAGAGCAGTCGACCAGCCGCAGGCAAAGGTCGCGTTGCCGCCGACCGATGGCGATGGCGTCCTTCTCCCCACGGAGGACGAGGACGGGCACGCGCAATTTGTAGGCCTCGGCCTCCAACCTGTAGGACGCGTCCGCGAGCCCGCGAGCCCAGAGGTTCGTGACCCCACCGTTGGCGAGGAGCGGCTCCTTTCGCAACACCTCAGTGACGTGAGCCGCTCGGACGTGGCTGCGCGTGAGGGGCGTATCGGCAGCCCTCCAGCTTCCGCTCGAAAGTTGCCACGCGGGGGCCGGAGCCAGAGCGCGGCCAAGAAGGATTTGCCCCGAGAGGTAAGCGAATGACGCGGCCGAATTGCTCGCGCTTGTGGTGAGGCCGATTTCGAGGAGAGGGCTGGCGAGGACGACGCGTCGCACAAGGTCGGGGTGCCTGGCTGCGACGAGCCCGACGATCACGGCTCCAGACGACCCACCCAAAAGCGACACAGGCTGAGTGGGGCTGGCCTTCACGACGTCCTTGAGGAAGCGGACGAGGTCGTCGACATAAGGCTCAAACGAAGGAGAGTGGACGAGGCGCTCGTTCAGAGGTTGCCACGGTGCGCCCGCGCGAGGACCTTGCTGCCCACCTGGCGCGATGAGCCCGGGGAGCGACAATCCCTGCCCGCGCGGATCCATCGCGTAAACCCGCAATCCGGCCTTGGCCAGATCGTGCAGGAGTTCGCCGTACATGCGGTACGACTCACCAGGCCCAGGGACGAACACCAGGGTTGCCATGGCGCCTTCGGTTTCCACCTTGCGCCAGGCCAAGGACGCGTCAGGACTTTCGAGGCGACCGTCCACGGCGTGGCGGGAGAGGAACGGCTCCACGGTGGAGACGTAGGACCGCGCGTAATCAACCTCCGGCAGCGCGAAAGAGGTCGACGCAAAGCCGCACGCGAGGATCGCGACGGCAGGCAGGAGCCGGGCACGCTTCGCCATGGTGTCACCTCGGGGTCGGTGTGCCGAGTGGGGCCACCGAGCTTTTTTCAGTAGGAAAGCTCCGAGCTTTTTATCACGGACCAGCATCAGGTCAAAGGAACACGACACGTTTCGAAATTATGTCGAAAGATTTAGAAGCCATTGGGTCGCGGCGCGCCTATCATTCCTCTCGTCAAGATCTTTACGTAATTCAGGCGAATGACCGGAATTAGGTTTTGGAAGCATGGCCGACTGCACAAGATGAGTGAATACGAATGTGCGAGGTGACGGA
>JBIKVI010000297.1:0-5636 GCA_044356935.1 Silvanigrellaceae bacterium | reverse complement strand
CAATGCGTGAGGTCGTGCGCTGCCAGTGTGCGGCCAGCTCGCGTGCAAGTGCATGGAGTTCAAGGCTGGCGACGTCGTCGACATCCCGCTGCTCTTGTTCTCGCAGGCCGGCGACGACGGCTTTGATGCGCCGTCTTTCCTCTCGGTTGGGAACGAGCCTGGCGCGCTCTTCAAGGAGCGCGACGGGCAGGTGGATCTCACGGACGCGGCGCGCCTGGTGCGCGTCGAGCCCCTTCCTCGCAACGGCCTGGTCGACGCGGGCGTTGAAGTCCGCGAGCGCTTGTACGAGATCCGGCAGACAGCGGTGTGTATTCCGGCGAAGCCGACCACTCGTTTCGGTCATTCCGACCGGAGCGAAGCGACGTAAGTCTGGTTCATGGCGTGGGCGAAGCCTCGGTGTCAATCTTGGCCACGCTCGATTTCCGTAAAGAGTCTCCTTTTAACTCCACGCGCAGCGCCGTGTGAACGAGGCGATCGAGGATCGCGTCTGCGAGAGTGGGGTTCTCCATAAGACCGTGCCAAGAAGAGACGGGCGTCTGGCTTGTCAGAATTGTCGATCCCACCTGGTGCCGCCCCTCGATGAGCTCGAAGAAGTCTTTCTGCTCGGTCTCGCCCATGGCGTACAAAGCCCAGTCGTCCGCGATGAGTACGGCAGGTCGAAGATAGCGTCCAAGTGCTTTGCGGAAACTTCCATCCACGCGGCTCATGCGGAACTGTTCGTTGAGTTCGGCAGAACGCGTGTACAGCACCGGGTGCCCAAGCAAACATGCCTTGTGTGACAGCGCCGACGCCAGGTACGTCTTTCCGACCCCGCTTGCGCCCGTGATGATGATGTTTTGTCGTGCTCGTACCCAGCTGCACTGCGCCAGCGCGGTGAGGGTGGTCTTGTCGAGACCCCTGCTCGTCCCCGCCTTTATGTTCTCAACGACGGCCTGCTCCTTGAAGCGAGCTCGCGAGATGCGGGTGGCGAGGTTGCGATTTTCTCGCTCCTGAGCTTCGCGCTCTATGAGGAGGGAAATCCGGTCGGCGAAGCTCATCTCTTCGTAGGCGCTGCTTGTCGTCTGCTCCTCGAGTGCCTTGCGCATGCCGTGAAGTTTGAGGACGTGCAGTTTGTCGAGCGTCGGTGCCATTAACGTGGGTTCTCCTTTGTTCAGTGGTAATAGGTTTTTCCGCGGACGTTCTCATGAATCGTGGTGTGAGGGGCCCGGCCCTCGGGTGCTAACGCCGCGCGGTGAAGGCCCGTTTCCAAAAGGCTTCGGATGCTTCGCGGGCGCACGACACTCTGCTCGATCGCGATCGCGCATGCGGACTCGAGGGCGTCCTTGCCATGCTGTTTCGCGAGCCGCAGGATCGCGAAACAGGACCGATATCCGTCTTCGGGATAATCGCTTCGACGCATCAGGATCTCGACGGCTGCCGCAGTATTGGGTCCATGCTGGGCGGCCCAGGCGACGATTCGCTCAGGCGTCCATTCGGCGTACTGCCGATGGCGCTCGGGACGATGCTCGGAGAGCGTCGTGCGACGGTACGGCACGTACGAACGTCGGTGCGCCGCGACACGTTTCCCATCAAGGAAGACTTCGATCGCTGTTCGCGTGGAGCGCACCAAGACCTGCTTTCCGACGAGGGAGTGGTGGACGCTGTAGTAATGAAAGTCGGCATCGACGTGGTAGTCGGGCGCGACCTTGGCGTTTTTCCACGTCGAGATTTCGTAGGCCTCAGAAGGTAGCTGCGACAGGGACAACTTCTCGATTTTCTCAAAGAGGCCGCGTCTTGATTCCTTCAGCCTGCGCATAATCTTATCGTTGAGCGCCTTGAGCAAGGGAGCGATGGCGGCACTGATTTCGGCAATGTTCGTGAAAGTCTGTTTTCGAAGGCGGGCGAGGTTCCACATCTGAGCGATCTTGACGCCTATTTCGACCTTGGCCTTGTCCTTCGGCTTGTAAGCGCGAGCGGGGATGACGGCGACGCCGTAATGCCGCGCGAGCTGTCGGTACGTCGGGTTGAGTTCCGGGTCGTAAAGGCAGGCCTTCGTGACCGCGGCCTTGAGATTGTCGGGCACCCAAACTCGCGTGGTTCCACCGAAAAAGCGGTTCATCTCGAGATGGCAATGCACCCAGCTTTCGAGGGTCTGATCCGCAACGGCCAGAGCAAAGGTGTAGTTCGATGCGCCAAGGACACCGAGAAAGACCTCGGCTTCGCGCACTTGCCCGGTTTCGAGGTCGAGCCAGGGAACTTTCAGCCCCGAAAAGTCGAGGAAGGTCTTCTCGCCCGCGCGATGCTCCTGGCGCATGACCAGCCGCGCCTGCGCCTCCCATTTGGCGTAGTAGGCGCAAAACTGAGATAGCCCATACCCAGTTGGATTCTCATCGCGGTACTCCTCCGAAAGAAGCTGCAATGTGACGCCCTTGCGCAGGAGTTCCTTCCGGATTTGCCCCCAATCGGGAAGGGGCCTGATCGTCCCTCCTGGCGCTATCAAGCCGGGGAACAAGGCCCGACGGGCGTCGCTTTCGCTCCATCCCTCGGGCAGGGGCCAGGCAAGGCCAGCCTCAGCCGCCTTGACGAGGACGTCGTGGACGGTGGTCTTGCCGACTCTGACGCTGGCAGCGATCTCCCTTTCGGAGTGCCCGTGGCCGAGCCTCAGCCGCAGAATTTCAATGACTTTGGACATAGCGATCCTCTCTCGTGCCACTGCGGCGGCCCTCCTCGGCTGATGCGTGAAGGGCAGTCGTAGTTGCTCCTTGGGGGAGCAGAAAGGTCGCTTCGCAGGGTCAGGCCAATCTCACGCCACGGTGGTCGGATTGGTCGGACCTGGTGGTCGGAGTGTCGGAACGAGTGGTCGGAATGGCCGGACCCGGTGGTCGGATTGGGCTGGACCCGCCGGTCGGATTGGGCCGGAATCTACAAGCGGGCGGCCTTCGAGAGGTAGGGGCGATGATGGCCCGCCATGTCGGACTTCTCGGCGAGATCGTCAAGGCTCGAGAAGATAGACTCGAGTTCAGCCTCAAGTTCTGAGGTGCCTTTCCATGCGCCGTCTGCAAGCGAAATCGGCATGTACGCGTCGCTCAAATGACGCAGCAGCTGGCGTAATTCGGCGCGTCTTTCCTTGGCTACCTGTAATTCCCTTGAGGCTGAGGCGATGAGCCCTCGCGCCTCGTGTTCACGGGACCTGAAGTCCACCGGCCGACCTCTTCGCGTTTCACGCGCGCGCCTTTCTTGGAGTTCGCGGAGGTCACCGTGGAGGGCGCGGGCGGCCTCTTCGCGAGCCTTCGCGGCGCGTTCACGCCGCGCGAGGTGCACGGCGAAGGCCTTGCAGACGTCGTTCAGGACATGGAACAGATCGGGCGCGCATGAAGACTCGAGGGTGTCCTCTACGAAGGCCCGGATGCCGCGCGCACCATCGGCGACCGCAGAAGCGACATGGATGGAAAGACCGCGTGTTCCCTGCACCCACGCTCCCTCCCATGCGGCGCGATCCCGCGCTCCAGCAAAGGATTCGACGAGCAGGAAACCCGACAGAAGGTCGGCGGCCACAAGGCACGTCCCACTGGGGAAGAAGGTCTCGTCGAGGCCGAGTATCACCTCCTTCGGCTCGAGCGTTTCCACGCCAAGCTTGGCACGCTCCGCCTCGCCAAGGTTCGTAATCTTATCGCGCATCGCCGACGCCCGCGCATGCAATGCGCCGTGGGACGAGGCGACGAAAGCATCGAGGCCGGTGAGTTCGAGGAAATCTTGCACCCGCGGGAGGCCCACGCCTCCAACGAGGTGGAAGGCGAAGAGGACCGCATCGACGACCTTTCGCACGAAGCCCCATCCCGTATTCGTGCGAAGCCAGGCGTCGAGTGCCTGATCGGCACCGACGCGAGCCCGATCGAGGTCCTGGAGCGTTGAGCGAGGGAGCCCAGCGCGCTGGGCCGCGGTGCGCTGATCGGCTCCACGTGCAAGAGCTGCTCGATAGGATTGCAAAGAGACGACGGCTGCGGGGGAAAGGTGATGACGGCGAGACGTCGGTGCTGGATTCGAGCTATCCTTCGCCATGGGGTCCCTCTGTTCCTTGAGGTTCTTTCGTTTTTTGGAACAAGGAACGTAACGTAGAGGGACCCGTTTCTCTATCCGTGCCGCCTCTGCATCAGTGGACTGTTACAAAATTACGCTTGGCCGGTCTCGTGACACAGGCCGGAAACTGCAATGCAGCGAGCTTGGTCGCAGCGCCGCCCAAATTCAGACAAGCAATTCAGTTCGCCGAGGCCGCCCGGCTCGGCTCGCCTAGGAAGCCTTTCCGATGATTGTAGAAGGTTCGTTCGGAAAGCTTGGTCACGCGAATGAACTCCTTTGCCTGGTCCGTGACGGAGAGACCCGTCGACGCCAGCTGGCGAACGATTTCTTCCGGTGTCGTTCGGGGCAGTAGGCGTTCAAGAAGTGGCTTCCAGTTCTGGGGCTTCACCCGCGCTATTTCGTAGCCCTTACGCAAGGTGCGGATGTTGATCTCCGACGAATTGTACTTTCCCATGTTCTCGACCAGGAAACGAGCCACTTCGTTCGCAAGCCCCACGTCTTCGAAATGCTTCTCGGAGCTAGCGGCTTCCGTGAGGAGTTCGGCCAGCTCCTCATCCGTCAGGGCGACTTTGAAATGCAGGGCCCGTTGCAGAAAGGCCCGGGTGTCCTCGCCGCGAGGGATGTGGTTGGCGATGAGGATGAGCTTGCCCACGAATGCGAATTCGTCGGTTGCCTTCAGGGCGGTGGTGCTGCCCCAACGTACCCGCCGCTCCCCACCATGGCCGGCACTGGCCCACGTCGCGCCCTTGAGGATGGCCATGGAGATGTCGTTGGTGAAAAGACCGGCGCAGTCGTCCAGGATCAGGACCTCGCCCTGCTGCGCGGTGGAGAGCGTATTGAACAGGTGCAGCGCGGTGGAGTAGCTGCCAACCGACCGGTAAGTCGCACCGGCGCCGGCCAGCGCACTCTCGATTGTGCTGCTTTTTCCCAGGCCAGGCGCGCTTTCGAGCGCTAGGACGTGGACCTCGTCGCTCTGAAGGAGAACGTCCAGAAGATCACGCATCGCTTCGAAATGGTTCAATTCACCCTCCTGCACATCAGCACATCACTGCAGGTTGCAGTAGCGCATGCGGGGGCGAGCATCAAGGAGCCGAGCGGTGCCAGTCGGGGTGCGCTCGTGAATCACAACGACCGCGCTAATCATGGTCGGCCCGCTGCTCCATAGTCTTGCAGTGCCCGTGCTGCGATTGATCCGGATGACCTGTCGCGGTCAATTAGGGTTCATGCGAGGAGCAATACACTTACACCGGATGAACATTTCCCAGTTCTTCTTCCAGTTCTTCGACCGAAGGCAGAGCCGTCTTGATCTTCTCGGGGATAGCATCGCCCAGTTTATATTCGGATATTCCCATGGGCTTCGCAATGTCCTTGAGCGCGTACTCGGCGACGACCTTGTTCTTCGTCTTGCACAGTAGAATACCGATCGTCGGCCCGTCCTCAGGTGTCTTGATCAAATCATCGACCGCCGAGAGATAAAAATTCAGCTTGCCAGCATACTCCGGCTTAAAGTGGCCTGCCGAAATCGGCAGGCCAAGGGGTGCGGGAGCCGTTCAGGATCCGGTCCGTTACTTTTTGCGTAG
>JBIKVI010000296.1:0-5641 GCA_044356935.1 Silvanigrellaceae bacterium | reverse complement strand
GGAGTGTTACGTTTCCAACGGAGAGAAGGAGGGTCAGGTGAACCTCCTGTTCGGTGCGCGGCAGGCGGGGTTCGGGTGGTTGCGCGTCCTGCCGTTGACCCGTGCTGGCTTCCCGGCGCTCGGAGCTCGGGTGCGGCTCGAGCTTTCGCGCGATGGCAGGCGGGGCCCCCAGCGATGGGCGCGCACGCGCGTCGTTTGCGGCGGGTCTGGTTACCTTAGTCAGATGGAGCCCGTAGCCCACTTCGGCTTAGGGGGAGACGCGGTCGTCGAGGCCGTGGATATCATGTGGCCCGGCGATGGCCACACGGCCTCGCGGGTGCGGTTGGAACGGCCCGTGCAAAGGAACACGACTCTGGTGGTCCCGCCGCCGGCACAGGGAGCCACCCGACCCTGACGCTGGGCGAACTTTGCCTCGGGGGCTGTCCTCGGGTGTCTCCTACAATGGCCGTTGGTGAGCCATTCGAGGGAGGTGGAGCCTTGGAAGAAACCCGGACGATGCGGGAACGCTACGACGCCGCGCTCTCGACGCTGTCGAGCCCGACCCTGTTGGGCGAGGCCGACGTCGACGGGTTGGGCTCCGCGTTCGTCTCACGCTGGGTGAAGATCCACCGCGAGGGGCTCGCACCCTTCTCGACGCGGGAGCGCTCGGCGGCGCAAGCGCCCTCTCCCGAGCGCGCCCTCGAGCATGAGCGGGCATTGAACGCACGTGTCGGCGCCCTCTTGCGCAAGCGCAAGGCAGTCGTTTCGTTGATCGCGCAAGCGCTCACGCGTGAGGCCGCCGGGCCCGCGGGTGATCTCCGTGTTTCCTTGCGCCGTTGGATGGAAGAGCACGATGCGCTGTTTTCGCGTGTCGTCGAGGAGGAGCTCGGCCGCCTGCGCGGCGAGCTCACGCGGGCATTCGAGGCCCGCAGGGCTTTGGGTGCCTACGCGCAAACGCTGCAATTCCGGGGAGAATGAGCCGATGTTCCAGATGAAGAAGAACAAGCGCGCATGGGCCATGCGTTCGGGGAATGGCGAAGGAACCGAAATTCCAGCGAAGCCACGCATTCCATCGAGCCTCGTGGGGCGCGAGGCGAACGCCAACGCGCACGCGAACGGGGCCGCGAACGAGGCCGCGACGCCCATGGCGCCCCGCGTCAGTTCCCTCGACGCGCTGCGCAGGACGCGCCCGCTCGAATTGCATCACATGCTGGTGTTCCAGGGGGCCGAGGGCGGCGCTTCGGGCGACGCCAAGGAGGGCGATGGGCGTCTGAGGATCACGTTCGTCGCGCCCGAGCTCCCGCACCCTTGCGAGCTCGAGATTTGGAACGAGATCACGCGGCGATTCGGCGCCCACGGGATCCTGGTGACGGCCAAGGGCGAGGAGCGCGCCTTCCGCCAGTTCTGCCTGGGCCTCGAACAGACCTCCACGCCCGTGCTTCTCCAATGCCGGACTCTCGAGACCAGCCCGGAGAACCGCACTTTTCTCGCGGGTCTCGACGAACAGGTGAAGGACGCGCATGTGGTCGTCTCACTGGGCGAATCCTCGCTCGCGAGCTTCACGGTCCTCAAGGACGCCCGCGCGACGCGTTACCGCGTCGCCATCTGGCAGAACGCGCCGCGCCCGCCCGACGCTCTGCCCTTCGCGCGCCTGGTGGCCCAAGGGCAGACGCAAGGGCAAGCCACCCGCGAGCGCACGGTGCGCCGCGAGGTCCTTCGCGCCTGCGACACGCTCGTGACCTTCGACAAGGACAGCGCCACTTGGGCCTACCTCGAAGATGTGAGCGCGCAACGCATCCGTCGCGTGGTGCGGGGCGTCAACGTGCAACGCTACAATAGCGAACTCAACGCGCTGCGCCGCAAGGAGATCCGAAAGGCGTTCGGGTTCGGGGAGGCCGACTTCATCTTCCTCCAGGCGGGGCCGTTGGAGCTGGAGACGGGGGCCCTCGACACCGTCTACGCGTTCAAGAACATGATCCAATCGCACCCGGGCGCGAGCGAGGGCGCAAAGCTCGTGTTCTGTGGCACCGGCAGCGCGAGCGCCGACGTGCGGCAAGCTGTGGTTCACCTCCAGCTCGACGACAAGGTCTTCTTCATCGACCCCAACGACGACGCGCTCACGCTCGTCGGGAATCATTTGGCCTCGCTTCTCTCGGTGTGCGACGCCATGATCCACAACCCGCTCGGGCCCGTCAACGGCACCCCCGGCCGCCACGTCGATTGCACGTTCGACGTCCTGTGCGCGGCCGCCTCGGGCGTCACGGTTGTGAGCAACGGGAACGGCTGGGTGGGCGAGTGGCTCGCGCGCTTCTACCGTGTTTGCTCCTCGGGCAGCGTGCACGCGCTCGCGCGCACCATGCATGAGGCCCGCGGAAAAGAATCCAAGCTCGCCAACGTGAAGCGCGCTGTGCGCAAGGCGCTCGAGAACGAACTGCCCTTCGAGCAGGCCTGCGCCGACCTCGTGAGGATCGTCGAGGGGATGCTGACGACACCGCGCGCGGCTGAAGACCGCGACATGGCGGCCGTCTTGGAGCGCATCGAGAAGACCTTGCAGGCCAAGCAGTATCCGCGCGCCATCGATCTCATTCAGGCCGCTTTCGCCGTACCGGGTCTGCCCGCCACAGCCAAGGCCCGCTTGTTCCGCCACGTGGGGGATTGCTTCACCAAGCTCGGCGACCTCGAGAACGGATTGCAGAACTACGCGCGCGCGCTGGATCTCGATCCTTACTGCGCCAAGACGTTCATTGGATTGGGGACCATTGCCCTCCAAACCAAGAGCTACAACGTTGCGGTGCCCCAGTTCCAAAAAGCGGTCTCGCTCGCGCCTTCCGACGACATGGCCTCGCTAGGCTTGGGTCTCGCGTTCGAGGGGCTCGGTGAGGCGGCCGAGGCCATCCGGTGGACCACGCGCGCATGTAACCTCAATATCGAGAACACTGTGGCCATCTTCAACCTCGTCAAGCTCGCCTACGACCACGAGCGGTTCGAGGAGGCGCAGGACGTGCTCGGTCGTTACGTAGGACTCCACCCCCACGACGTGAACATGCTCTTCACGCTTGGCGGCGTTGCCCACAAGACAGGACGCAACGACGTGGCCGTGCGCCTCATGGACGACATCCTAAGGCTCGATCCCATGAACGGGCGAGCGCACGCTCTGCTCCAGCAAATTAACAAGTCAACCGGGGCCGCCGCGCGCAAGCAGGCCTAAAGGACGAGAGGACGACCATGGCAGACGTACGCATCAACGGAAAACGCTTCCCCGCACTGCAGGCCATCGACACGCTTGGCACGCTTGTCGACAGGCTCGAGAACATGGGCGCGGCGCACGCGTCCTCAATCACGGCCGTGCACGTGAACGGTCGCGTCGTGGACATCGACAATGCCGATCTCTTGCGGATGCGCTTCGAGAACGACGACACCATCGAAGTCCGCATGGAGACGGTCGCCCAGATGGCCTTCGAGTGCGTTCAGGTGGCGCAAGAGATGGCCGAGCTGCTCGTATTCGACCTCAAGGTCGCTACGCTCCACCTCTGGGACAACAGCCGCCACGGCGAGAAGAGCCTCGAGACGCTCATCAACGACTGCCACAAGTTCCTTATGCTGGGTGCTCGACCGCTCGACCTCCTCGGCACCGATCCGCATGCGCTCCCCGGCGCCGCGCAGCAGTGCTTGCGCCAGCTCGACGCTATCGCCGGCAGCGTGGAAGACGCCACGCTCCTCGCCGTCAATGGCGAGAAGAAGGATGCCTGCCACGTGCTCGTAGCGCGCGTGAAGCCCGCTATAGAGCGCTGGCTCGGCCTCTCCGCGGCTTTCGCCGAGCAGCTCGAAATCGACCGGCTCGAGGTGCCCAACTTCGCTGGCGTGTCCGATGCGGGCATCGCGGCTCGTTGAGGCGGTTTTCAAGCACAAGCCATGCAAGGCTTCCAGCGCGACATGGCGCATGAAGGCGGTGGTGCCTAGCCCCGCGCCTTTCCTTACACTCAAAAGCTCGAAAGAGGGGAAAGGCCGAGAGAGGGTTTCCTGAATTCGCCTTGCAATCCTTGGCGCACTGCAGACGAATCGAAGTCACCCCTCACGCCCGCCTGTGCGCTTTTTTTGTCTCGCCTGCGCCTCTGCTACAGCCTTGTTGAAATCTGGCCATTTGAGAGCGCTCTTGCCAACGTCGCCATCGAACAGAGATTCGATCTCCGCCCCTAGGTCCGTTTCCCCTGAGGCGCGAAGAATGAGGCCCTGGTACCCACGTTCGCGCAGATCACGCGCGAACGTGCCACCATCGTGCGGGTCTCCAGGCGCGAAGTTGTATTCTGTGACAACCACATTGAGAATGGAAAGGTATGAGGCGTCCTTGTGGCACGCGTCAAAGAACGCAGCGGTGCTTGCGAACGCGCGAAAACACGTCTCATCGGCGATTTTCATTTTCCACGCTATCCGCATGGAAACGGAATCATCAAGCATGGCCACCACGAGTTTCGCTGGCGCTTCGTAAACATGTTCAGAGGCAGGCACCGGTGTAGCTTCGGGTACGTGAACAGTTTTCGTCACAGGCTTCGCGGGGAGCGAAGCCATCAAGAGCTTAAGGAAATGCATACGGCTCATGGGCTTGGGGAGCACCGTGTCCGCACCCGCTGCGTTCGCCGCCTTGGTGTCGGTGGCAAGGAAACGGTTCGAGTGCACGCAGATGTGACCAGAGAAATTGCGCTCGCGTAATGTCCTTACAATTTCAAGGCCATCTTTCGAATTTGGGCCAAGGTCGACGTCTTCAATGAGGAGAGCGGGATTGTGTTCCTTTACAGCCGCAAGGGCTTCTGAGTCGTTGCGCGCGAACACCATGCGAATCCATGGCGACAGAACCTCCGACCGAGTGACGAGTGAGAGAAGCCCATTTTGGTAGACAGCTTCGTCGTCGACAACGAGAACGGTCATGAGATCCGTTTCCGCAACGCCGACGGCCTCAAGGTGCGCAGCGATGCCAGTCTCAATCTCAGCCTCAAGAGGGTCAGGCCCTGCGCTCCCCTGGCGATGGGCGGCAATGCGAACAGCAGCAATGGCCGCTTGAATCTCGCGCGAGGAGCGCGGCAGAGCGTCTGAACGAGGTGCGCAAACCGCACCTGACGCGGGCAGCGTAAAGACGAACTCGACCATGCCAATCGGGTGCTTCTCATTCTTTTCCGACACGCATCGGATGGCACCGCCATGGGCTTCGACGATTTTTTTGGCGATGGCGAGCCCAAGCCCCGTACCGCCCTTTTTGCCCGAAGTGAAGAAGGCATCGAAGAGCATGGGCAGGTTCTCAGGCGGTATGAGGGAGCCTCCGTTTCCGAGTGTGAACTCCACGAAGCCGCCACGCTCGCGCGTCTTTAGCCACAGCTGCCCCCTCCCTCGCATGGCCTGTACGGCATTCCCGAGGATGTTGGCAAACACGCGCCCTAAGCGAACAGTGTCAGCGTGAACCATGTGCCAGTGAGAGAAATCATAGGACAGAGAAACGTCCGCATCCGGGTAGACTCGGAAGAGATCGCCCAAGGTCGACTCTACCAACGTAACCCCTCGTTCTTGGCACATTGCGAGAGGGCTTCCGTGGCGTGATTCTCTCCTTCGCCACCAACGGCGGAGGTCCCTATGGCAAGACGAGATATCGATGCATGGTTGACGGACGTCGCGA
>JBIKVI010000294.1:0-5648 GCA_044356935.1 Silvanigrellaceae bacterium | reverse complement strand
CCCAACGAGCGCCTCGCTTAGGACGTATGTTTCCTTTGCCGTGGCGCGTAAGTCGTTCGGCCATGCGTCAGATTGACATGTCGCGCCCGCTCCCCCTTCGTCAACAAGGTGACAGCCCGCGCGCTCTTGTCTATTTCTTTATGATGCGAAACACCGAAGAATAGTATCGTGATAGGTCCGCACAACTGACAGCCTCGGAGGTTCGTTATGGCCTTGCTACCGCGCGCGCAGCGCGCCCTTCCCACCGTCCTTGCCTTGCTCGCTCCCGCCATCGCCGCAGCCCAAGACGCCCCTCCCTCGGTCAACTCGGGCGACACCGCGTGGGTACTCACCTCCGCGGCCCTCGTCCTCCTCATGACACCCGGCCTCGCATTCTTTTACGCGGGCATGGTGCGCACCAAGAACGTCGTCTCAACGCTCTTCCAATCGTTCTCCGCGTTCGCGGTGGTGGGCCTTATCTGGGCCATCTGCGGCTACTCCCTGGCCTTCGGCACGGGAAGCGGATTACTTGGCGGCCTCGGCTGGGCATTCCTCGACGGCGTCGGCCAGGATCCCAACCCCGACTACGCGGCCACGCTTCCCCACCTCGCCTTCATGATGTTCCAGGGCATGTTCGCCATCATCACGCCCGCGCTCTTCACAGGCGCCTTCGCCGAGCGTGTGAAGTTCAAGGGCTGGCTCGCCCTTTGTGCTCTGTGGGTTTTCGCCGTTTACTTCCCCGTCGCCCACTGGGTATGGGGCGTGGGCGGTTGGATCCGTGAGCTCGGCGGTCTTGACTTCGCCGGCGGTATGGTTGTCCACATGACGGCTGGCTTCTCGGCCCTGGCCCTTGCCATCGCCCTCGGACGCCGCAAGGACTTTGGACGCAACATCAAGGCCTACGACGCGGGCTACGTTGCCCTCGGCACCGGACTACTCTTCTTCGGTTGGATGGGTTTCAACGGCGGTTCCGCCTTGGGCGCCGGCGGACTCGCCGCACAGGCCGTGTCGACCTCCATCTTCGCTGCCTGCGCCTCCATGGCCACGTGGATGATCGTCGACGTCTTCGTGCGCGGTAAGCCCACGCTTGTGGGTGCATGCATCGCCGCGGTGGCAGGCCTCGTGACCGTCACCCCCGCCGCGGGCTTCGTCACTGTCTCGAGCGCGCTGCTCATGGGCGCCATCGCAGGCGTCGTAGTGAACTTCGCATGCACCTTCGTGCGTAACACGCTCAAGATCGACGACAGCCTCGATGTGTTCGCCTGCCATGGTATCGGTGGTACCCTCGGAACCATCCTCACCGCGGTTTTCGCCACCAAGGCAGTCAATGGCGCGGGCGCCGATGGGCTCCTGTTCGGCGAGTTCGGCATCATGAAGGCCAACCTCATTGGCGGACTGGTTGTGGGCGCCTATAGCTTTGTGGCAACCTTCGTGCTCGCCAAGGTCGTGTCCGCGACCGTCGGTCTGCGCGTCGACGGCGAAGCCGAAGACGCTGGTCTCGACGCCTCCCAGCACGGCGAACTGATCAACTCCAACTTCGAACAGACGCCCGCGCACGACGCCCCCGGGAAGATCCGCAGCGTCGCTTGAATTCCGAGGGCGCGGCGCCCGGTCTGGGAGTCCCCCCGCTTGAAGACGCTCGCCGCTATCCTCGACGCCGCCCGCGCCACACAGGTGCCTGGCGGCGTTTTCCATGCGGCAGAAGATGTTCCTACGCTGCTGGCATGGTTCGATGCCTTCGTCGCTTGGGGCGAGGAAGGCGGGCTCACTTCGCTCCAAGCTCGTGAATTGCTCGCCGCCTGGGATGCCATGGGCGTACCAACCCGTTTGAAACTCCCGGCGGCGTCCCTTGCGCGCCACGAGCGCGCCCACGAACGCCTGCGTCTCCATGCGATTCGCTCTGCTCGCATCCAGACGCCCTCAGCCGTCTCCCCATCCCCTCTTCCCTCTGCGCCTGCGCCTGAGCCTGAGCCTGAGCCTGAGCCTGCGGAAACGAATCCTGCTCAGGTGCTGCTCGAAGCCCAGCTAGAAGCCGAAGACCACGAGGCAGACCCCTTCGACTGCCTTGTTACTTTAGCGGGCCAACTAGGCCATGCTCATGGCATTCACGGATATCTTTGTTTCTCTTGGGCCGACGTCGACGAAGCCTCGGGCCTTTGCGCGCCTCTGGGCGCCCTCTCCTCGGACTCGCCCTCGCGGGGCACTGGCCTTTTGAGTCGCAACGCCCTCCTGCTGGGGTCGACCCGGTGGCGTCACGCACAGCGCAGCATCGAGCGACCAAGCGGCAGGGGCGTCTCCCTGGTTGTTACTTTGCACGCGTTCTCCCCGCCGAATGAGGACGTGTTGGAGACGGCTCTCCGCTCGACGCAGGATTCACTTGCGAAGTTTGTTTCGCGAACACAAGGGAACTGAGATTTCTTGACGCCATTGTGACGACTGGTCCTCAAGTCGGGTTCATGTGACTCCGAACAAGACCCATGTGTCTTCATGCCCCGCGCGATGGGTACGTCCAAGCGCGTGGTGCCTGAGGTACGGCAACGGAGGATCCAGCCGGTGTCCGACAGCAACGACTTTCCACTCATCATCGACGACAGCGCCGAGGCTGGCGGTGGCGCCGACGCGGGCGCGATGGCCATCTACACCCAGGAGCTCGGCGAAACCGCCACGAACCTGGAAAAGACGCTCATCGAGCTCGAAAAGGAGTCGGGCAACACCGAGAAGGTGAACACCGCCTTCAGGTTATTCCACAACCTCAAGGGCTCCAGCGCCATGATGGGCCTCCTGGTCCTCAAGGAAGTGTGCCACTACGCCGAGGGCCTCCTCGACAAAATACGCTCGGGGGCGCGCGCTCTCGAATCTGCCCATATCGACTTGTTCATGGAGGCTCTCGGAGCCATTCGCGAGCTCGGGGATAGGCTCGCCCATGAGGGCGGTGAGGGCAAGGAGCGTTACTTCCTCCTCTTGCATAAGCTCGATGAGGCCGCCAAGGCCGCGTCGGGTGGCGCGGGCGAAGGCAAGGACGAAGGCTCGGCGCGCAAGGAGGAGGGCGGGCACGAGCACACCCGCAAAGAAGGCGACGAAATCATAAAGATTAGTCGCGACAATATCGACGTCCTCATGCTCCTCGTGGGCGAGTACATTTCGCTCAAGAACCGCGCCCTGTGGCTCAAGCGCAAGTACTCCTCCGATCGCCAGTACATCGACCTCACCCATGAGCTCGAGGCCTTCGCCCAGAAACTCCAACGAAACGTCCTCAAGCTACGCCTCTCGAGCGTCGAGCCGGTTTTCGACTCCATGCGCCGCGTGGTGCGGACGACCACGCAACAGCTCGGCAAGAAGATAGACTTCGAGATCCTAGGCGCCGACACGCTTCTCGACCGCAGCATCCTCGATGTCATCGCCGAGCCGCTCATGCACATGATCCGCAACTCTATCGACCACGGCGTGGAGCATCCGGATGTGCGGGTGGAACGGAACAAACCCGAGAGCGGGCGCCTCGTGCTCAAAGCCGACTACCGCGGCGGCGAAGTGCACGTCAGCATCACCGACGACGGTGGGGGCATCGATCCACAACGCATCCTCAGGCGCGCGCAGAACATGCAACTGGTTTCCGAAGCGCAGGCGGCCTCGCTCACGCGCCAGGAGATCATCCAACTCATCTTCTTGCCCGGCTTCTCCAGCGTGGAAAAGGTCACGGAAACCTCGGGCCGAGGCGTGGGGATGGATGTCGTGAGATCGACTATCCAGAGCGTCGGAGGCGAAATAGATATCCAGACCGAGGTGGGCATCGGGACCACAATCACCCTGCGCCTGCCCCTTTCGATGTCCATCGTCGATTCGCTTTCCTTCGAGATAGCCGGGCAGGCTTACGCGGTCCCGCAAGTAAACGTGGAGGAGGTGTATTCCCTCCACGCCTTCGAGGTGAGGGAGTCGCTCACCGCTTTGCCCGGTGGGGCCAAGAGCCTTACGGTGCGCGGGGTACCCCTGCCAGTTGTATCGCTTGCGGACATCCTCGGCACGCGCGAACCCCGCCCGGAATCGCTGCTGCAACTCCGACAGGGCAAGAAGCGTTTCGTGGTCGAAGCGGGCCGCATCCTCGGACCCACGAGTATCCTCAGCCAACCCCTCCCTTCCTCGTTCGCGCACGACGCGCCTTTCGCTGGCATCACGACGCGCGGCGATGGAAGCCTCCTATTCCAACTCGACGTGGAGAAAATCTCGCGTTCCGTGGCGGCCCATTCCACGACCCGCGGCAAGAAGCGCCCCACGGGGGAGAACCGCGGTACGGCGGGGACTCAAGCCGAGGGTTCCCTCATGTCGAGCTCCGACGTCCGCCGGTTGCAACAGAAGATCATCACCTTTTCGTGCGGTCAACACTTCTGCATTCCTGTCCAACGCGCCAAGCGCATCGTGTTTCTCACCGACAGGCAAATTAACACCATAGGCGATGGACGCTCGCATTACGTGACCATCGAGAACGAAACCATCCGTTTACTTTGGGTCGAGAAACTCCTGCTCGCGCAATCACCCATCCGCACCTCGACATACTCGCTGGTCCTCTTCCAACACGAAGGGACCACCTACGCCATCCCGACTTCGGATTTCCACGGCATCAAGCGTATGCCAGAGATCTACGACACGACCCTCGCGGAGCCTGGCATCCAAGGTTCCACGGTCATTGAAGGCGAGACTATCCTGCTGCTCGACCTGCCCGCCTTGGTGCGCATCGAGCTCGGTGAGCCCCTCGAGGTCAGCTCCAAGGTACCGGCAACCGCTGGCGCGGCACGGAGGACCTACCGCGTCCTGGCCGCCGAGGACGACACGTTCTTCGCCTCGGAACTCATGGCCACCCTCCGTGGCCAAGGCATCGACGTGACCTTGTGCGAGGACGGGCTCCTGGCCAAAAACGCCCTTTCCGACCCTTCCTTCGCGCAGAGCCTCGACGCTGTCGTAACCGACCTAGAGATGCCCAACATGACGGGACTCGCCCTCATCCGTTGGATGAAGTCATCACCCCACGCCTCCCAGTTGCCTGTGGTCGCGTATACGGCCATCACCACCGCCGAGATGAAGAACAAAGTCATGCAGGCGGGAGCGCTCGATTTCATCTCAAAGATGAGTTTCGACCCTCTCCTCAAGCGCCTCACGTCAATCTTTACGGGACAACCCATGGTGACAGCCGCCGATTCGAAGGGGCCCTCATCGGAGGACCTCGTCCAGCGGCTCGTGAGCGTCTGGCTGGGGGAACAGGTGTTCGCCATGCCCATGAACAACATCAAAGAAGTCAGCCCCGTGACACCGAGCGCCCGGGTGCCTGGCGTTCCGCACTGGTGCGACAAGGTTACTTTCTTCCGTGGGCATTCCATCCCCGTCCTCCACCTCTCGCGTTACTTCGAGTTGCCGTATGATCCCCAGGGCACCGCGGAGCAGGCTGTGGTTGAGGTGGCCGGACGCGTCTTCGCCATCATCATCGACCGGGTCGGCGAGGTCCTCGTGGAGAGCGCGCTGACCGCCGGCGAAGGCTACCCCTCGCACACCGCCGGGCAACGGAACATGGCCCACATGGTTAAGCAAGTCTACAGGCGCGAGTCGGGCAAAGAGTCCGACCTCATCTTGCTCCTCGACGGGCAGCGACTCGCGGACGTCATCTTCAAGGAACACGCTTCGGC
>JBIKVI010000293.1:0-5677 GCA_044356935.1 Silvanigrellaceae bacterium | reverse complement strand
TCCATCGGAACGCGGTGCCATATCCGTAAGCTACGGCACCGCGTTCCGATGGATTGAGAGCCATGAGTGAAAGCTCCACGTGGGCACGGGCTCCGGCGATGGGCTTGTAATACTGCTCGTTCTTGGTGGTGAAGTCGGTCTGGAGAGTCTTCTGGTTTTGCATTGCGACGCCACCGAAAACACTGATGCGCGGCGCTATGACGGGGCTTGGAGTCACCGCGAGTCGCCAATCGGCGGCCGCCACGAGCCCGAAGGCGTACAAACTCAGGTCGACGGCCTCCTTCTCGCCACCCACCGTGCGCTCCGCACTGCCGCCCGCCGCGTCGTAGGTTATGGCCGCGCCCAAGCCCAACTCGCCGGCGGGTTCGGCCACCTTGAAAGTCTGGCCCACTTGGAAGTGCATGGGCTGGCGCTTCTTCCATTTCGCCTCCTCGGACGATGGCACGAAGAGCGCCCCTCCGGTGAAGGTGAGGGCCGCGCTCGGATGCCACGATGGCTCCTGCGTGGTGGAACCCGACTCGGGAACGGGATTGAGTGAACTTTGCGCGAGCGCGCGCGCGGAATGGGTGGCGAACGCGGTGAGGAGCGCGATGCTGAGCGCCTTGGAACCTTGCCCGAACCAAGCCATGGAAAGTAACCTCCGCACGGGGACCGCCCTAAGGTCGGGGCGTCCGAACGCGTGACGTGATGTGGAAGAGCGCGGACTCGTGTCCACAATAAGGGAACTTAGCATGGAAAAGAAGACGTCCCTCCCTCCTCTGACGCTTGCGCGGGCCCTTTCCGCTTGCGCCGCGGCGGCTGCGCTCGTGGCTATGGCCTCGGCGGCGCAAGCGGGCCCCCTGGGTTCAACCGGTTCGCCGGTGGCAGTGGCAATGGACTCCCGTGGAAACGCCTTCGCAGTGGGCGACGGCAAAGTCCTCTGGCTCGCGCCTCCCGGCCCGCGTAGCGCTGCGAGCGCGGCTTTTGGCTGGGGCGGCGGGCGATTCGCCCCGGCGACTTCACTCGACGAAGAGACCGGAGCGCTCGCCTGCACGCCCCGGGGGGTTATCGCTTCGCGTTTCGACGCCACCGGTGGCAACGCGAAATTTGACACGCCCGATACACCCGAAGGTTGGGACTGGAACGCCGTTCGCGCCTGCGCGACGCAAGGGGGACGTTACCTCGCCGCCTTGTTCAACGTCGCTCCCAATGATGCTCGCGAGCCCACAGCCGGAGTGCGCATCGCGCGGTTCGACCCCGGATCCGCGCGCGGTGTGGAGGAGGCGCGCATCGTCATTGCGGCGCCGGCGCGCTCCGCGGGGGCAGACGACTTGGGCGTCGTCGCCCGCGAAGGCGCGACGGGGGCCGGGGCGGATCAACCTGGCGGTTTCCTCGTGACGAACACCGGCGGTGTTACGGTATCCCTCTCGCCTTCGTCGAGTGGAGAGTGGACGCGCATCGACGTGCGAGAGGCAGGCGCGAGACCTGGGCAAGCCAACGCGCGGACGGCCTGGGCGGCACGCGGTCCATTTGCGCTGCGCGCAGGAGATGAGGGCGTGTTTCTCACGACCATGGCCAGAAGCGCGGTCTCAGGCGCGGGGCCGATCGAGGCAATGCGCGTCCGCCTGCCCGTCAACCCCTGCGCCGAACGGGAAACCTGCGGCGCGGCCTTGGCCGCCGACGGATCCTGGTTCGTGTGCGGCTCTTGGGGCTGTTACGTTGGTCGAGGCACCTCCGCCAGGCGCGTCGCGCTCCCCCAATTGGGCGAAGAAGAGGGGAGCCTGGCGGTCGCCCATTCCGCGGCCGATGGCCGTTTCCTTTACATCGGCGCGCGCGATGCCGACTTTGGCGTGCTCCCGGGTACTGTGCAGGAAGTCACCACGTCGCTGGAGGGCGGCATCGCCGGGGACGGGCGTCTTGCGGGTTGGTCGCGCGCCGACGCCGACACACCGCGCGAGGCGATGGATCGCGCCCACGCCATGGCCCTTGCCTCCATCGGCACCCAGGATGCCCCCCCACTCCCTTTGTTTCCTTATGAAAGCCCTGGGCCGCGCGGGAGCGCGCCCCGATGGGGAGCGGTCGTCCTGCTGCGCTCGGGAACTTCTCCCAACACCAATAACGCAACCCACGCCAGGCCGTTTGAGTCCGCCGAGCGGAGAAACAAGCTGGAGTCGCTCGCGGTCGCACTTGGGTTGATGGCTTGGGAACGGCCCGTGGCGCACGCGGCGCCGGAGGCCGCACCACGGGGCACGACGCGGGGCACGACGCTGGGCACGACGCGGGGCACGACGCGGGGCACGACGCGGGGCGAAACGACACTTCGAGGCCCTGTCCAGGAGTCCGACGCTGGAACCACTTGGTGGCGCGACGCCTTGGGTCTCGACGCGATCCCCGCTCTCTTGGCTGAGCGTGGGGCTGCGCTCGAGGAGGTGAAGGTGGCCGTTGTGGATAGCGGGATCGATCTCGACCACCCGATGTTCTCCGATGTCCTCGCACCCGAGCGCTACGACTTCGTCGACGAAGATGCGAGTCCCGACGACGGATTCGGCCACGGCACACACGTGGCGGCCCTCGTGGCGTCGCGCCGTGAGGGCGTCGCGTTCGGAGTGGCTCCCAACGCACGCCTCGTCGTTGCCCGCGCCCTCGACGATGCAGGCAAGAGCGACAGCCTCGGCCTCGCACGAGCCCTCGCCTTCGCCGTCGATGCGGGCGCGCGCGTGGTGAACTGCTCCTGGGGCGGTGGCTCTGAAACCCAGGCGCTGCGCGACGCTTTCGCCTACGCGCGCGCTCAAGGGACGCTTCTCCTGAGTTCCGCGGGCAACGACGGCCTCGATCTCGATCGCTTTCCCGTGCCGCCCAAGAATTTTCCCGGGGTCTTGAACACCGGGGCTTCCAACGCCGATGCACGGCGGTCACGTTTCAGCAACGAGGGCAAGCGATCCGTGTTCCTCTATGCGCCTGGCGACGCCATCCTCAGCGCGTTGCCGGGCGGGATCGTCGGGGGCAAATCGGGGACGAGCATGGCGAGCCCCATGACCGCGGGAAGCGCGGCCCTCCTGCTGGGCCTCGGGCTCGAGCCCGCCGACGTCGAAGGTGTTTTGTGCGCGAGCGCGCGTCGTGATGGGCTCGAGCGATCGTCACGCTGCGGTCTCCTGGACACGCGCGCCGCCGTGGAGTCCGTCCTCGCCAAGATCGAGACCGTGCGCTAAATTAGGGGTCCTGTGCCGCGCCCGCATCTCGCTCGTGAAGGAGTCGTTTTCCATGGCCAGCCTCACCCTCGCTTCCGTGCGCAAAACCTACGCCCAACGCGTGGAGGTGCTGCGGGGTGTCGATCTCACGGTGGCCGACGGCGAGTTCATCGTACTGGTGGGGCCCTCGGGATGCGGCAAGAGCACCCTGCTGCGCATGATAGCGGGACTCGAAGACGTCACCTCGGGCGAAATTCTCATCGGCGACAAGCGCGTCAACGATCTGCCTCCGGCTAGCCGCGACATCGCCATGGTGTTTCAGGACTACGCGCTCTACCCACACATGAGCGTGCGCGAAAACCTCTCGTTCGGCTTGCGCATCCGCAAGGCGAGCGCTTCCGAAATCGCCGAACGCGTAGGCTTCGCTAGCCGCATGCTTTCCATCGATCATCTCCTCGATCGCAAGCCCGCGCAGCTTTCCGGGGGACAGCGGCAGCGCGTGGCCATCGGACGCGCCATCGTGCGCAAGCCTTCCATCTTCCTCTTCGACGAACCCCTCTCGAACCTCGACGCGCAGCTGCGCTCGCAAACGCGCATCGAACTCGCGTCCCTGCACCGGGAGCTTGGTACGACGATCATTTATGTAACCCACGATCAGGTGGAGGCCATGACGCTCGCCTCGCGCATTGTGGTCCTCGACAGGGGCGAGGTTCAGCAGGTGGGAACGCCCCTCGAGCTCTACGACTCCCCGGCCAACCGTTTCGTGGCGAGCTTCATCGGCAATCCGAGCATGAACTTCTTCGATGGCGAGCTCGCCTTCGAAGGTGGCCGCGCCCTGTTCCGTTTCAATGACGAGAACCTGGACTTCACTGGGGCACCCCTTCCCCAAAAGGCCGGGCGTTACGTTTTGGGCTTGCGCCCCGAGTCCATCAAGGTCCTCGCCCGCGAGGGTCGTGAAAGTGAGGGGGTAGTCGACATCCGTCCGGTGGTGACTCTCGTCGAACCCCATGGCCACGAGTCGCATCTCGTGGCGAAGGTTTCAAAACAGCAGATTATCCTGCGCTCCGCGAATCCCAAGCGACTCGCCATCATGGAGGCGGCGAGGCCGGGAGACGCCCTCCCCTCCACACTCGACCGCACGGCCCTCCACTGGTTCCAAGCGGGCGGGACGGGAACCCGTGTTACCATCAATCCTGATCGGATCGAAACACGGGAGTTGGGGAGTCCGTTATGACGAAGTCACGCAGGAATGAGAAGTTGAACCGCATGTCCTTGGCGATGGCGTTCATGGGTGTATTGGCCGGGACTTCGACTTTGAATGCGGCCTGCAAGGCTCGCCAATTCGACAAATCAGAGGATTCCGATGCATCGGGAATAGGACGCCGCAAGGCCCCCGCCCTCGCTCTTGGGCAGGAGACTTTCGAGCGAGGCGACGAGCAGTACGAGAAATCTAAGACCGCCGAGATCGTCGACTTGTCGCTCAAGCTCATGGAAAAAAACGGAAAAGTAAACGGGACCCAGGTCCGCGAGGTGCATTCCAAGGCGCACGGTTGCATGCGGGCGATGTTCAAAGTCGACGACGATCTTCCCGCCGATTGGGAGGTGGGCGTGTTCCGTAAGGGCGCCATCTACCCCACCTGGGCGCGGGCCTCCAATGGAGCGCCGGGCGTGGGCAAGGATTCCGAACGCCAAACCTCGCGCGGCTTCGCCCTCAAGCTCATGGGCATCGATTCCTCCGCGCCACGCCTCGAGCTCCTGGGGCTCGAGGGCAAGGACGGCGGGCTGCGCAAAGTCGACAACGAAAAACGAACGCAGGACTTCCTGCTTGTCAACGGACGCCGTTTCTTCATCCGTGACCTCGAGACCTACGCTCGCTTCCTGGAGGCGAGCAACAACGAGAAAACTCTCACCTCTTTCTTGTCCATCAATCCACTCAAGTGGCCGCAGAACGGCGCGATGTTCCTGGCACTGCTCGAGCGCACACGGCTCAAAATCGCCAACCCTCTCGAGGTGCCTTACTTCAGCGCCGTTCCTTACTCCTTCAATCACGCCCAGCAAACCGGGGCGGCAAAGTACAAAATCGAACCCTGCAACGGCTCGCCCGAGCAGGTCGTGCCGAAAGACCCCGCAGACAGCTACCTCCGCGACGCCATGCGAAAAACTCTGTCAGCGGGCGGCGCCTGTTACCGTTTCCTTGTCCTGAGGCAAGTCGACGCTGCCAAGCAGCCCATTGAGGATTCCACTGTGGAGTGGAAGGTTGAGGAGACCGAGTCCCGCGCCGTGGCGACCCTCACGATCCCCAAGCAAGACTTCGAGGCTCCCGACGTCGTGAAAACCTGTGAGGACATGTCGTTCCACCCCTGGCACGGACTCGAGGCGCACCGCCCGCTTGGGCAAATGGGCCTGTGTCACGAGGCCGACCAGTCGAGGCGACCGAGGCGAGAGCCGACGCAGTGGACATGCGGGTCCATGAGGAGGCCGAGCCCGATGGGCAACGACGACTGGTCGGC
>JBIKVI010000292.1:0-5684 GCA_044356935.1 Silvanigrellaceae bacterium | reverse complement strand
CTCCCCCAAGGCCAAAACGTACGCTGCGCGGTGTGGAGCCGTAGGCGTGACCAGGACCCTCTCTGCGCAAAGGCGCAGCATGGGAAGGTCGGCGATGCTGTCGCTGTAGCCTTTGGACCAGACGAACGAGCTGCCGAAGGCCTCTTCGATGCGACGGACCTTTTCCTCGCCGAAACAGTTGTGCCCCTTGACGCCGATGCCGCCGAGGACGGGCTTGAGGCGCGTGCCCACGAGGCGTCTGTCGCCAAGGCCTTGGGCCTCGAGCAGGGGGTGGATCCACTCTCCTGCAGACGCGGTGACGAAGATGAGCGTGAAGCCGCTCGCCTCGAGTGCGCGGATCTCTTCAAGCGCCCCGGGGAGCCAAAGCCTGTCGGCGTTGCGTGCAACCACGGCACGAAGCCAACGAAGGGCTTCTTCTTCGGAACGTCCCACGGTGAGCGACCAAAGAGCGGCTCCCTTGGCGAGGCGTTTTTCCAACGTGAAGAGGGCGGTGGCCAAGAAAATGGGGCTGAGAGTGGCCAGAATGAGCGCACGCCATGGGTGCTCCTTGAGTCCTTCGCGGACGAGGAGCAAGAAGGTGTCCTCTGTCGTGATCGTCTTGTCGACGTCGAAAAACGCGACGGGACCTTGAAGGGCTTCACGGCTCGTGGTCAATTTGGCACTCCTCTTCGGGCGCCGCGCGCGTGTCTCGAGCGCGTGTCACTCCGAGGCCAGGAAATTCCCATGGGGAGGATCGGCGTGTCAACGCGTCATGGTTTGTTCGCCGTTGGAAACTCCCTGGGCCATGCGCTCACATACGTTATCCCAGAAAATCTCGTTGCAGGAGGACTTCAGCCCGGACACCTCTGCGAGGTTCCCGTGCGCAATCAAAAAAAGGTCGCTCTTTACCTCGAACCTTGTGAAGAGCCGAGCTTCGCCTGCCATCCCATCGTTGGCGTGCTTCCTCATACGCGGCCACTGCCCACACGCGTTCTTGAACTCGTGAGGTGGGTTGGTCGGTACTATCTCGCGCCAGAGTCCCGCGCGGCCACGCTGGCCGCACCCGGATTCGTATGGGATCCACGCAAGGCCGACATCCGTGAGAAGCGCTTCGCAAAAGTGGCCGACCAAGGTGGTAACCTCGCTTTTAAGACGAGCATCCGAGGCGAGGGCGCGCGACGCGGGGGCGGGTTGACGTTCACGCTCACCGAGGGTCAAACGTCGGTACGCGAGGCCATTCTTAAAGGAGAGCCGTCTGTCACTTTGCTGCGTGGAGTCACCGGTAGCGGAAAAACAGAAGTCTATCTTTCGGCGGCCGCGGACGTCCTCTCTCGTGGGCGCAACGTGCTCGTGCTCGTGCCCGAAATCGCGCTGACGCCCCAAATGAGTGGCCGTTTCCGCGCGGGCTTCGGCGATGATCTCGCCATCCTACACTCTGGGCTGACGGCCGTGGAGTATGAGCGCGAGTGGTTCCGCGTGCTCCACGGCCACGCAAGGGTCGTGTTGGGTGTCCGGTCCGCCGTATTCGCTCCCCTTCGCGATGTTGGACTCGTGGTGGTGGACGAAGAGCACGACGGTTCCTACAAAACCGACGAGTTTCCCTGCTATCAAGCACGCGACGTGGCCGTGAAGCGGGCCTCCCTCGAGAGTGCTTTGTGCGTCTTGGGCACCGCCACGCCGTCGTTGGAGAGCTGGGCGAACGCCAAAACGGGGCGTTACGGCTTGGCGATCCTTGAGGCCCGCTTCGCGGGTGGTCGACCCGAGGTTGAAATCGTCGATGCCCGCCTTTACGGACAGGTCGGTCCCAAGGGCCCTTCAGCCAGTAGTCTAGTGGCTTGGCAGGGGCGTTCGGTTTCGCCTCCCCTCTTCGAGGCCCTCGCGGCGACCCGGGCGCGTGGTGAACAGGCTATGATCATTGTGAACCGGCGAGGATTCGCCAACTACGCCCTGTGCCGCGCGTGCGGTGAGAGCCTGCGTTGCCCCAACTGCTCGGTCACCACGACGCTCCACGCGCACGGACGGACGGAACTTTGCCATTATTGCGGATTCACGCGAAAAACGTTGACGGGATGCCCCACGTGCGGCGGTCAAGAGCTCGCGCAAATGGGTACCGGCACGCAGAACATCGAATCTGAAATCCAGCAGGAGCTGCCCGACTTCCGGCTCGCGCGCCTCGATCGCGACGTGCTCACGAGCAATACGCGACTCACCGGAATCCTCGAGGATTTTCGGGAACACCGGCTCGATGGACTCGTGGGCACGCAAATCCTCTCCAAGGGGCATGACTTTCCAAAGGTGAGCCTCGTTATCATCCTCCACGTGGAGGATGCCCTTCTGCTGCCTGACTTCCGGGCCTCCGAGCGGACCTTTCAGCTCGTCATGCAATCTGCGGGGCGTGCGGGCAGGGCGGGACTCGCCGGGAAGGTGATGCTGCAATCTCTTTCTCCTCAGCTTGAAGTCGTCCATCAAGCCCTTCGAGGGGAAGTGGATGCGTTCCTCGATTCGGAGCTTGAGCTCCGCTCCTTGGGCTGGCATCCTCCCGCGTGCCGTCAAATACTTTTGGAAATCAAAGGCCGCTCAGAGAGCGCGGCTCTTGACGTCGCCATGCGCCTCCGGTCAGTCCTCATCGACCATTGGACAAAGTCGGGGCTAGGACCCGACAAGGTGAGGCTCGCGGGTCCCGTGCCTGCTACGCTCGAAAGAATAAGGGAGGAGTTCCGCTTTCAGATATGTCTATCGGCGCCGAAATCTGTTTTGCCCGCACGTCTCGTGCCTCCCGACGTCGGGATCGCCCGGGAATGGCAAGGGCATGTGAGAATCGACGTCGACCCCTACTCCTTTCTCTGACCGGATCCCTCGTGCGCGCCGTGTTCGCGGGGAGGCCCCGCGCGGTGACCTCGCATGTTTGAGCAGTCGGATTCCAGGCAATGGCGCACGCGCATGGAGGGGCTAGGTTTCGGCCTCTTGCCCTCGCCGGGCCAAGAGAACCCCACCTCTGAAGCGACTCTCGGAGGCCTCTCGCTCGCTGACCTCCTCGAGGAATACGGAAGTCCTCTCTTGGTTGTTTCAGAACAAGCCTGCAAAGACGTGGTTTCCCGTTTGCACGGTTGGGCAGGAACGCTGGGAGACTCCCTCCGACCAACGCTTCGCATGTCGCCTGTCGCCCTCAATGATTCCACGTCGGCCCGCATCTTTTCGCCAGTGGCCGCGAGCCCGACCCAGGAGCTCTTGCGGCGCCTCGAGAGCTGGAACGTGGGATTCCTTGCCCAAAGCTCCGGCGAACTGCAGAGGGCGCTCAGAGCGGGTGCGAGGCCCTCCAACATCATTTTGTGCGGCGCCTTCAAGTCTGGCCACGATGTCATGGTGGCCGCGCGCATCGGACTGCGCGCGTTGGAGGTGGAGTCGTTCGCGGAATTCGAAGAGCTTTGTCTTGAGGAGCACCGAGTCGCCATGCGTGACTCCCCTCTGCGGGTGTGCTTGCGACTCGAAACGCCATGGACGCCCGCCCCCTCGGGCCTTCGACCCGACGAAGTCGTCGTGGCCCTCGAACGCCTGCGTAGGCTCGAGCATATGGTTTGCGTGGGCCTCACGGTGGGATGGCGCGAGTGCACGGCCTGTTCACCCGAGGAATACGACGCCACCCTCGTTCAGCTGCGCGGCTTGGCGTCGAACATTCTGGCATCGGGGCACCCCATCGAGTTCGTCATGGTCGGTCCGCGTTCCCTGACGCGTCTCGGTGGCGACGGAGGCGAGACGACCATGCGCGTTACCGCCGATCACTTCGCGGGCGCACCTTTTCGCGTTTACTTCTCCTGTGGCGATGCGATTTTTCGACAATCGACCCACAAGGTCGGGCGGGCTCTGCGCATTTCGCGGGGTGCGGACGATTCCGACTACTGTTACGTCGATATCCGATATACCGAGGGTTGGCAGGAGTCGCTCCCCTTGGTGCCGCTGCGTGAGCCCTCTGGCTCGAGCGCGGCGCATCTCCATGAGGCCCCGTCCACGATTTTCCTCGGGCGATCGAGCTTCGATCACCAGCCAGTGCGCCTTGGGCAGTGGGTTTGGTCCGACCTCAAGCCCGGAGTTCCCGTCATGCTTCCATGCGTGGGAGCCGCCTTCGCAGCTGCGGCGTCGGCGTCGTGTTCGGTCCCTCGCCCGACGGAGATCCTCGTTACCGATGAGGGTGAGGTCGTGGTCATCCGGGTTCGCGATGATCTCGAACGCTCGCTGAGCTGTGAAATGTGAATCGCGCCCTCGACTTGGCGGTTCGAAGAACGACGCCCATAGACTCACGAGACTTCACGCGCACCTGCCGGGAGATGCTCCCTGCCATGCTCCGCTCCTCCTCCTGCCCCTCCTGCCCCTCCTGCCCCTCCTGCCCCTCCTGCCCCTCCTGCCCCTCCTGCCCCTCCTGCCCCTCCTGCCCCTCCTGCCTTTCCTTCGTCCGCGCCCTTGCTCACCCCAGTGACGGACGATGGAATCTTCGCGATGCGATGACCGAGGGAGTTTCCCTTCTGGCGTGTGTCATCTTGGAAGGATGACCCGCGCGCGAAGGTGGCCTCGAGGATGGGGTGTAGCACCGTTGGTGTCAGGAGAGCGCCAAGAGCGAGGGCCATTGCCAAGCGAGTGGCGAACCCGGTCGTCGCCAGACCTGGAAGAACTGAGTAGAGCGACACGCCCAGCACGAGAGCCGATGCGAGCCATATCGCCAGGGGGCCCGCGCGCGTGCGCCCCTTCCAAGCCCAGGGGCGCGACCACGCGAGAGAGCCAGCGGCATGGGGCAGGAGCGCGCATGCGAAGAGGCCGAAGGGAGAACGAAACACTGCGAAGGTTTGCCACGCCACCAGGGTCGCTATGATGTGCAGTGTCTTTTCCGAAGGAATCCGCGCACGGGCCTTGCCGGTGACGAAGCTGGAGATGACGACTCCGCACCACACAGCAACAGAGGTGGCCAGCGCGGCGGTGAGGAGATCGGCGACCAGTGTTGGCACGAGTGGTCTACCCTGCGAGGACGTTGTCCCCCATTGCGCCCATTGCGCAGCGCCCGGAACGGCGAACGCCTGTGCGAGCGGCGAAACCGCCGCGAGAAAGAGGACTCCTCTCTCGAGTCGGCAGCGTAAGGTCACTCCCGGGGAAAGCCATGCGTCCTGCCGTTCGAGCAAGTGAAGAGCCCCCACGACGAGGACCAACAGCCCGACCGAGGTCGGCCAGACCAAAGCGAACAATGCGAGCGAAAGCCCGCATGCGGCGCCTGCCATCAACACTCGGCCGCGGGTGAGTCTGCCCACCGGCAAATCGCTCCACGAGCGCGAGAGCGCCGCGAGACCATGACCGCACTCCACGACACACCACAGCATTGCAGCGATCCACGGAACGGCTGGCAAGGGCGTTCCCAAGAGGGCATGTCCCCCTAGCGCAGCCGCGCCCACTGCCATGGCGCGGGTCGCCCACGTTCGGGAGGCAATCGTCCCGACGCCGCGCGTAGGAGCCATGGGAGAGCCTCCGTGCCTATGCCTTCAGGGGGGGAGCCCCATGGTAACACGGCTGGGCGTCGCGCGGGCATTGGTACGTTAGCCAAAGGAGCCATCGGGATTGGGGAACCGGTTCGGGGAGGCTTTGGGATCGAAGAGCTGCATGCCACCCGACTCGCAATTGAGGTAGTCGTCGGGGCTCTTGCAGGAGTCGCAGGCCCAGCCCTCGAG
>JBIKVI010000291.1:0-5696 GCA_044356935.1 Silvanigrellaceae bacterium | reverse complement strand
CCCGAGACCGAGAATTTGGAGATCGAAGCTGTCGCCGTCAAGACTCGCCGCCTCCGCAATCACCTTGCGCGCTTCGACGACGTTTCCTTCCGAAACGAGCGCGTTGGCCAATCCCACTTCCGAGGGCATGGACTTGCGCACGCTGCGTGCCTGCTCGAAGAGCTCGCGGGCGGCGGCGAAGTCGCCTTTGCGGAAACTCGCCCTCGCCTCTTGGATGACCTTCTCCACGCCGTTGCGTTGGAAGTTGTGAACCTGCTTGGTCTGGACCGCCACGAGCTCATCCGGGGGTGAAGGGGACGACCAATGCGTTGGTCACCCCGTACGTGTGGAGCGAGGGCCCGCTACGGTCCCAGTCGTCGGCGCGCATGAGGGGAATGACAGGGAGGTTTGGGCAGCGTTGGTTGACGCGCAAGTCCTTGAGGAACGCAAGGGTGACCTTGGTGTCGTGTTCCGCGTCGCAGAGGATAGCCACCGGAGATTCGTCGGCCTTGCCGAACGAGGTCTCGAGGCAGCGTGCGAGTTCGTCGGGAGTCTTGAACGCACGAACCTTTCCCAAACCCTTACGGGCGAGGGTTTCCGCCAGCGGTTTGGCTCGCTCCGCTGAGGCCGACAGCAGCCAAATGTTGGCCGACGCTGAGAGCTCGAAGCTCCACGATGGCTTGAACTCACCCATTGCATCCTCCCGTACGCGCTTCTGCTGGAGGTCTTATCGGAGGGTTCTGCCAAAAATGAGAGGCGCGTCGAGAATTCAGCCAAACTTACCAACGAATAAGGTTGGCTCCCCACGTAAATCCAGCCCCAAAAGCAACGGTTAGCGCCAAGTCGCCCTTTTTCAAGCGGCCTTCCTCCACAGCCTCAGCGAGGCAAAGGGGCACTGTGGCCGCCGTCGTGTTTCCGTATTTGTGGATATTATTGAAGAACTTCTCGGGTGGGAGTCCCAACTTTTCCCGCACCATTTCATTGATGCGCATGTTGGCTTGATGGGGAAGAACCAGCGATACGTCTTGGGCTTTCAGGCCGTTGCGCGTGAGCAGAGTTTCGGTGGCTTCGCACATGCGAGTAATTGCATGCTTAAAGACAGTGCGGCCTTCCATATGGGGCCAGCGGCGGCCTTCTTCGATGTCGGAAGCACTGATGAAGTCGGGCGAGGAGGTTCCGGGGGCGCGCATGATGAGGTGCTCGGCTCCACCGCCGTCTCCACCCATGATGTTGTCAATGACGCCCCGAACGGCGTTGTCCGCCCGTGGCAGTTCAGCCGGCGAGGACACGGATTCTCCTTCGAGGACAATGGCGCCGGCCCCGTCGCCGAACAGGACCGCCATGTCGCGGCCGCGTGTGGTCATGTCCATAATGGTTGTCTGGATTTCAGCACACACCAAAAGGACGCGGCGTGCTTGGCCGGACCGGATGAAAGCGTCGGCCATGGACAAGCCGTGCACGAATCCACTGCACTGTTGCCGGATGTCGAGGGCACCCACGCAATTCATGCCTAGCTTGTGCTGCACGAGCGACCCGATGCCGGGGAAAAAGTAGTCGGGCGAGAGTGTCGCCGCGATGACCAGGTCGATGTCTTTGGGAGTCACGCCAGCATGAGCCAGGGCGTTTCGGGAGGCCTCCACGGCCAGGAACGAGGTCGTCATGCCCTTGGGGGCGATGCGGCGAGCGCGGATGCCGGTGCGCTCGGTGATCCAATCGTCGCTCGTGTCGATGGTTTTGGCCAGCTCGGTGTTCGTAACCTCGTTTTCGGGCAGGTATTTACCCACTCCTCGGACGACCGTGCGGAACTGCTGGAACATGGTTTGGGGCTCCTCGTAACGGAATGGGATGGCTCGGTTGTACGGCTTTTTCGCTCGGGCTGTCCAGTTCTCGAGTCGGCGCTTTTGGAACGCGCTCGTGGGTGCTAAAAAAGGAGAGTCACGGAGTGCCGCGGGGGGCCCATGCTCAGGACGCTTTCCATTCAGAACATCGCCATCGCAGAGAACCTAGCTGTCGATTTCGAGTCGGGCCTCAACATCATCACGGGCGAGACCGGCGCCGGAAAATCCATACTCGTCGACGCCCTCGCGCTGTTGCGTGGGGGCAAGGTCGACGCGGGTCTCATCCGCGATGGCACAGACACCGCCCACGTCGCGGCCAGCTTCCAACTTCCCAAGGGTTCGCGCGTGTTCTCGGCCATGGAGGAGTACGGCATCGCCCTCGATGCCGACGAGCCGCGTCTCGTCACCGTTCGTCGCGCGCTTTCGCGCTCGGCTAAGCACCGCGCCTACGTCAACGACGTGCCGGTCAATTCGCGCACCTTGCAGCACATCGCCGCCGACCTCATCGACATCAGCTCCCAGTTCGAGAACCAGCGATTGCTCGAGAGCGACGCCCATACCCGTTATCTCGATCATTACTCGGGACTAGCCGATGCGGCGCAAGGATTCGCGCGCGGGCATGGGCGTTACCTCTCACTGTGCCGGTCCATCGCAGCTCTCGAAGAGGAGCGCGACTTGCGTCGGCGCGAGAGGGAGCTCTTCGAGTTCGAACTCGCGCAGATCGAGGATGCGCGCCTGTCGGAGGGGGAATGGGCTTCGGTGCAGGAGACCCTAGCCCTGGGCAACAAAGCCTCCGCAGCGCAGCGCATCATCGGCGCGATTACCGAGACCCTCGCCGAAGGCGAGGTCAATTGCCTGCAGCTCGTTCGCGCGTGTCACAAGAACGCGGAGCGTCTCGCGCGCCTGGCGCCTGGGGTGGAACTCAAACTCAAGGCCGAGCGCTTCGAGGATCTTCTCTCGCTCGTGGAGGACATGTCTTTCGAAGCCCAACAAACCTCGTCGCAGTTCGACATCGACGAGGAAAAGCTCCAGGGCGCTTTCGAGCGCGCGGAGGTCTATAATCGGATGCTTCAGAAGTTCGGTCCTGGGCTCTCGGACGTTTTCGCGCACGGGGACGCTTGCCGTAAGCACCTCTCCCGCGACGTCACACTCGAAGTCGACATTCAGGCGCTCGCGGTTCAAGCCGCAGAGCAGGCCGAGGAGCTCGTTGGCATTGCTGCTCGTTTGAGTGAAGGCCGTCGCCGAAGCATGGGCTCGTTGTCCAAGGCGATCATGCAGGAGCTCTCTGAGTTGGGGATGCCCAAGGCCCGTTTCGTGTGTTCCCTCGTTGAGGGCGTCGGTAAGGATGCCTCCACCTCAGCGGCGAGCTCCGACGCGGACGTGGGGACTTCGCTCCCTCCGAGCGTGTCCGCTCTCCTGGGCGAGCGCGCGCGCGTCGAGTTCACTCGGCTTTCACGGCATGGCTTTGAGCGCGCTCAGTTCCTCATGAGCGCCAACCTCGGTCTCGAGCCACAACCCATCGAAAAAGTGGCCAGCGGTGGAGAGCTCTCGCGCACAATGCTCGCCATCAAGAGCGTCCTGTTCGAACAGGAGAGCATGAGCCTCTTCGTTTTCGACGAGATAGACACCGGCATCAGCGGAGCCATTGCGGCAAAGGTGGGTCGAAAGCTCGCCGAGTTCTGCGCGAGTCGCCAAGCACTCTGCATCACCCACCTCCCGCAGGTGGCCTGTTTCGCCCGCGCCCATTACATCGTGGCAAAGCAGCATGCGCGCAACCGGACGGTCGCGGGCATCCGCAAGGCAAGCCTCGAGGATCGTCTCGCTGAGCTCGCAGGCATGATTTCGGGCGAGGAAGTTACGCCCGAGAGCCTTGCGCAGGCGCGGGCACTGGTGCGTGAGGTAACCGATCGCCCCGTCGCGCGCGACCGCGCCGACAGAGGAACAAAAGCCCGCGCCGTCGAGGCGGAGCGATGAGCCCTCGACTCGGTGCGGTTGCTTACCTCAACATGCTGCCCTACTTCCACACGGGGAGAATGCCCGTATTCGCCACGCCCCGGCTCCTCAACGACGCCATGCGCAATGGTTCGCTCGATGCGGCATGCATGTCTGCAATCGCCGGGCTGCGCGCGGGCTTCGAGCCCATTGCGCCCGCTCTAGGCGTCGGCGCGCGAGGAGCCGTCCGGAGCGTGTTCCTCGAGCCTCTGCACACCTTCGCCGATGACGTCGCGTTTTGGATGGCTTGGGAGCGTTCGCTCGACGATGGCCTCGGCGAAGCCCTAGCGAGTCCCACCTCCTTGCCCACGCGCGGTGAGGTGTGTCTTTTTTGCTCGGGAGCGAGTGAGCATTCCGAGTGGCTTGCAACCACCTTGCTCGCAGCGCGCGGCTGGAGGGCTCGCGTCATCCGTCAAGAGGGCTTCGATGCCTGGAGCATTGAGAGGCAAGCCGCTTTCGTCATGGCTCACGGCGCAGGGAACCCGGCGGCGGTACTGGTCATCGGCGATGCGGCGCTCGTGCGCGCGCAGGCCGCGCCTTTGGCCTACCGCATCGATCTCGCTCTCGCTTGGCATCGTTTCGCAAGAACACCGTGTGTCTTCGCCGCATGGTTCCGGAGACCCGATGCCACGGCGAATGGCGCCTTCGACTCCGCCGTCGCCCCGCTTCTCGCACAGGCCCTCGCCGCGTGGGAGCACGCCTCCGACCCGGTGCGTGCTGGCGCGATTCGGCAATTCTTCGCGCCCGCCGAGCTCGCGCCCGCGCGCGTGGACGAGCACCTCGACTACCTGGGCGGCATCACGTACGCTTTCGACGCGTCATTCGTTGCGACCCTAGACGCCTACCGTGCTCTCCTCGCGCGGCAAGAGGGGCTCCGACCCATCGATGACGTCTCGCTGAACGTCGCTGCGTCCGGGAGGTCTGCGTGCCCGTTGATTCCCACCGTCCTGTGAGGGCCACGTTGCCGTGGCGGCTCAGGCCGTCGCGCCCACTGAGAGCGTTGGCGCATCGTCTCTCGATTCTGCTCACTTTCATGCTCGGCCTTTGGGGCGTGTGCGTGGCTTGCGTGAGCCACCCGCGCGGCCGCAGTGGCGCCGACCAGGTCACCGGCAACGTCGCCGACGCGGCAACGCTTGCTGCCGCCTCTGTGGTCGCGAGGGGAGGCAACGTTCCCATCGGCAACGTCCCCCTGAGGCGCGCGGGCGCGCGCCATGTGGCGCGCCTCGAGATCTTCGTGAGCGGCATGACCTGTCCGCGCCTTACCCCGAGGTCCATCGCGTTGCGCATCACCGATCTTACCGATCGCTCGGTGGTGGCCGAAGGCCTTCAGGTGCGCTCCGACTGGAAGGTCGGCGGCGAGATACGCCTGCTGCGCGGTCCACACGAACTCGCCCTGGTCGACGTCACCAAGAACCGTGTCATCGCAACGCGCACTCTCGACTACGACGGTGCCCCGTCGTGGCACGGCGCCGTGGAAGTCGCATGCGACGGCGAGAGCGTCTCGTTCCTTGGGATGGGGGCTCCGGCCTCTATGGTTTCCACGATGTGAATCGGCCGGTCGAATGCCGCCGTTCTCGCGTGTCAGTCGAAACTCGGGCTGCGGTTCCACCCCCCGCCCGTGCCCACACCAGGCCGCCCGAGCATTCCCGCAGGACACCCTTTGACGCCCCATGATGTCAAACCCGTTGCGGCCGTTGTGACTCCATCTGCCCATGCCTTGACGCCATAGGGTGACACGGTGAGGAGGTTGCCATCGACGCGAAAGATGCGCGCCACGTCTATGGCCTTGGCGGGATTCTCCCACCAGGAGCCCGCAGACATTGCGTTGCGGCACGGAGCCGGGATCCATTCGGCGTGCGACACGCGGCCCACCTCGCGCAGGGAGTC